>NZ_CP081960.1:0-300000 GCF_019823105.1 Halobaculum magnesiiphilum
ATAGTCTTCCTCTGTACACTGCTTGTCTCGGGTTTGCGGGTATCAATGCAGATCTCGAACTTCTGGTCCATGTGTCTGTTATGATGCTCTCCCACCAATCGTCCGATAGGTAAGGTACCTAAGGTAGATATCTCACCTATTCTTCCGTACCCTCTGTACTTGCCTCTGACCAATATCTGTCTCGGGTGCGTGGCTGACGCCGCGAGTCTCACACTTCCGTACCAATTCACGGGTTGTGAATCCCTCTCACCAACGAACAATAGCTAAGATACATCAGATAGCTATCCCACCTATCTTAGCTCTTTCAGAATGTGTGGCTGAACGATGCGTGCCTTGCGTGGTTGGCTCACCTCCTGTACCTGCGATTGATATCTTCTCTATTGGAGGTGACTTACCTGTTGAAGGTGAGTTACCTATCGTAGCTACCTTAGCTGAGATAGGTAGCTTCGATGGTTCACCTCGGGTTTCTGGCTCAGATGTCTTGCGTACCTTCTTGTATGATCCGCTGATACCCCTGACTACAACACGGTAACCGGGCAGATCGATGTCGTCCCGTCGATCCAACGGCCGGTGTGGAACACAAAATAGGCACAAACTTCGGAATAGGTGCCTATTTTGAACGAGGTGAGGTACCTCGCTCAGCTACCTGTCTCACACTGGCGTCGTCGCTCGGTGGCCGACGAAGGTGATCCCATGTCAGAACACGACACTCAACCTCGCGCCGTCGCGGTCGGCGTTCTCAAAGGTGGCTTCGCGAAGACGACGACCGCGATCAACCTCGCGCGCGAGTTGGCACATCGGAACGAGTCCGCGCTCGTCATCGATCTCGACGACAACGGTCACATGACGCAGAATCTCGGCTTTATCGAAGAGTACGAAGCCGAGACGAACCACGTTCACGAGGTCCTCCTCGAAGACGGGGACGTACGCGATGCGATCGTCTCTGTCGTCGACGGTCTGGACCTCCTTCCGGCACATCAGGACCTCGAGGACGTACAGACCCAACTGAAGAACGCGATGGGTGGTTCGACGCGGTTGAACACCCGTGTCGTCGAGCCGTTGCTCGGCGACGAGTACGACTACATCGTCGTCGACTGCCCCGCCAACCAGGGGAAACTCAACGAAAACGCCCTGTACGCGACGAACAACCTCATTATCCCCGTGCGTCCGGAGACGGGATACGACTCCGGCATCCACAACACGGTCAATCGGCTGGTGAAAGAAGCGCGCCAGTACTTCGAGTTGGACATCCTCGCGGTCGTTCCGTCGGGCTTATCGCAACGACTGGACCAGGACCGACGCGATCGCGCGCTTCTGGAGGAGATCAACTCGATGGGGATCGCCGATTCCGTCGTTCCGAACTTCTGTCGGATCTCCGACGAGGACTGGGCGGCGATCGACGGGGGGACGTACGACGGTCCGCTCCCCGGGATCCGCTATCGATCGGCGATCGACGACGCCAACGACGCGGGGCTCCCGTTGCGCGATTACGACGCCAGCTGCGATCAACTCTCCTGTTACGGCGAACTGGCCGCGATCGTCGAAACCGGCGGCGTGGTTCGCGAGCGTGAGGTGGTGGCCTGATGGCGTTCGACGATCTGGACCAGGCAGAACAAGCAGAGGACGAGAAATCCGAAACCCAGGATGCAGCGGAGGAACGAGACGCGTCTGAACCGGTCGACGCGTCGGTCACAGAGGCCGATCTGACCGCTGATCCGGGCTCACACTCCGAGAATCGCCGCCAGGACGAGACGGGAACCCGTGGATCATCTTCCAGTACAAGTGAGGACACTTCGCCACATTCCGAACCAGCGTTCGGGTTCGAGGAAGCGAAACAACGTCCGCTGTACGCCCGACAACGCGCGTGGGACGAGTTCGAGGACGCGCTGGCGATAGACGTTGAGCCCACCCTACGGCGCCACGACGTCCGCGATACGTCGAAGCGAGAACTCCACGACGCAGCGCTTCGTGTCCTCGCGGATCACGCCGAAGAGGTCGCGAATAAGGTGCTGGAAGCTCGAGGACTCGGTTCGAATCTCGACGAATGACACTCTCGATAAATCAATAATCGCTATATCAAGGAGTCCCCTCCTGGTAGTTGAGACCGGCGCTCTCAATGCATATGGATCGTAGGCCGGGAAAGAGCGACACGGAGTATTTTAGGCGAGTTTGACAGCTGTGCCGTAGGCGATCACTTCCGACGCGCCCTGGGTGACCTCCGACGTTTCCATGCGGACGTTCACGACGGCGTCCGCTCCCATATCAAGTGCGTCCGCTTCCATCCGCTCGATTGCTTGATCTCGGGCATCGGCAAGCAACGTCGAGTAGGCCTTGAGTTCGCCGCCAGCGAGATTCCGAATCCCCTGGGTGATATCGCGTCCCACATTCCGTGCCCGGACAGTGTTACCCCGGGAGATACCGAGCACCTCCATGATCTCGTGACCCGCGACAGTCTCAGTGGTGACGGTGGCGACGAGTGACTGCTCTACATCTGTCAAAACGGCTTCTGAGGACATATCCACCGCTATGAGGGGGGGTAGAGATGATAAACCAGTAGTGATCTAGGCGTACACGTAGCGCGGCTACAGTCTTGATCGGGGGGATAGGTCACTATGCGTACTACTGGCCACGCAACTATATCGCGTCGCTCGACGTGTCTCTGGTATGAATACACGAGTTCGCTCCGGTCACGAACTGATCGCCACCGACAACACGGGAGTCTCCGAGCCAACTGCTGGCGCGGTCGACGGTGGTATTCGGCCTGCCAGCGTGTCTCGGTTCGGGGACCTCTACGACGACGCCATCAGCGCACTCCTCGACGTTCCCGTTACCGACCGGTGGGTCGAGACCAGTGCAGGCCGAACGCACGTCCTGACTGCTGGGGATGCAACTGCACCGCCGGTAGTGGTGTTCCAGGGCGGCAACGTCACGAATCCGGTGACCCTCGCGTGGGTTCAGGAACTTTCCAGCGAGTACTACCTCATCGCGCCGGATACGCCCGGACAGCCCGGCTGGAGCGACCCGCACGAACCCGACGAGTACGGTCCGTGGGTCGTCGACGTGACCGATGGTCTCGGAACCGATCAGGCAGCCATGGTCGGGATCTCTCACGGTGGGGGAGTTCTCTAGGAGGCGGCAGTTCACGCCCCTGACCGAATCACTGCAACCGTACTGGTCGCTCCCGCAGGGTTCGGCACTCCCCTCTCTTCGGCTCTCGCTCGAATCGTCGTTCTGTCGCTGGCATATCGGGTGGTCCCACGACGAGGGCTGTTGACTCGTGCCCTGGCCCCTAGTTTAGTGATCCGATAGAAACCGTCGACGACGTCGTCATCGAGACTGTCGGGCAAACACTCCGGACGGGCGATCTTCAGGCTTCATTCGCCGGTCCGGACGACCCGGCAGACCTGGCCACGTTCAACACGCCGACCTTGGTCATCTTGAGAGAACGGGACCCGTTCTTCCCGGCGAGTCGAATTCGTCCGCGTGTCGAGCAGACGTTATCAGCACTCGTGGAATGTCTCACCCAGACTGGCGAACGGCACTACCTCTCGACCACTGGCCAGGAACGTGTAACCGACCATATCCGGGGGTTCCTGGCTGAACAGTTCGGCCCTGGCGAGGACTGAAGTTACCGCTCGAGATATCCGTCTTTTCGTTGTCGGACGGCACGGATGGTGCCAACCGAGTATATAAAACACGGACGAGTACGGTGCGAGAACACTTGCGCTGTTCAGACGTCTCTATTCCTATGACAACCTTCGTCGAGCGTCGCCCGCTGAGCTTCGCGGTCGGAACCCTCGGGTTCATCGTCGCCTTATTCATCGCCACGCGATACATACTGGGCGCCGTATTCCCGAGCCTCACGCTCGATGGCGTCTCCTTGATCAACAACTGGATCTTGGTCGCATTCGTCATCGGGCTCGTCGCGTGGCTCGGCTGGTGGGGCAAGATCCGTCTGACCGCACCGATCAATCGCCGTGCGCTAGTGTATCTCGTGCCGCTATTCGGGTTCGTGGCCCTCCCGTTCGCGTTTGGGATCGCCATTCCCGATGTTTCGCTCACTGAAGGGGCGACACTGTCCGGGTGGGCCGCGTTGCTCGTCATCGTCGTCGGGAGCGCACTGGGTGCTGGTCTCAGCGAAGAACTTCTTTACCGAGGAGTGTTACTCTGTGCGCTCGAATCGAGGGGACGATTGTTCGCCGCCCTCGTGACTGCGGCGCTATTCGCACTATCCCACATTTCGCAGGTGATCTTCGGTGCATCGGTCGGTGACTGGCTGATCGGGGTCCTCCTGATGATTCCGATGGCGATCGGGCTGGCAGCTGTTGCGTTCCGACTGGGGAGCCTCTGGCCGCTCGTCGTCTGGCACGTTGCTGCCGACATCACTCTTCCGCTGGTCCCCGCCACGATCGGTGCTGAGGCAACAACGATGTTCGTCCTCGCGTATCTCGGCCTGTCAGTCGTGGTCGGCCTGATGGGGCTATGGCTCCTCTGGCAGGATCGACGTGCCGCTCAAGCTGGTGGTGAAGCCGAGATCAGTCCTGATACTCTGGAACGGATATCTGGGTAGGACTGATATTTAGAGGTATACCACAAAACATCATGTCACGAACAATTCACACGTCCGAGGATCGCCGACAGCAGTCACTATTGAGTCAGACGCTCGGATCAGTCATCCACCCCCAGACATACCGAAATCTCCTCTATCTCCTGCTGGCGTTCCCCTTCGGAATACTATATTTTGTCCTGTTAACGACTGGATTGGCACTCGGAATCGGCCTCGTAATTACGCTACTCGGAATTCCACTCTTGATCGCTGTCGTAGTTGGGAGTCGCAGGCTGGCATCGTTTGAGCGCGGTCTTGCAAACGACCTCCTCGGGCTTACCATTCAACCGCCCGACGATGTGGATACTGGGGCCGAAGAAGATATCTGGCCACGAGCGAGGACTTGCTTGCTGGCGCGTTCAACGTGGATGGGGCTTTGCTATCTGTTTGTGAAGCTCCCAATCGGAATCGCATCGTTCGCGCTCGTCGTGACAGGGCTGACCCTCTCATTCGGGCTGCTTACGGCCCCACTCACCTATTCCCGTGTCGAACCAGGCCTTCAGCTCGGTGTCTGGACGATCGATACGTTCCCGGAAGCGATCGTAGCAGTTCCCATCGGCATCGTTACACTCGGGGCTACCGCCTACGTCTTCAACCAGGCCGCTCGATTATTCGGCAGAATCACGACGGTATTTCTTGGAGTGTCGTGAGCCCCCGGTGACGATCTCCGACGAGAGGGACTACCCATCGCGGCACCGAACCAGGCCCCCTCTTTCGCCACTGCAGGCACGCTCCCGAACAGTTATTCAGCTTGGCTGAGAAGTTTTTCTCCATGAGCTTCTTCGGAGAGTTTCGCGTTCCACCGAGCGCCCTTGCACTCTCCGAGACGTTCGCGGCCGAACCAGAGACGGTCGTCGATATCGACCAGGATGTCGCCTCGAACAAAGAACACCTGTGCCCGTACTTCGCCGTCTCAGGCGTGTCGAACACTACCTTCGAAACTGCCGCCCGCACGGACGACTCGGTCGATTCGCTCCAGAGTGTTCATGAAGCGAAGCAGGGAAGAATATACCGGGCACAGTGGCGGGACCGAGTCGAAACGCTCGTACACGAATACACGAGGGATGGGGCCTCAATTCTCAACGCGAGTGGCGATGTGAGCGGATGGCTTCTCCGGATGCGTTTCGATGCTCACACACAGATCAGTACATTCACCACAGCCCTTCGTGACCACGACTTCTCGTTCGAACTGGTACGTCTGCACGAGATGACCTATACCAAGGCAGGCAGTCGATTCGGGCTCACTACCAAGCAACAGGAGGCGCTGATTACGGCCTGGGAAATGGGCTTCTTTAATCTACCTCGGGACGTTTCGATGGCCGACGTGGCCGAGGAACTGGGGATTTCAGCTCAGTCGTTCTCCGACCGCCTGCGCCGGGCACAGCATACCCTGATCGCCGATGCGTTACGCGTGAGTCAGAGCAAAGAGTGACGACTTTCCGCTTGGCGAGGAGGAGAACTGAGTCACGACCGGTTAAACCTGTAATCCTGTATCACATCGACGGACGGGGCTCGTCGACTGGGCCACCCGCCTCTTTCCAAGCGTTGGCCCCTCCCTCAATGGTCGCAACTCGACCCAGTCCCATCTCTTTGGCACGTTGGGCGGCAAGTATCGACCGACTCCCGATGGCACAGACGAAGATGAACTCCGAGTCCTCTCCGAACGAATCGATGAAGAAGGGGTTTTCGGGGTCAATGTGAAATTCGAGCATCCCTCTCGGTGCATGGATTGCGCCCGGTATCTCACCATTTTCGATAATCTCAGTCGTGTCACGAACGTCGACGAACGTTACGTCATCGTCACCGAATCGATCGATAGCATCCGCTGTCGAGTACGTGTCAACCTCCTCGGCCGCTTCGCTAATCAACTGCTTGTAGCCCTTGGTGATTCGACTCGTCCCCTGTTCATTAGTCATAATCTATCGTGTTATACATCTCACAAGACGATAACCTCACCGGTACATCTGACCTCCGGTTCAACAACACGTTTGTGTTGGTTCCTGCCTTTGATGGCTCTACCACCGCGTCTAGTGATCTCTGGCCAGACAGATCCCGCTATTTGCTAAATACGTACTCTACACTTACCGCCCATGTCGGAACCATCGTTGAGGATTTCAACAGAGCTACCCACTCGATACATCGCTTGAGCCAAAACGGTGTGTCGCGGCGAAGGAGCGATCCGGATCAGATGCTCGTCTTGAGAGGGATATAAAACACGGATAGATACGGTGAGCGATGCCTTGCAGTCACCGATCCTATCTGTTGCGTATGAGTGAACCAGAGTATCGACGTGATACCCTCTCGGACGAAGTAGCCATCGAGCTCGTTGGACTGGGCAAGCAGTACGGCGACGTCACTGCCCTCGATAACGTCTCGCTCACAGTACGTAAGGGCGAAATATTCGGATTCCTCGGCCCCAACGGTGCCGGGAAGTCGACGACCATCGACATTCTCCTCGATTTCGTCCGCCCATCGGCAGGGACGGCGACCGTCTTGGGCTACGACGCACAGACCGATTCACTGGCTGTGCGCCAGACGGTCGGGGTGCTTCCGGACGGCTACCACCTCTACGATCGCCTGACAGCCCGACAGCATCTCGACTTCGCAATCGCGTCGAAAGGCAGTGACGACGATCCGATCGAACTGCTAGAGCGCGTCGGTATCGCCGACGCGGCCGATCGGAAGGCCGGCGGCTTCTCGAAGGGCATGAAACAGCGGCTCGTCCTCGCGATGGCGCTCACCGGCTCGCCAGAGTTACTGATCCTCGACGAACCATCGACAGGGCTCGACCCCAATGGAGCCCGCGAGATGCGTGACATCATCCGCGCCGAGCGCGACCGTGGGGCGACGGTGTTTTTCTCCTCGCACATCCTCGAACAGGTCGAGGCTGTCTGTGACCGCGTCGGGATCCTCCGAGACGGAAAACTCGTCGCCGTCGACACGATCGACGCGCTGCGAGACGCCCTCGGGACCAACGCTCGACTGATCCTCACTGTCGAGTCGGTGACCGACGACGTGGTCGACGCGGTCACTACCCTTCCGGACGTGACCGGTGTCCAGACCGACAGCGAGACTCGCCTGACGGTGACCTGTGCGCCGGCCACGAAGACGGCCGTGATGCACGCCGTCGAGGCGGCTGGCGGGACCGTCGTCGACTTCGATATCGAAGAGACCTCTCTCGAGGAGATGTTCGCGGCCTACACGACGGACGACGTCACGCCCGCGAGCAGCGACGACGATGATCCCGAACTCGCGACTTCCTCGACCGACGGCACGGAGGTGCGCACATGAGCTGGGCTGTCGTTGCCCGGAAGGATTTCCAGGACGCGCGGCTCTCGAAGGCCCTCTGGGCGATTACCGGCGTGTTCGTGCTCCTCTCGGCCGGGATGGCGGTCCTCTATGCGACGGTTCCGGCACTCAGTCAGGATATCGGCGAACTGAGCACCCTCGGCTACCTGACGCTCCTGCTGGCCGCGATGACGCTGTTCGTCTCCATCGCGGCGATCGTCATCGGGGCGGGAGCGATCGCCGGTGAACGCGACCGTGGCTCCAGCAAACTGCTACTGGGCTTTCCCCACAGCCGCGCGGACGTTATTCTCGGAAAGCTCGTCGGGCGCACCGCAGTGCTCGGGGTCGCCATCCTCGTCGGCCTTGCCGTCACGCTGGCGGTGATCGTTGCGCTGTTCCCGACGTTCTCGCCAGTCGACTACGCGGTCTTCGCCGTGGTTACGCTCCTGTTCGCCCTCGTGTACGTGGGCATCATGGTCGCCGTCTCCGCGACGACCGGGAGCGGTGGACGGGCAATGGCGTTCGGAGTCGGGGTGTTCGTCCTCCTCGAGTTCCTCGGCGACCTCCTCGCCCCGGCGGTCATGTTCGTCGTGAACGGGTTCTCTTTCGACGGCCTCACGACCGTCCCGGGGTGGTATGCCTTCCTCAACATCGTGACACCCTCGGCTGCCTACCAGAACGCCCTCGGATGGTTCCTCGGGGACGGCACTTCGGCAGCCCTGAGCCTCGGTGGAATGCTGAACGGTCCGGTCCCGTTCTACCTCACGGGATGGGCCAGCGTCGCCGTGCTCGTGGTCTGGCTCGTCGTTCCGCTGGTGCTCGGATACCGGATATTTGCCGCCGCAGACCTCTGATCAGATCGTCCTGCTTTCGCTATCGTATTCGCACTACCCGGATGGCATCCTGGTTCTGCGACTCACCGATTAGCGTAGATCAACCCTCAAGACGGCCAGTATAATGACAGAATTAGGTTGTTCCCCTCGATTATCAATCAGATTTGGTGAAAGCTTCCACCGGAGCAGGCTGGGTACTGAGATGTGTGTTTTTGAATCCGGATTCGAATTTCAGACCATATCCCACGAGACGATCAGCTCCGATGTGTCCTGCCCAAATCAGAGCGACAAGGAGAGCCATTCGGATGTCAGCCCAGAAGCCGAGGGCACCGAGGGCGAGCGGTAATGTGTACGTATGGACGATATTATAGCTCAGACTGCCTACTCGAGTACCAGCGAGATACCCGATCATCGATAGGTCGGGGGCCAGCGCAAGAATGAGAAGCAACCAAACTGATCCATCGAGGGTAAAATATCCAGCCAGCGCAATCCCCAAGACAGCCAGTCCTTCGACACGCAAGAAATTCCGTGGTTCCATACGGTATCCACTCAGACTTAACTCTTGAATCCAGGGTCGATTGCTGTATCTGCGCGTTGAATCATCGCATAGTTTCAAAAACACGAGTTGAATTCGATAGTTTGGTCGCAAGATGATGTACTCCCGAGATCACAGTTGAAGCGGCACTATTCTGCGGTCTGGTCACACCGTTGTGAGTCTTCAATCCCAATTGACGTATTTAACCCACGGACTGGTACGGCGTACCTCTTCAGTACCGGTGCCCACATAGATAGAAGCAAGCGAAACAGGAGCATCGTGCATCGTCGCTGCGTTCATCATGTCCACTACTATACACGCTCAGGCAGACGGAGAGTCCCCCGATACCGATAGCCCACGACAGGCGATTCTCGTCGCCCTCGGACTGCTATTTGCCGCAGCAATTCCCCCATTAGCCATCGTCGAGGGCTTCAAGCTCGTCCAGGCACAATTCGGGTACGGTGGGGACCTCGCGGTCACGTTCATCGGCGGGGGACTCCTTGCAACTGTAGCTGTCGGCCTGCTTGGCGTCGCGTACCACCGCGTCCGACCGGTTACCGTCCACATGCCACGATGGCTCCCGACGGTGCGCGAGAGCGGCTGGATCGTCGCGGGTATCGGTATCTTGGTTGTAACCACAATCCTGATTCAGGTCGGGATGCAAGTGTTCAACGCCGCACCGCCAACGAACTTCAGTGGCGCTGCGGCCGCTGAACGTCCGGTTCTCGTGTATGGACTGGCGATCGTTGGCACCCTGTTCATTATCGGGCCCATCGAGGAGTACTTCTATCGGGGCATCGTCCAGGGTCGCCTTCGCGAACAGATGGGGCCGGTGCCAGCCATCGCCATCGTTTCTGTCGGCTTCGCGCTGGGACACGTTCCGAGCTACTGGATTGGCGGATCTGATCTCCTCTCCCTGGGCGTTTTGTTCGCCCTCCTGAGCATCGGTGTCGCGTCGGTCATCTTCGGTGCGATCTACGAACGCACACAGAACCTCGTCGTGGTCATCGTGATCCACAGCTTGATCAACGCGATCGGCTTCAGCTTGGCCTTGGTCGCTGCTCTCGGAGCGTGACTTGGGAGATGCAGCTGAGTCCCAAGACGGTCGGTTCGTTTCGGACCTCTCCGAACGAGACGCCCTTGTGCGAGCTGGTGCGTTCGTCGGCTTGACACTCGCGCTCGCGCTGGCCATCTACCTTCCCGTCATCGCCTCGGCCCGTGGGTGGATCGGTGTGGCAGTACCGTCGGGAGTATCGGTACTCGCGATTTTCACGCCTGCAGTGGTCGCGATCGTGTTGCACGTCTACGATAACGGTATCGGCGGCCTTCGGACCGCGTTCCGGCCACTCACTGCGTGGCGGTTCGGTCTCCGTTGGTGGATCGTCGTACTCGGGCTTGCACCAGCCATGCTTGGTGTGAGCTACGCAGCGTATCTCTCCCTCGGAGGGGCGTTCGAGCCTGCACCAGCGCTGGCACAGCTGGACGGACCACTCGGTCTCGCTATTGTCCCGATTGCACTGCTGGTGACACTCGTGCTCGCGCTGGGCGAAGAACTCGGCTGGCGTGGCTATCTGCTTCCCCTCTTGCAGACGCGGTTCGGGGCGGCCGCCGCGAGCCTCGTCCTCGGGATCTGCTGGTTCGCCTGGCACATCCCGCTCCAGTTCGTCCCGGGAGACGCCAACAGCGGATTCCCACTCGCACTCTGGGGCCTGTCGATCGTCGCCACCGCGTTCGTCTTTACGTGGCTGTTCAACAACACCGGCGGAAGTGTGCTCGCAGTCACGGTCTTCCACGGGCTGTTCAACACGCTCGGCCCGTTCATCGCGCTGCATCCGAGCGTGACGGGGAATCCCCTCTCCGTGTACGTTCTCGTCGGAGTGAACCTCACATTCGCCATCGCGATTCTCGCGGTGTACGGCACGAAGTCCTTTACCCGTGCACAGAAAACGGGCATCGTCTCGACTGGAGGGCGGTGAACGACCGTGTCGACACTGAAGCGCTGCTCGCAAGCCATGAATCGCCGTCGCTTCCTCGGCGCCGTCGCTGGACCCACCGCTGCCGGCGCTCTCGTCGCACTGGCCGGTTGCGTCGGCTCCGAGGACGGAATCGGCGACCTAACAATTACTGTCACAAACGAGGAAGAAACCACACACACGGTCGCAGTGACCGTCACGAACCAAGCCGGTAGCGTCGTCGAATCGCTCGCCGGCGAGGACGTCGAACCGGGAATCGGGCGGTCGTTCACCAGTGCGGGGTATCCCGATGACACCTATAAGGTCGCGATCGAAGACGATCGGGGTGGGCTTCCTGCTTGGAAGCAGACCACGCGGTGGTCGAACCTGTTCGAGTGTCCTTCACTGGTGTTCGAACTCCGGTTGACCAGCCAGAACAGCAGCAGGAACGTCGTCACGTCGAAGCGGTGCGAGTCAACATGAATGTGCGTTGGATTCTGAGAGCGGGGGCGAAGCCACGAGGACTCGTCTGGAACGCCACTGAAGACCGTCCCCGGATGCCGCTACGAATCATCGCCGGACTCGCCCTCTGGTGGATCCTCGGAATCATGATGTCCGGCCTCCTGGGAACGGTCGTTACGGGCCGGTCACCGCTCTTCGAACTCCGAGGCACCCCCTTTGGCAGTATCGCCGTGAACGCGATCGACCTCGTGGTCGGCGCGATTGCCACCCCGGTGGCCGTCTACCTGACCGGTCGGTACGTCGATCGGCGGCGGTTCCGCGATTTCGGCCTCCGCGTAAATCGGGCGTGGTGGACCGACCTCACGTTCGGGTTCGTGCTGGGCGGCACGCTGATGACGGCCATCTTCGTGGTCCAGTTGGCACTCGGATGGATCACGATATGCGGCGTTTTCGTCGTCGGTGGCGTCCCGCAGTGGACGTTTCCGTACTGGTTCCTACTCTCGGTGGGCTCCTACCTCGTCGGATCGGTGATCGAGGAACTGCTCTACCGGTGGTTCCTGTTGACGAACTTCGCCGAGGGGTTCCAGGTCGGGCCAGTCGACGCCCGCGGGGCCCTCGTGACGAATGTCCTTTCTAATATAGTATAACTAACTGGTAACCAACTAGACGGCAAATACCCATGGCTTTGAATCCCGACAGGTGGTCCGTTCCGATGGATAATAATAGCCCTCCGGCCGTTTGCTGTGTTCAGTGCAGTGACGCCGTCTCGCCTCGCCACAACGATCGGTTGAACTGAAAAATCGCGAACTCGAACTGCGCCCCTCCCGAATACAATGCAACACTCTGTCCCCGATTCGCCGCGCGACTCAGTGGAACACCCCGGTGACCAGTTTCAGACAGTTACCCTCGCAGACGATAAACAACTCGCCTACGCTCAGTATGGTGATGCTGACGGGACACCCGTCCTCTTTTTCCACGGAACGCCCGGTTCACGTCTGCTTGGTTCACTCCTTGAACCGGCCGCACGTGAGCGAGGTATCCGAGTGATTGCTCCCGATCGGCCGGGATTCGGCCGCTCCGATCCGTGGTCGGACCGCTCGATACGCGACGCGGGATCGGTCGTTCGTGCAGTCCTTGACGACGTCAACGTAGAAACAGCCGGGATTATCGCTTTCTCGGGTGGTAGTCCACACGCGCTTGCAGCCGCCACCACACACGGAGACCGTGTTCGTGAGGTCGACATCGTCGCTGGTGCCACCCCATCGAGCGTCACCGAGGAACCACCTTTCATCCAACGACTCCTCTCGGGATTGGCGACGACGGCGCCCCTTGTCCTCCGTGGACTCTTTCGCGGTCAGACATGGCTCGCCAGGCGATCCGATCCATCGTTTGTCGTCGAACAGTATACGGCGTCGGGAAACACCGATGCCATCCCCGAAGACGCCGCCCGGCTTGTCAAGGCAGATTTCCTTGAGGCCTTTGCCCGTTGTCGCTCCGGCGCAGTAACCGAGTTCAAGGCTGCAGCGACAGACTGGGAAGTTCTACTGCAAGATATTGACACGAAAATCCGGTTCTGGCATGGCGACACTGACACCAATGTTCCAATCAAAAGTGTTCGACGGCTCCAATCACAACTCCCGACCGCGCAGCTTCGGGTGCTCGATGACGCTGACCACATAGAGACGCTCCTCCGGAGTGTCCCCGACGTATTGGAACACCACCGCTGACAACGCTGTATATGTAGGTATTTACCAATCCAAGTTAATGCGCTCCAATGGCCGATGAGCCGACTTCCTCCTCTACACAGGCAGAACATGGCCAAAGCGTAACCGAAGAACTCAATCCCGAAATCGGTCTGCTCGGTGCGCTTGCCATCGGCGTCGGGACGATGATCGCGGCGGGAATTTTCGTTCTCTCCGGGCTGGCTGTGAGCAACGTCGGCGCGGTCGCCATCGGTTCGTTCCTGCTCGCGGCGGTCGTCGCGGGCTTCACGGCCGCCTCCTACGCGGAATTCTCCTCGATCTACCAGGAGAGCGGTGGCGGCTACATGTACGTCGCCAATACATTCGACACTGACATAACGTACATCATGGGGTGGACGATGATTCTCGGCTACCCCGCCAGTGCGGCGTTCTACCTCGCTAGCTTCTCCGAGTGGTTCCACCGCTTCATGTATCCCGTCCTCTCTATTCCGGAAGCCCTGCCGTTCTGGATTCCTGGGCTCGTCATTCTCGGGCTCCTCGTTGTCCTCAACCTGAAGGGGACCGAGGAGTCGAACCAGTTCCAGATCACCGTGACCGGGCTGAAGATCGCCCTGCTCGCACTCTTTCTGTACGGCGGCCTCCAGACGCTCGACGCCGGCGTCATCACGACGTCGGTCGCCGAGAACATCGACGACGTCGCCCAGATCGGGTTGACTAGCGCGCTCGTGTTTATCACCTTCTTCGGCTTCTCAGCGATCACGACCAACGCAGAAGAGATCAAAGAGCCCGGCTCGACGATTCCCCGGGCGATCTATCTCAGCATGGGGATCGTGACGGTGATCTACACCCTGGTCGTGCTCGTCATCGTTCTCGCCATCAACGATTCGGCCTTCCTCAGCTTCCTTACGGACAACGTCCAACTCGACGGAGTACCACCCGCGGAGTACGTTGCCGATAACGGCGAGGTCTCGATGGGCTATGCCGCCCAATACTACCTCGGGCCGCTCGGCTTCTACGTCATCGTTGTGGGAGCGCTCGTCTCGATGCTCTCAGCGGCGAACGCGACCATCATGGCGGGGTCACGGGTCAAACTCGCTATGGCGCGCCGAAACCACCTCCCTCGGGGGTTCGAAGACGTCCATCCCGAGTTCAACACACCGTACAAGGCCGTCCTGCTCACGGGTGGCGTTATCTGCACGTACATCGTCGTCTTTGCGGTGATCTTCGGTGAAGCGGCCGGTAGCGAGCCGCTGTTCGGATTACATCTCGGCATCGAGGGGCTCGCCCAGTTCGCTAACTTCCTGCTCCTCTCCGGGCTGAGTCTCGTGAACGTCGCGCTGATCCAATCCAGACGGAAGTTCCCCGACATCGACCGTGGCTTCCGGGTTCCGTTGGTCCCAGTTGTCCCGGCGATTGCAGTGCTCGCAAACCTAGGCTTGCTTTTCAATGTTGGAGTCACAGCGTTGCTGATCGGCCTCGGTGTGGAAGCACTCGGTGTCGCTGTCTGGTTCGCCTGGAAGCGCCGGACGCCGCCGGTCGAGGAACTCGAAGAAGAGACGCCGACTGCGGTCGCGGAGTACCGGTCGTCGGGTGAGGGGTATCAGGTCGTCGTCCCGATAGCGAACCCGCGCAACGTCAAGCAGCTGATGCGGACGGCGATGACGCTCGCCGAAGACAACGATGGCGAGATACTGGTCATGAGCGTCGTAACAGTCCCCGACCAGACACCGCTCTCACGAGGCCGTGAACAGACCGACGAGAAACGAGAGGTGCTGGATCGGGCGATGTCGATTGCTGAGGAACGTGATGTGCCTGTGAGCGGGACAATCCGGATTGGACACAACGCTGCCGACGCAATCCTGAATACGATCACCCAGAACGACAGCGACGCGGTCATCGTCGGTTGGAAAGGACGCCGATCGAAGCGACGCGACGTCGTCCTCGGAACGAACGTCGATCGGGTCGTTCAGGAGGCCGACTGTGACGTGTTCGTGGAGAAGTTCGGGATGGACGCGGATGGAGTGGTCGACTCGATCTTCGTCCCGATTGCCGGGGGGCCACACGCAGAACTCGCGGTCGAGACGGCAGGCGCGATCGCCAGGTATACTGGAGCGACCGTTCATGCCGTGTACGTCATCGACCCTGCTGCATCAGGGACACCTCGCCAGCAAGGGGAATCGATGCTTGCCGACCGGACAACGTCACTGGAAGACGTTACGGTCGAAAAGACGCTTCTTGAGAGTGATGATGTCGTTTCCGCGCTCGTCGAGGAAAGCGGTGATCACGACCTTACGATAATCGGCTCGACGAGGGAAGGCGTGATACAACAGTTCGTGTTCGGGACGATTCCCGAAACCGTCGCGGAGCGTGCGCCGACGACCGTCATCATGACCAAACGGTGGCTTGACGTCGGAACGCGGCTCCAGCAATCGGTAGACAAGCTCCGAGAGCGGGTGACTGGTTCACCGAACGCGATCGAGCGAGAAGACAGAAACGGAAATTCGCCTGAGTGAACTACCCTACCCTACTCGCTCACGGCTGACGCCGTTCGCTCCTTGAGGGTAGGGCTTCCTGCTTCCACGACGCGCTTTGCAGACACGCAGGTATCCACAGGGAGCGCAGTCTCCACAGGCGTTGATTGGCATTCGTAGTTGTTTATTCTGCGTATTCTAATGAGCAATGGGCACCTGCTACGTCCCAGAGGTTCCTACGAGTATGAACTGAAAAAGAGATCTGCGGATATCACTGCACTGAGAAAAGTCCGCTGGGGAGCAGTCGTACGTCAGTTGCGAACGGGCCATCCCAATCTGGTGACTGAGAGGCTAGGTTCACAGCTCAGCAGCAATATGTTCTTTCAGAAGCGTTCGATGGCACCGTTTCTGGTCAGTGTTCTCGAAACAGACGAAGACGATCTGTTCCCCATCCTGCAATCGGTCCGTGAGTTCACCGACTGCCTCCTGGGCCTCCTCGGCGTCGGTCAGATGTGATCGGTACCGGTCCGTAAACCCGACTTCGTCCCAGGCCGCATTATGCGCGCCCTCATCACACATTCCCTGCATCTTGAAGTCCTCGTGGCGCTGTTTGAACTCGTCGAGAAGGTCATCTGGAGGGCCGAGTGCCGGGTAGTTCTCGTCGACCGTCGTTCGGAACCAGCCCGTCGGTCGCCGAACGACTCCAACCAGCGTTGCCTCTGCGGGAACCTCCACGAGATCGTGTTGCAGCGCCGCTACGTACGTATCCTCGAGAGGGTTCGAGGAAGTCATCGTCTATGAAATGTCTGTTCAACATCCAGCGTAGTGAACTTCCCGGTGGCTGTCTGTGTCCCCCAAACTAGCAGCCTCCCCTGGTGGTGACAGCCCGCGTATCGCACTCTTGACCAGTCTTTGTCGTTTTTGTTCAAACTATGCAGCTAACTAGCTCTGAGACGGTATCGAAATTTCCTAGGCCATCACCCCGTTGTGAACGGTGAGGGGGATGTCAATCGTTCTCATCAAGACACAAGCGGGAAACCCCGCCGTTTACGGCGGGGAAGGTGACGGGAAGCCCGTTTGATGCTACGTTCGTTCGAACATCCGTATTAATCCCCGAGCGCTGCTGTTAGCGCCCGAAGTTGCACCCATCCGTTCTGCAGGAGTGCTGTGGGGAACTGCCGCCGCGCACCGGCGAGCGCGCTGTTCAGGGCAGTCGGAGCGTCAGCGAACAACCCGGTTCCATGCCCGACGAGGATTCGCTCAGGAGATAGATCTTCAAATTCGCCGCGAGGTGGCGCAAGACGGCACAAGAGGTACATCCCCAGTCGCTCGTCTCCGACGGTGAACACCGGTGCTGTTCCCAACACGTCCGGGATGTACAGCGTTCCGTCGGCTTCGCGGTACGCGATGGCTTCGTCCCATCCCGGAAATGGCGCACACCGACGGAGTTTGAATCCGGACGATCCGAACTCGTCGACTACGAACTCGGTGGGACGCTCGATTTGCTCGGCTACCCGCGATAGCCACCGGGGGACGAAGACCGGAACTTCGTGGCGGGCAGCGAAGGTATCGGCATCCCGGGCGTGGTAGTTCGAGAGGACAACAACGCCGGCCACCTCCCCGAGGGTCGCGAGTTCGTCGTCGATACCGGGGGCGTCGAGCGGGTCGATGAGCCAGACACCGCCCTCGTCTCCGACGAAGGCATGACTTGCTCGCAGCCCGGTTTCATCGGGATGTGCGAGCCACCCGACGCCGCCGGACCACCGGTCAGTGATCAGGGGCTCTTCCGGCGCTCCCCGTTCGTACATCGACATCGTCACTTTTCTGAAACGAGTGAACTTGGTTCACTGGATTCGGACGAACCGAACCGTTCACCCGTCGTCGCGTATCGATACTGGACGATGGCTCTCACGGTCGTGATGTCAAACCCCCGACTGTACTTGGAGGGCATGTTGTTGACTACGCTTAATGATAAAATAAAACATGGGTAGAGACAACCGGTCACGAAGAGCCTCCCGATTCACGCGTGGCAGCGGGGTTCAGCACGTCGGTTGTCAAAATCGAATTCTCTCACGAAACAGGGTAGGAGGACGTAGGATGGTTAAATCTAGTTTTGATACTACGTTCGAGCTAATATGTGACAGCCGTACTCAGTAGATACGATGGTCACAGTCTCCGCATTCAAAGACGGACTTACCGCCCTCCGTGCGAATCCGATCCTACTCGTCGTCGGCCTCCTCGTCGGGGCCGGAAGCCAACTGCAATACGTCGATCGCCTGATCGAATCGCCGCTACTCTCGGCGGGTGCGTCGCTCGCCTGGTTGGTTGTCTTCCCGTTCGTCCTCGGCGGGTTCATCGGCACTGCCCGAGCTGCGATTGACGGGACGGACGCGTCGCTGACTCACTTTTTCACTACAGCCCGGACTCATTACCTCCGACTGCTCCTCGCAACTGTGCTGTTCGTGCTACTGTTCCTTGGAACCGCTATCGCACTCGGAGTCATCACGTTCATCCTCGGTATCGGAACGATGGCGATCGCTGCGATCAACGAGATGGCTGCGTTCGTCGCAAGCGTCGGCTCGCTGCTCCTCTGGTTGGTGTCGATCCTCGTTGTCATCATGTTCGTGCAGTTCTACGACACGGCGATCGTCATCGAAAACGAGAGCGTCACTGATGCATTCCGCAGAAGCATCGGGCTCGTCCGTTCAAATCTGAAAAGCGTCACCGGGTTCTCGTTGGTGTGGGTCGGCCTCCTGAATGTCTTCTACATCCCCGAATACCTGCTTGAATGGACGATGACGGACACTGGACCTGCCGAGATACTACCGATCGACCTCGGGTTGCCGATCGCCGTCCTGCTTCCGGTCGGGATCGCCTTCTCGGCGGTCGGCTTCGCGTACTTCTATACGGTGTACACGGCGTACTATATGCGGTTGATCGCGATCTCACCAGCTGCGGAATCGACATAAACACCTACCAACAATTACGTACGATAGGTTCGAATACCGCCGATCGAACCGGGTCCCCGTGACCGCATGCTACAGAAGCTACCTCACCTATGGCACAACCCTTCCCGACGCAAACCGACGCCACTGTCGAACGAAGCGATACCCCGGCCGTACTGAGTCTCGACGACGACGAGACCCGGGGCGTGATCGAAGCGTTGTCCTCCGAGACCGCCTACGACATCTTTCGGCTGCTCAACGAAACGCCAGCGACGCCCTCGCGGATCGCTGCGCAACTCGACCAAAGCGTGCAGAACGTCCACTACCATTTGGAGAACCTCGAATCGGCCGGCGTGATCGAAGTCACCGACACCTGCTATTCGGAGAAAGGCCGTGAGATGAGCGTCTTCGTCGTTTCCGAAGACCCGACGCTCCTGTTTCTCGGTACCGAGGACGATCGGCCGAGTCTCAAACGCGCGTTCAAAGCCTTCGCCTCGCTCCTCGGTCCCCCGTCGATTCTGCTTGCGGCCGGCGAATCGCTCTCTCAGTTCATTACTGGTGAATGAGCGATTCCACCGACTCACCGACCCGAGGCACTTCTACCGGCCACGTCACACCCCCGGGTGACGTAGCACCGACGATCAAGGCCCGGGATGATGTCGATGGCTGTGGGTGTCTCGAATGCCGCAACATCGAGACTACCACCACCAATCGAACCGTCCTCGACGCACTCGTGTGGTCGGTTCGCCTGTTTCGGTCCTACCGGTCCATCCCCGCCTTCGCCGGCGTGATCATCCTCGCCAACCGTCTTCTCGAGACGGACACCATCGAGCTACTCCCGACGCCCGCGGTCGGGATGATCGAGGCTGTAACTGCGTTCGCGTTCATCATCTCGCTCCGCGCCTACGTGGGAACGATCGTCGCGGGCGAACTGACCGGCGACCCCGTCACGATACGCGAGGGACTCTGTCGAAGCATCGCCCGCACACCGGCGTTGGTTGGCGTCATCCTCCTAACCGTGTTTTCGGTGATGACGATTCCGTTCTTTCTGTCGCTTCCGCTGCTCGTTCTGGTCGGCGCGCTCCCGATCAACCCGGTGGGGATGGTCAGTTTCCCTGTCGCGGCAGCGGTCGGTGTGATCGTGTTCGTCGTACCGATCCTCTTTCTCCTGTTCAAGTTCTGGTTCGCGCCCGAGGCGTGTGTCATCGGTCAGTACGGCCCTGTCGAATCACTACGGGTGAGCTGGCGAATCACGACGAACTACCGAACGAAGTTCTTGCTTGTCGGTGTCATCGCGATCGGAAGTGCGCTCAGCCTCTATTTACCAACAGTTGTCCCCCAGCTCGAAACTGAGGTGGCGTTTGTGCATCCTGTGTTGCGTGTGATCTCGTCGAGTGCCGGGGAACTGCTGTCGATCGTGTGGGCAAGCGCGTACGCACACATCTACGTCCAAGGAGTAGTGTCGTGAATCCGATGTTGTGGCGGGTTTTGGATTCCCTTGCATCGCTTCGGAGACGATCGCTGCGAACACAACCGGCTAATCTAGCTGTCGTGTGCCTTCGTGGCGGACACTGGTTCCCTTGTCGGCTCACACGTGTTTGTATGGGTATTCGCAGCGCGTTGGAAGTTCTAATAATGTACATGAACGCCTCCGGACGATTGATTCGCCTGCGTTTACGGCGCTTCTCGTCGAGCAATCTCATCGAGCTATCCGAACATCTTCGACGCAAGCACCATGCGGACGGCGCGAGTGGTTCGGACGTACCGATGCCAACGGACATCGATCTGCGTGATTGGCCTCAGGAGAACCACCGTGACCAGCTCTTCGACGCCCTGCGGGCCGCGGAGAGCGGCGACGAACTCGAGATCGTAGCTCCCCGAGATATCGATCCCGATCTGGTCCGGTTCCAGATCGAGAGTGCTCGGGCCCTGAGCTGGGAGTATGCTGATCCCGATGGAGAACCGAGGAACCTAGATGTAACTGTCGAAGAACCAATCGATGCTGATGAACCCGCCACAATCGATGTCCGGGACCTGAAACCGCAGCGGCGACACCAGGTTCTCCTCGAAATCTTCGACGACTTGGCTCCCGGAGAGGAGTTCATTCTGATCAACGACCACGACCCGAAACCGTTGTACTACGAGCTCCAATCGATGCATGGCGAGGTTGTCGGGTGGGAGTACGGTAGCAGGGGGTCCGGCGAGTGGCGCGTCATGGTCACCAAGACTGGCGCCTCTGCGGCCGACAACGGAGATGTCGTCACGCAGTACGACGTCCGTGAGATTCCGAAACAGGAACGGCATACGACGATCCACCATCGCTACGGAATGATCCCTGACGGCGGAACGATGGAGATCATCGCCCCGCATGAGCCACGGCCGCTCCGTCAAGAGTTCCGCCAGCGATACGACGACTCGTTCAGTTGGAACGTCGTCGAATCAGACCCGGGCCGCTGTCGTGTCCAGATCACGAAAACCGAGTCCGTCGACGAACGGGGAGAAGAGACACCTCAAACCGGCGGGGAGGAGGCATCCTCGACGGCGACAATGGACGAGGAGATCGAGATCACCGAAGAGCTAGATGTCAGAGATCTTCCACCAGCTCAACGTCACGAACAAATATTTGATACGTACGTCGGGTTGGATCCCGGCGAGGGGTTCGTTCTGGTCAATGACCACGATCCGAAACCGTTGTACCACCAGTTCGAAGCCGAAGCGGGGGACGAATTCCACTGGGAGTACCGTCTGCAAGCGTCCGGCGAGTTCAGGGTCCTCATCGGGAAAGAGAACGGTACTCGAACGGATCGCTCTCGAGACGAGACGCCGAGCGCGCCGTTTTGATCGGCTGGCGATCCGGAATATTGGGCGTTCGCCTCCCGGATCGATGTTCTGTTCGAGAACTGAGCCAGTCGAACTGCCTCCCAGGAAGGCTCGCGAGTAGCTGTCCGCCTACTCGACTTCGACGACGTACGACTGGTGAGCCCCTCGAGTCTGCATATCGAGAAAGTGATGACGCGTGCTGTCACCGACGCTCCCCGCAAACGACTGCCCCTCACCGTCCGAGTAGACGCCGTCGGCCCCACGGAGATCGTGGTCTGCCAGGTGTTCGACCACATCCGGCGGAACCTCGTCGGCGCCGTCGATGTCTACGATCACAAGCCTGTCTGTGAAGCTCTTCGCGACAAACGCATCCACAACAGCGTCGTGGTCCCGAAGATCGGAAACAACGTCCTCGAGTTCCTCCCTCCTGTCGCTCATTGAATCGGTGAACGCACTCAACGAGAAAGTACGTGACTGCGAACGTGTTCGCAGGACGAGATCCGGACCATCTCACGTTCGTCGAGATCGGAGAACCGTCGTGTCCTCCGTTCTATCTCGTTCGTCAGCAGTTGGAGCGGTTTCCGATCGATCGAGTAGAGCTGTGAGCTCTGCTCCCTGAAAATCGAAACGAACGGCCGAGGCGAGTCCCCTTCACGAAATACTGAATGGCCCATCGATCGAACTCCGACATATATGGTGTCAGGGGGCAGCAGTCGCTGGTCGCGTCGGTTCGTCGTCTTCAGCGCGATCTCGCTCGTCCTGTGGCGACTCGGGGCACTGGCGGGAGTTCCGCGCCGGACGGAGGTCGTGCTGGCTTTGTTCGGGTTCGTGTTTCATGTGACATCCTCCCCGTCGTGAACGACGGGGCTTCCCACACGGTGGGAATGCCAGTTAGTCGTCGCTGGCAGTGAGTTTCGACTCTTGAAACGGCGTAAGTGTCATCTACGAGGGTGTCTCGCTCTTCTCACACTGAGTCGTGGCCGTGTCACAACGGCTTCCGTCCTGTGGCGAGTCATCGCCTACCTGTTTCCACGGCAGGCTCTCTCCCCACGGGTCTACGCGATGTGCGATATTCGCACTCGCGTTGATGTCTGCTTGAAACGTCGAAACGTGACACTCTGGGTTCTTACACTTGAACTCGGCTTGATGAGGCCGATACCCGAGGTGCTTGCACGAGTGGCACGTCTTACTCGTGTATTGAGGATGAATGTATCGGACTGGAATACCAGCGTCCTTCGCCTTGTCCTCGATTCGTCCCTGCAAGCGAGCGAATGCCCACGAGTGCAGGCGTCGGTTCATGTACTTCCCGTAGTCCAGTGACTCGCGGATGTACGCCAAGTCCTCCATCACGATAACGGGGTTCTCGAACTGTTGGGCGTACTCTACAGACTCACGAGAAGCCTTCTCGATGATGTCCGTGAGTCGGTTCTGGTAGTACGAGAAGCGTTCTTCGACGCGCCACTCCGAAGCGTCTCGCTCTTGGAGACGCTTGAGCGTCGTGAACATCTCCTTACGGATTCGTTTGGCTTCCTTCCCGTTGATGAGCAACGGTTTGGTGGGAGTGTCGTGTTGGAGGGCACAGCCCGTGACCAGCATCGACTCGCCAATATCGAACCCAACCCGAGTCGGATTCTCGGGAAGTTCGGAGGTGTCTTCGACTTCGTATTCGACGGAGACGTGGAGTGTCCACGTCTTTCGGTGTTTCTGCAAGCGAAGTTCGCCCACTTTGGTACTCGATTCATCATCGAGGAGGTCGTCCCACAATTCTTGCTGGTCTGGATTCCGTCGGAGTGGAATCCAAAAGTTGGTTCCGCGACCGGGCTGGGGAACGTTCCAACAGATTTCGTACTCGCGCGACGAATCGCTGTCGAACTTCCCGGCCCGATTGACGAATCTGAGCGGATGTTCGTCGTCCAACTCTTTCGCGTTGTACGTGTTATGGAGTTTCGGGACGTAGGATTTGAGGGCGTCTTTCGCTTGGTACGGCAGGTTGTACGGTGTCACCACGTCGTTCGTGGCACTCATCGTCGTACAGTCTTGATCGAAGGCGTCGTCGAGTGCGTCTCGGTATTCGGACAGCGTGTGCTGGAGGCGGTGCTCTTTGCACCGCGTGGGTGGTGCGAGCGTTGCCTCCAGCGTCTTATTCGCTGTCTGAGTCGTTGACATCGTAGCCTTCGGATTCGAGTGCTTTGCGGAGGAGTTCGGGGTACGCTCGTGAGTGGCGTATCCCGTGGTCGCGGGCGTATTGCTTCACGACTTCGTGAAGTGGCCCGCCTCGCTCCATATCGAAGTCGGCTCTCATCCACCAAAACGTAAGAAGTTGCGTAAGTTAAAAATAACGGTTGGCATTCAGTCTGAACATCAGAACGGGCTTAATTTGGCAGTTGTCGGATTCCCTCCCGGCCTGAAGACCGGGATTCCCTCCTCGCAGGAAGATGGTGTTCGGGATGGGGTATCTGCTGATCCCGTCCTACTTCGAACGGGTTCTGGATGCGAAGTGGCCGCCGGCGATCCAACTCGGGTTGACGGGGACCGGAACGGGACTCATGGCGGTGGCCTTCCTTCCTGTCGGTCCGCCGCTCGTCGAACGCTTGGGGGAAATTGCGTGGGTTCTGGGCGTCATCGTGTTTCTGGGAACGATCCTGTGGACGATCCGGGACAACTTAGCGGGACGCGAGACGGGGACCGGTGCCGGAAAGGAGGAGTTGGAGTGGGTCGACCGGTATGCGAACCCGTTCATGATAGTGGCCCTCGGGTACGTACTGGTCGGATCGTACGAACTGCTCGCGCACGGATCTCCGCTCCCAGGGATCACAGATGGATACGTTCCGCGGGTCAGCCACCTCCTCGCTGCCGGAGGTGCGACGTTGCTCGTGTTCACGCTCGGCGTTCGTATCGCCCCGCGATTCCTCGGCGTTCCGGCGCGGAAGGAACTCGTCGCCGTCGTCCTTCCAGCGGGTGCATTCGGCCCGGCATTGCTGGCGTACGGACTCGGCGGCGGGCCGGCATTCATCGCCGGTGCTATCGCCGAAGCGACGGCGATGGTCGGGTTCGGGGGTGTGTACGGCCTGTTGTTCGCCCGATCGGATCGACGGACTGTCGGTCTCTTCGGCGTTCTGGCCGGGGTTGGTTGTGGGATCGCGGGGGTGTCACTCGGCCTCTCGTTCGCGTTCGGAACGGTCAGTTCCGAGCTGGTCACCTCGCACCTTCAACTGAACCTCCTCGGGTTTCTCGGGTTGTGTATCATCGGCTTCGCGATGCAGTTCTTCCCGCCCACTGCGGGTCGGTTCAAGGGCGCGACCGAGACTACCGTGTGGCTGGTGATCGTCGCCCTGTTGGGCGGGCTCGTATTCATCGTGGTCGGGACGCTTGCGGAGGTCACAATCTTGGCGACTGCGGGCAACGTACTCGCTCTCACGGGTGCGGTCGTGTACAGCTATCTCGTCATTCGGCTGATGATCGCGGTGGGATCACGGTGATCGGTCATCGCCGAGGCCGATCGAGTCGACCTGGGGACCCGGCGTCAATCGTCCGTGGTCGACGTTTTCTCGGACGACTCTGAATCAGTATTTTCCGACCCGCCGTCGACGAGCGCCGTCTCTCTATGCTGTTCGAGCCAGCCCCATTCGTTGGTACGCAGTCCGTGTTCGTCGAGGTTCCAGGGGTCGCTGTCCTCGATCTGGCGTCCCTCTAGCCACGAGGTGACGAGATTCCACACGAAGATCAGTTGTCCGATCGCGAGGATGTAGACCCCGAGGGTGGCGAGTTGGTGGAGGTCAGCGAAGTAGCCAACCGGACCGACTGTGATGTCGTATCCGGCGTACCGACGGGGCATGCCGCCGTAGCCGAGCAGCACCATCGGGAAGAACGTGATGTTCGTCCCGATCATGGTGAGCCAGAAGTGCCACTTCCCGAGCGTTCGCTGGTACCACCGCCCGGTGACCAGCGGGAACCAGTAGTAGATCCCGGCGAAGATCGCGAACGCGATCCCGCCCATGATGACGTAGTGGAAGTGGGCGATGACGTGGTACGTGTCGTGGAGCACGAGGTCGACGGGGATCGCCGCCTCGAAGACGCCCGTGACGCCGCCGATGATGAAGTTCGCGATGAATCCGATACAGAACAGCATCGGCGTTACCAATCGGATCTTTCCGCCCCACATCGTCGCGATCCAGTTGAACGTCTTGACCGCGCTGGGGATCGCGATCGCGATCGAGACGGCCATGAACGACGCGCGGAGTCGCGGGTCGATCCCCGTCGCGAACATGTGATGTGCCCACACGCCAAAGCTCAGTACTCCGAGTGCGAGCGTGGAGTAGACGACGAACTTGAACCCGAAGAGCCGCCGGCTAGCGAACCGCGGGAGGATGTAGCTGATAAGTCCCATCGGCGGGAGCACGAGGATGTACACCTCGGGGTGGCCGAAGAACCAGAACAGGTGTTGCCAGAGGATCGGCCCGCCGCCCTCGACGGCGAAGAACGTCGTCCCGAAGTTACGGTCGAGCAGCAGCATGACGAGCGCGCTCCCCAACAGCGGGAACGCGAAAAGGATCTGGCCGGATTGGACGAGGACCGTCCACGAGAAGATGTCCAGGTTCGCCCAGGTGACGTCCTCGCCGCGCTCGGTGAAGATGGTCGCGATGAAGTTGATCGCACCCATCGTCGCGCTCACGCCGGTCAGATGGAGCCCGAGGATCATCAGGTCGACACCGGGGTTCGTTTGCTGGACTGAGAGGGGCGCATAGAGCGTCCACGCGGTCTGGGCGCCTTCGACGCCGACCTGAAACGGCTCGAGGATCAGCCCGCCCCATATGAGCAGCGCCCCGGGCGGTAACAACCAGAACGCGATGGCGTTGATTCGTGGGAACGCCATGTCGTCGGCGCCGATCAGCAACGGGATCAGGTAGTTCGAGAACGCGGCCAGGATCGGCGTGCCGAACAGGAACAGCATCGTGATCCCGTGGGTCGTCATCAGGGCGTTATAGAAGGTCTCGCTGAGCAGGTCAACTGGCGGCGTCGTCAGCTCCGTCCGCATGAGGACGACGGCGATCCCTCCCCACGCGAACGAGAGCACCGCAAACACCCCGTACATGAGTCCGATATCCTTGTGGTCGACAGTCGTTATCCATCGAATGAGTCCGCTCGGTTTCTCTACGTGCTCTTGTTCGTGATGGCTGGCTTTGGACCCGCCGGCGGAGAGAGAGTACGACCGCCAGTTTTCGATGCTGACCAGCCACCGAACCACAAGGAGCAGAAACACGCCCATTACTCCGGTGAGGGCGATTTGAGTGGTTCCCGTAGCCATGCTACGTGGATCCTGGTAGTGTACCGTAAGCGCCATCGCGAACATCTTCGATCGGAGCCGAACGGCGGTGCCCAACGGAAGTGCGCACGGCCCACACGTTGCCACCGTGGGTCGGTAGCCACACTCTCAACTGGAGTGTCTCCGGGCGTTAGGGTGGGTAGGAGCTCAAGGTTCCATTCGAAGGGCGTGAAGTACCTCGGGGGCAAGCCCCGAGGCTTCACCGTTTAGGGACTGCACCGCGCCCGCAGGCGAATTTAATTCCCCTCGACCTTCCCCGAATGGAGTCGGTTGGAATTAACACCCGAATACGTCGTTCGTATCCGTGAGGGTCGGTCGCTCCACCACGACCCGATAGCGTCCGTCTCACCACGTCGAAGACGTGGGTTTTGAGAGACGCCACATTTCCATATCGTGTCTCAGTCAGCGTTGGATTAAGGTCTTTAACCCGTCTTTGGGGGTCTCTGACTGTACTTTCTGCTACGAACCGTGGTTAATTAAAACCACGTGTCGACTTCACCCTCGGGGTCAAGCCCCGAGGCACTCGCCTTGAACAACCTGTAGAGGATTCAAAACAGCCCTATGAGCTCCAGCGTCTGGTTATCCGATGACTGCGACACTCCACGCCAATGATATCGTGGTCTGATCCCGACGGTAGAGAAACGATTATCGGGTGACGTGTGAACGTCGGAAACGTGACCGGAGATCTCGCGTATCCCTCTGCCGAACTCATTCTATCTCTCCACGAACAAATCGTGGAAGAAGGCGAGACTACATAGCCAGGCGTTCGGTCAGAAGACGCGATAGCATCCGCGGTGCAGTACATCTCGGAGGGGTTCTTCGGCGAGGTACCCGACCCGAGGAGATTCACCACAAAGCAGTCCATCTGATGCGACTTCTCGTAGCGGAGCATCCATTCGTCGACGGGAACAAGCGAATAGCGCTCCGAACAGTCCTCGTCTTCTATATGATGAACGGGTACACATTGGCTACGGTGATGAAATTCGCGCGCTCTTGCTCGCGCCCGGGAGGGCGCTCGCGAAGGCGCAAGCGAGAGCGAGTCGCAAAGTCGTTACGGTGGATGAACAGGCATTCGAAAAAGTGGGCGAACAGGCAGTCGATGAAGACGGCTTCCCGGTCGGCGACGAGACGCCGGAGTTTGAGGCGGCAGTCGAGCAGGAGACGCAGGCGAAGGTGGACGCGAACCACCCGGACGGGATCGCGGACACGAGCGAGGACCGGATTCACCTGGGTGGATTCAGCCGATGTACTCACCACCGAGAGGAATATAGGAATCTGATATAGATGCGAGCGCATACCCGCGTCTTCAGGCGGGGGTTAAGCGGACAACAGCCACGCTTGTTCGGTAGATTCAACTCGGTGGTCCCTGTTCTCACGGATGCTACGGATTCGGTGAGATGCCGTCCCCGAACCATACGGGGTGGCGAACCGTCGGTGGTTCGCACGGCGATGACATGGAATCCGACGGGGCCTCATTGGCCGGGCCACAGCCCTCCAAGGGAGGTAAACGATAGTTCCCCCGGGGTGTCGCCGGTTCCCTCCGAGTGCGGGTTGGAACCGAAGGGCATCGACCGCCCGAATCCGATGGTCGGATTCCTCCGTCTTCAGGCTGAGGAGGAGGTCAAGAGGAATAATCTGCGATGCTGGGGAATCCAGAGGCGCAGAGCTATGGGAGTTCCTCAGTCACGCTGACGAGCTCTTCTTCGGTGTGCCATCGATACAGCCGCCCATCGCGATCGATTGACATCCTCCTCCGGCTAAAGCCGGAGGAATCCCGAGCGTTGGGATATTAGGGTTTGCAGTCTCCCTGTTCTCTCGTTTTGAACGTCCCGCTCTCGCGGTCGAACAGGAAGACTCCGGGCTGTGCCAACCAGCCGTTACTCATATCCCCGGTCGGGGGACTCTGAGTTATCTTTCTCCGGATGTTCACCGCACCATTCACATCTGCATTCATCGTCGTCTCGCACGACTCACAGACGTACAGCCCTCGCTCCACGCGGTTGCTGTCTCGAATTTGCCCGCAACACGAACACGTCTTCGAGGTGTTCTCCTCGTCTACACGATCAACGAGGATGCCGTGTTCCTCGGCCTTGTATTCAAGAAGGCGGGCGAACCGGTCGAACTCCCAGCCGTGCAACTTCTTGTTCCCCGACGCACCCCAGTTCTGCGAGTCACCGTTCTCATCCTCGCGGATGTCACTGAGGTCGCCAACCGCTATCTTCTCCACGTCTTCTTCGACACACCGCTGAACGATGTGTTTGCTGAGGGTGTGGAGGAAGTGGTCTTTGCGTCGGGAGAGTTTCTGCCGAGCCTTCCGCGCTCTCTTCGACGGGCCATTCTCGCCTTCAGTCTGGTACTCCTCACGAGTGAAGTAGTGCTTATCCTCTTTCAGCACGTTCCCCGGATACAACTCACTCACGCCGTCTTCGTAGTCGATGGCGAGATAGTTGCTGATTCCGAGATCGATACCCGCTGTCTTGTCACCGGGTGCGTCTTCGACGGAAATCTCTTTCTTGCAGACGAGATGGAGTTCCCACTCGTCGTCGTTCCAGACAGCACGCACCTGCTGGATGTTCTCAACTTCTACGTCAGGGCGGGTTTCGTACTCGGCGAGGATGAAGTCAGACCGACTCTCTTTCAGATTGAAGCCTTTCGAGAGGCGAAGTTGGTCGTGTTTGTCGTCGTACTTGATGGCCCGTTTCTTCCATGTGACGGTGGAGCGTGGGTGGTCGTCGCCACGTTTCCGGTAGCCCGGTGGGTTGTTGCCGTCGTCGGAGTTGTACCAGCCATTGAACGCCTCAGCAAGTTCTTCAAGAACTCGCTGACTTGACTGAGAATGCAGGTCACTGTAGCGTTCGTGGTCTTTCAACTCCGACTTCAATTCGGCTTCGTCAGGTATCTCACCATCGTCATCCCACCGTTGTTGGATGTAGTAGCGTCCGACGTTCCACAGTTTGGATGCGGAGAACCCACACTGGTTGAGATCGTCACGAACCTGTTGGTGGTTCGTGATTCGGGCGACGTAGGTGCGGGTTGTCTCTAGCATCGAACCGACTTCATAACACGTTATTAGAGAGTTCTTATTAAAAACAACGGCCGAGTGTGGAATATCCGGTTGGAATGTCGTCGGTGGATTGTCGGTCAGAATGTCGGATTCATCCCGGGCCTAAAGGCGCGGGTATTCTCCTTGTTCTTTATAACGGGGTTCTCGAACTGTTCCGCGAATGTGATGAAACTGTTGGAATATCAGGCCGTGTATCGTCGGGGGATTGTGTATCAATTATTGGATTCATCCCCGGCCTTCAGGATGGGGCTTTCTCCTCGCACTTCCGTAATTTCGTAGACGATAACAGATATCGATTTACCGCCATCCGTGATTACTCGATAACCTTACGGATTCAATAACATCAATATCGGAGTAATTTTAATCATATATAGCTCGATTAGAGATATACCTCTCTGGTACGTTGTCGTGAATTGGTATGTCATCCGAAGAGACAAGACGGAAGTTCCTGCAGACGACCGGCATCGCGAGCGTCGCCGGAATCAGCGCGCTCGCCGGCTGCGCCGGAAACGGCGGCGGAGACGGGAATGGTAACGGAAACGGGGGTGACGGTGATACGCCGACGGAAGGCGACGGTGATGACACTGAGACCCCCACTGAGGAAGACAACGGAAACGGGGGAACCAGCGATCGCCTGAGCTGGCACGCCGGGGGTACCGGCGGCACGTACTACCCGCTCTCCAACGAGATCAAAACGGTCGTCGAGGCCAACACTAACTTCTCGCTAAACGTCCAGTCGACGGGAGCGAGCGTTGAAAACGTCGGGAGCCTCGCGAACGGGACGGCGGACTTCGCGTTAATCCAGAACGACATCGCGTACTTCGCGAAGAACGGGACCGGTATCGACGTGTTCCAGGACAACGCGATCGAGAGCCTCCGCGGCGTCGCGACGCTGTACCCCGAGACGATCACGGTCGTCACGCTCCAGGAGACCGGGATCGAGACACTGAGCGATCTCAGCGGCACCACGATCAACACCGGCGACCTCGGCTCCGGGACGCAGGTAAACGCGAACCAGATACTCGAGGCGGTCGGCATCACCGACTACACCGAGCAGAACGCCGGCTTCGCGCAGGCGTCCGAACAGCTCGCGAACGGCGACATCGACGCCGCGTTCGTCGTCGGCGGCTGGCCCGTCGGCGCGATCGAGGACCTCGCGAACACGAACGACATTCACATCGTGCCAATCGACGGCGACAACCGCGAGGCAGTCAAGGAAGCGGCCTCCTGGTTCGCCGACGACACGATCCCCGGCGGCACCTACAGCGGCGTCGAGGAGGACGTCCCGACCGTCGCGGTCCAGGCGATGATCGCCACCCACACCGGCGTCGAGGCCGGCACGGTCGAGACGATCACGGCGGCCATCTTCGACAACCTCGACGAACTGTCGATCAAGACGGACTTCATCTCCGTCGACAGCGCACAGGACGGCATGTCGATCGAACTCCACGAGGGAGCCGCCGCGTACTTCGACATGTAACCCGCCGAGTGACCCGTCACAGAACCGCGTTCGGGCCGACAACCTCGGTCCGGCCGGGACGGACTCGACGACGCGCGAGTGGGAGTCTAAGCACTCCTTCACGCGCGCACGCGACCTCGACCGTCCCATCGGTGCCGTCAACGAGCACCGTCCCACCGGTGCCGTAAACGAGCCGCTCAGATTCGCTCTCACGGTGACTCTCCCCACGATACCCCGACGGCGCGCCGTTTCGATCCTCGTAGCGATGGTGACGGTCATCGCGGGAATCGTCGGCGGAGTTGCCATCGCGGCCCCGACCGGGCAGGTCCTGGTCGTCGAGGACGTCGAGACGGGCGAACACTACCTCACCCAGCCCGTCGACGACGGGAGCACGGTCGCCCTGGAGTACATGCACAGCGTCGAGCGATCCCGCGTGTACGACGAGTACCGCATCGAGGGTGGGACGCTGGTGAACACCCGGATGGAGTTCGAATCGTACGGCTGGGGGCTGCCGTCCGGGGCGAACGTCACGAACAGAAACGGGACGCTGGTGTACGAGCCCGAGGGGTCGATAACCGAACTCGATACGCTGTTGGTGTCCCCCGGCCGGATCGCGGGTCACACACTGATCGTCGACGGTCGGCGGTACGATCTGGTCGCGGAAACGAACGGCAGCGACGTTCGGATCCACGTCGAGCAACGCACCCTGACGGACAGGTTGCTATGAACACGAGCGACGCACTCCCATGAGCACGAACGACGCACCAGACGACGACACGACCGCCGGAACCGGGGACGTGAACGACGAGGGGATCGAGGAGATATCCGCGGAGGAGGCCGAGCAGCTCATCGACGAGATCGAGCGCCGACGATCGCTGACGGGTCTCGCGGCCGTTGCGGTGTCAGTCGTCGGGATCTGCTTTTCGGTGTTTCAGCTGTACCTCGCGGCCCGGAGCTTCACGTTCACGATCCCGATCCCGCTCGTGGCGGACATCCAGGTGTCGCTGCAACTGCTCCAGGCGAACGCGGTCCACGTCGCGTTCGCGTTGGTGCTCACGTTCCTGCTGTTCCCCGCGAGCATGGGCGACGGGTTCGTCTCACGTGGCTTGGGAGGCGCCGTCGAGACGGTCGCCGATCGACTGGGTCGCGAGAACCCCGCCTCGCGCGCGTTAGAGGGTCTCCGAGGCGCGTTCCGGTGGGCGTTCGTCGACCCCGACCGAAGCCGGGTCACCCCCTTCGACGTTGCCTGTATCGTCACGGCGGTCCTCTCGGCCGTCTACTTCCTGACGGAGTTCTCGGAGATCCGGGACATCCGCTTCTTCGGACTCAGGGCGGGCCGCCCGGTCACCGAGGTGTACCCGTTCCTCGACCCCGTCCTCGGGGGCGTCCCCGTGGTCAGCGAGTTCCCGTACGTGTTCGCGCTCGGCATCGCCGGCGTCCTTCTCGTATTGGAGGCGACCCGACGAACCCTGGGGCTCCCGTTAATGATCATCGTGGCGACGTTCATCGTCTACGCGCGGTGGGGCTACCTCATCAGCGGGAACACGCCGTTCATCGGTCTGCTCGCGATCCCTGAACTGACGTGGCCGCAGATCGTCCAGAACCTCTGGTACAACACCGAGAACGGCGTGTTCGGGATCCCGGTCACGGTCTCGGTCAGCTTCATCTACATCTTCATCCTCTTCGGATCGTTCCTGGAGATGAGCGGAGCGGGCCAGTGGTTCATCGATCTCGCCTACGCCGCCACCGGTGGGCGCAAGGGCGGCCCCGCGAAAGCAAGCATCCTCGCCAGCGGCTTCATGGGCACCATCTCGGGGTCGTCGATCGCGAACACGGTCACGACCGGCGCCTTCACGATCCCGCTGATGAAGCGGTCCGGATACTCGCCGGAGTTCGCCGGCGCCGTCGAGTCGTCGGCGTCGTCGGGGGGCCAGATCCTCCCGCCCGTGATGGGCGCGGCGGCGTTCCTCATGGTCCAGTACACGGCGACGCCGTTCGCGGATATCATCATCCTCGCGACGATCCCGGCGATCGTCTTCTTTTTCGGCGTCTGGGTGATGGTCCATCTCAAGGCCGTCCAGGAGGGGATCGGCGGGATGCCCGACGCCGACCGGGAGTCGATGGTCGTCCACCTCAAGCGTGGGTGGTTCTACCTGGTGCCGATCGTCCTCTTGCTGTACTACCTCATCATCGAGCGTCTCTCCGTCTCGCGGTCGGCGTGGTTCACCCTCGTCGCGCTCGTCGCGCTGATCACGGTGATCGCGGCCTACAGCGACGAGACCCGCGTCACCCTCGCCGGCGCGCTCGCGCTCGTCGTGGGCGCCGAGTTCGCCAGCCACGTCGTCGCGGGCGTCCCCGTCATCGGTCTCCTCGGCGGTGGCGGCGGGGTGGGACTCCAGCCCGCGGAAGCGGCATCGGTCCTTCTCGGCCGGATCGGGTGGTACGCGATGCTCGCCGGCGTCCTGACGATGGTGGTCCACAGCGACGTGCAGTCGACGGTGCTCGGTTTGAACCCCACGGTGCAGAACGTCGCGGAGTCGGCCGGCGAGCGGACTGGCCGCGACCTCGGCGACAATCAACTGTTCCGCGTGGGCACGTTCGTCGTCACATCGATGGAGGAGGGCGCACGGACGGCCGTGCCGGTCGTCGTCGCGGTCGCGGCCGCGGGCATCATCCCCGGCGTCATCAGCGTCTCCGGGCTCGGCCCCAACCTCACCTCGCTGCTGTTGGCGCTGTCGGGCGGGTCGATCGTCGTGATGCTGCTCGTGACGGCCGTCTCGAGCATCATTCTCGGGATGGGGATGCCGACGACCGTCACGTACATCATCCTGATCTCGATGCTCGCGACGCCGCTGGTGGAGTTCGGCATCCCGCTGCTGGCGGCGCACCTGTTCATTCTCTACTTCGGGGTCATCGCCGACATCACCCCGCCGGTCGCGGTCGCCGCCTACGCCGCCAGCGGCGTCGCCAAGTCCGACCCGTTCGAGACCGGCGTCAAGGCGTTCTCGCTGTCGCTGAACAAGGCGATCGTGCCGTTCGCGTTCGTGCTCGCGCCGGGGATCGTCCTGCTGCGCGAGAAGGCCGACGCGGGGGAGCTCCCGCTGCGCGAGCGGTATCGCGTCGTCGAGTTCGCCGACCTCGCGGAGCTATCGTACTCGGTGCCGGAGATCCTGGTGCCGGTCGTGGGGGTGTTCCTCGGCGTCGTCGCGCTCGGCGCCACCGTTATCGGGACGCTGTACACTCGCGTCGGCCGCACCGCACGCGTCGGCTTTGCGGTCAGTTCCCTCCTGTTGATGGCGCCGGGGCTGCTCTCGGCGAGCGTCTTCGACCTGCTCGGGCTCGTCGGGGTGACCGTCACCGTCGACGGGCTCCTGCTCGATCTGACGCTTCGGGCCGCGGGCCTGATCGTGTTCGTCGCCCTCGCGGCGCAGAACCGTCGGAAGCTCCCGGCGGCACGCGAGCGGGCGGAGCCGACCTCGGCGTAGACGGAGGCCGGGGGTCCCGGCGCCGGCGCGTGACCGGCGGATCACGTCATCGGTACCCGAGGGGGGAGGGCTACCCCTCCATCCCGGAGAAGGAGAGCCCGCCCTCGATGTACCGCTGTGCGAACAGGTACACGAGCATGACCGGCGAGGCGAACGTCAGCGCGAACGCCGAGAAGCGCGCCCACGGGATGGAGTACTCGTCGATCAGGGCGAACAGCCCGACGGGGAGCGTGAACTTGTCGGCCGACAGCATCGTCTGTGCGACGACGAACTCCATCCACCCGGTGAGGAAGGTGAAGATGGTGACCGTCGCTAGTCCGGCCGCCGACAGCGGCAGGATGATCTCGGTGACGACGCGCCACGGCGGGGCGCCGTCGACGAGGGCGGCCTCCTCGTAGCTGACGGGGATCCCGTCCATGTACGTCTTCAGCAGCCACGTGTTGAACGGCACCGCCGTCGCCGCGTAGTAGGCGGCCAGCGCGAGCCGGTTGTTGTTCAACCCGACCTGCACGAACATGGCGTACAGCGCGATGAGCGAGGCGATCCCGAGCCCGCCGCCCACTTGGGTGAACAGGACGTAGCCGAACAGCACCTTCCGGCGCATGATGAACTCACGGCGAGAGAGCGCGTACGCCGCGGGCACGATGACACACATCGCGAGGACGAGCGTCGGCACCGACACGATGACGCTGTTCACGAAGTACTGTTTGAAGTTCGATGGGTTGTCGACGCCGTAGTCGCTGGCGTCGAGGAACGCGATCTCGGGGGTATCGAACACGAGCGCGAGATCGCTGAACGGCACGTTCACCGAGATCGTCAACCCCGGAACGATGAGATCGCCGAGCACCCACACGAACGGCTGCAACGACGGGTTCTCGGGGAAGAAGCTGAAGCCGCCGGCGGCGTAGACGCTGCCGCCGGTCCCCGAGATCGCGGACATCGCGATCCAGTAGATGGGGAACAACAGCAGGGCGACGACGAGCACCGCGAACCCCGTCGCCCCCGCGGTCCGGCCGATCTGGACGGCCGAGAGCTCCCCCCGGCGGTACGCCCCAACGGCGTAGCGCGCTTCGACGGCGAGCTCGCGCGGCGTGTTCGCGACTTTGCGCACGTCGTCGGCGATCTTCTCGGCGACGAGCGAGACGAGACTCACGCCTCGTCCACCCCGTCGGCGAGCCGGCCCTTCTTCACGTTCAGCCACATGAACGCGCCGATGAACGCGACGGCGACGAGCATGATCGCGGCGCCCTGGCCGTACTGGCTGAACTGGAACGCCTCGCGGTATCCGTAGACGATGATCAGCTCGTTAAGTCGTGCGGGGCCCCCCTCGTTGAACGCGTACGGGATGAGGAACTGCTGGAACGACGCCGCGGCGGTCAGGATCGAGGCGAACAGGACCGGACGCTTCACGCTCGGCAGCGTCACGTGGAAGAAGCGCGCGAAGTACCCGGCGCCATCGACCATCGCCGCCTCGTGGAGCTCTCGGGGCACGTCCTGGAGCGCGCTCACGGTGATGATCACCATGAACGGATACGCCAGCCACATCTCGGTGATGTTGTACGCGAAGAAGGCGGCCCAGCGCTCGTTCAGCCACGCGACGGTGCCGGCACCGAGCCAGTTCAACAGCTGGTTAGCCAGGCCGAACTGTGCGGAACTGAAGATCCCGCGCCAGATAGTGATCGTGAAGATCGCGGGGAGTCCCATCGGGATGATGAGCAGTGAACGGAGGAACCGCGCCCCGCGGACACGCCGATTCGTGACGACGAGCGCCACGCCGAGCCCGAGCCCGATCTTCAACACGAGGCTCGTGGCGACGAACAGCCACGTCGACCCCAGCGAGTTCCAGAACGCCCCGTCCGCGAGCACCGTCGCGTAGTTCTCGAGCCCGACGAACGTCGCCTCGCCGAACGTGAGAAAGCTCCCGCCGGCGAAGAGGTTCGACGGTCGGGCGTTCGTGAACGAGATCCCGAGCAGGTACAGCATCGGGAAGAACATGAACGCCGCGAACAGGAACAGCCCCGGAAGGACGAGCAGCAGCGAGACGTCCTCGCGTTCGATCGCCGGGAGCGCGGCCGCCCGGTCGGCGATTCGGCTTGTGGTGCTCATCGCCTACTCCCAGTTGCTCCGGATCGTCTCCTCGGCCTCGACCATGGCGTCATTCACGGACATGTTGCCGTTGAGCGCCTTGCCGAATCCGGTCTCCAGCGGCCCCCAGACGTCGCCCATACGCGGGTGTGTCGGCATCGGGACGCCCTGCTGGACGGCCTGCGAGAAGCCCTGCACTGACGAGGGAAGGTCGTCGTCGCCGGCGAGTTCCTCGTGGACCGGGATGAAGCCGTGACTTTCGGCGTTGGCAAGCAGCTGCTCCTCGTTGGTGACGTACCACTCGACGAACTCGCGAGCGGCCGTGGCGTCGGCCTCGGAGCTGCCCATCCCCTTCGCGAAGTACCACAGCTGGATCCCGGTGTAGGGGCTCGGCTCCGACCCGTCGGCGGTCGGGAGGCTCGTGACGCCCACGTCGACTCCCTTCTCGCGGGCCGTGCCGAGGTACCACGGGCCGTTGATCGCGAACGGCGCGTTCCCCTCGGAGAAGGCGGCCGCCTGCGGACCGTACTGCGTGTCGTTCGGCATGTACGGGACGAACGTGTCGAGGATGTACTCGAACCCCTCGACCGTCTCCTCGTTGGCGATCCCGAGCATCTCGTCGGCCTCCGGGTCGAAGTAGTACCCGCCGAACGCCTGCGCGAAGCCGCTCATGAAGTAAGCATTGAGCGGGTAGCCGAGCCCGTAGGTGCCGTTCGAGGGGTTATGATGCTCCTCCATCACGTCGACCATCTCGCTTACCGATTCCGGCGGCGAGTCGACGTACTCCTCGTTGTACAGCAGTGTGACTGTCTCGGCGGCGAACGGGAGGCCGACGACCGCGCCGTCGAACTGTGCGGCCTCCGCGGCCGCGTCGGTGAACGTGTCCATGCTCACCGAGAGGTTCCCGCTCTGGTCGGAGAGGAACCCGCGCTGGTAGTAGTCGCCGACCCAGTCGTGGGCCCACTCGAATATCTGGGGTCCCTGGTTCGCGGGGATCGCCGACTGCGTCTTCTGTTCCAGGTCGGAGAGGTCCGACCCCTCGACGGTGTGTCGCGACTGGGAGTTGAATTCCTCGATCACGCCCTTCAGCGTCTCCCCCTCGGCGGACGAGCGCGCGTACCACGTGGTTGCGGTCCCCGGATCGACCGCGGGCTCGGTCGTCTGTGTCGCGCCCGAACCGCCGCTGTCCCCCGACCCGCCGGACCCGCCCGAACTCCCCGAGGTCGGAGTTCCCTGCTCCTCCACGCCGACGCAGCCCGCCAGTGCTGCCGCGGCCGCCATGCCGCCCATCTTCAGCAGCTTCCTGCGATCAGTTGCCATGGTGTGAACACTGGATGAATAAGTAGTTCATACCTTAAACCTTCGGGTACGACCGTGCAGGATCGGTAGGATCGGCCTACCACGCGGACGGACGGCTCGGCGACGGACGGGTCACTCGACGACCGACACGACGGTCCGAGCACCCGCGACGCCCGTTTCGCCAGCGGAGCCGCCCGGATCCCCGGCGGCGACGACGAGGGTGGTTCGGCCGGAACCGAGCGACACGGTCGTCTCGAACGCTCCGTCGTCGATGCCGACGAGTTCGGCGTCGCCGTCGACGGCGACTGCGACGGCGGGGGCGTCGGTCTCGCCGATGATCGTCACTTCGGCGCCGTCGACGGTGCTGTCGGGAAGCGACACGTCGAGCGACGGTTCCGCCGGCGGACCGGCAGCGTACCTGTCGCGAACCGCCGCGGGGGTCCCGACGGGTCGCCCGGCGTCGATGCCGTTCGCGAGCCGGACGAACGCGGCGTGACTCCACGACAGCGGCGTCGCGCTCCCCGTCCCCTCGCCGATGGTCCAGCCGTACTCGGTCGGGTCGTCGCTGTCCCACACCTGTTCGGGGAGCAGTCGCCCCTCGTTGGCGAACCCGGCGAGCGTCGACAGGAGGGCCGCCGGCCGAACCGGTCCCGAACCGGTCCCGGCGGCGAGTTCGTACTCGCCGCGCTCCCCCGTCAGCAACGGCCACAGCCGGCCGCGGGTTGTCGTTCCGACCGGGAACGGCGCGCCGTTCTCGCCCTCGCCGTAGCCGTCTCCGGTGTACCGGTAGAACGCGGGTCCCTCGGGGGTCTCGACGCGGATCGCATCGTCGACGACCGACACGGACCCCTCGATCACCTCGTCGTCCGCCGGGAGCACCCCCAGCCTGACGAGTTCGAGGAAGCCGGCGTCGATCACGTTCCGCTCGTCGAACGTCCGGCCGCCGTTCGCCAGCGAGCGCTCGGTGCCGTCGTCGGGGTCCCGGTTCCCGTTGACGCGGAAGTAGTACGGCGGGTCGTGCCGATCGGTTCCCTCCCGGGTGACACACCACTCCCGGACGCCCCGTCGGAAGCCGTTGGCGGTCGCGAGCCACACCAGCGCGTCCGCTGTTCTGCCTCGGTCGACCGCGATGTCGGCGGCCGAAACGAGCCCGGCGATCTCGGCGGCGATGGTCGAGGGGGAGAGGCCGCTTTCCTCCTCCCACCGCTCCTGTCCGGTCCCCGGCCCGTTTCGCATGACGTAGTCGGCGGAGGCGGCAACGTCGTCGTAGCCGAACGCGAGGTCGTCGAACCCGCGGCCGTGTTCGCCGGTGACGCGTCGCGCCAGCACCAGTGGGAAGGCGACCTCGTCGAGCTGTTCGTTCCCCCAGCGCGTTCGTCCGTCGAGAAAGGTGTTCTGTGGGACGAACCCGCCGCTGCGCTGTTGGACGGCGAAGAGGTATTCCGCGGCAGCGATCGCCGCCTCCCCCTTCCCCATCGCCTCCAGCGCGGTGAACGACTGGTAAAGGTCGCGCGCCCACACGTAGTGATATCCGACATCGGACGGGTCCCTCGCGGGAACGACCTCCCCCCAGGGGACGCAGGGACTCGCGACGCCGGCGCCGGGGAACGTCGCGTCCTCGGCGGCCCGAAGCGTCATCGCGCTCGTTCGATACAGCGCCGACAGCCCGTCGTCGCCGGCGACGCTGTCGGGCACCTCGATGCCGTCGAGCCAGGAGCCCCACCCGTCGCGGTACGACTCGCGCACGGCGTCGAAGCCGGCGCCGGCGGACTCTCTCGCGACCGCGACGGCGTCGGTCGGTTCGCCTCCCTTAGCGAACCCGAGCGCGAGCGTCGCCTCGGTCGACCCGGTCGCCAGGCGACCGACAAGCGCCGCGTTGCCCGCGGCCTCGCGGGACCGAGCGGCCTCGATCCCGCGTTCCAACAGCCGCGCGGTCGCGGGCTCGCCGACGGGCGTCGCGGTTGCCCACTCGAATCCCGGATCCGCGGCGACCGCGAGCGACACGTCGTATCCGTCGCCGTCGCTGTCGCGGACGACACCGCCGTCGCTCGGGTCGGTTGTCGACAACACGGCGTCGCCGCCGGCGGTGCCCCGGGCGTGGTGATCCTCGGCGGTTCCCGTCGTCACGGCGGGCCGGCAGACGGCGTACAGCGCGAGGTCCTCTCCGGCGGCGTCGAACGACACGTCCGCGACCACGGCGTCGCGCTCGGGGTCGGCGACGTACTCGACCTCGAGCGTCCACGCGCGCGTGTCCGATGCGAACTCGTGGCGATAACAGAGCGCGTCGTCGGCGGTCGGCACCGTCGTTCGTTCGATGTCGTCGTCGCTTCGGCGGTCCGACTCGGCGGTCCGGGCGGCGTATCCCTCGCCGTCGGCGACGAGGAAGTCGAGGCGGCGGACGTTCAGCAGGTCGACGCGCGGGAACCGGACCCCGGTGAGCGCGCCGCGGGACAGGGTGTACCAGACGCGGCCGTCGTCGTCGGTGCCGGCCGACCCGTCCCCGGATCCGTCGCCGATCGCCGTGCCCACCCCGACCTTCTCCCCGGTCGTCCAGAACGGCGCGAGTTCGACCGGGTCCGGCTCTGGCCGCGGGGTCGCGGTGCCCGCCACGCCGGTGTCGGTCGTCGTTCCCTCGGGCGACTCGGTGGCGTCCGCGGCGGCGTCTCCGTCGCCGGAGCCTCCGCAACCCGCGAGTCCTGCCACCCCGGCCGCGGCCGCCCCCGCAAGGAACCGCCGACGGGCCGGACCGGTGTCGCGCTCGTACCGGCCGCCGTCGTCGTTGCCGTGGCAGTCTTCGGCGTCATCCTTGCCGTGGCAGTCCCCGCCGCGATCACCGGCTCGGTCCGTGTCACGTGTCGGCATGACGTGCCCGCCGACGGCCTCGGTAAAAAGAACGACGAAATACCACTTCACAAATCGGCGTTCGAGGGAAAGAGCTAAACCGTGGTACCCGATCACATCGGACCATGGCTACCGTCCGATTGGAGAACCTGCGGAAGACCTTCGACAGCGGTCGGCTCGTAGCGGTCGACGATCTCTCGCTGTCGGTCGACGATGGGGAGTTCCTCACGGTCGTCGGACCGTCGGGATGCGGGAAGTCGACGACGCTTCGTATGATCGCGGGACTGGAGCGTCCCACCAGCGGGAGCGTCGTCATCGGCGACGAGGATGTGACCGACCGGCATGCCCGCAAGCGCGACGTGGCGATGGTGTTCCAGAACTACGCGCTGTACCCCCACAAGACGGTCATGGGGAACATGGAGTTCGGGCTCCGCATGAGCACGGACCTCTCGAAGGAGGAGCGACGCGAGCGTGTCCGGGAGACGGCCGAGATGATGGACATCGAGGAGTTGTTGGAGGACAAACCGAGCGAGCTCTCCGGGGGACAGAAACAGCGTGTCGCGCTCGGGCGGGCCATCGTCCGCGAGCCCGACGTGTTCCTGTTCGACGAGCCGCTGTCGAACCTGGACGCGAAGCTGCGCACCACGATGCGTACCGAGATCCAACGGTTACAGGACGAACTGGACATCACGGCGATCTACGTCACCCACGACCAGGAGGAGGCGATGACGATGGGCGACAAGATCGCGATCCTCGACGACGGCGAACTCCAGCAGACCGGCCGCCCGACCGACGTGTACGACGACCCGGCGAACGAGTTCGTGGGAGGCTTCGTCGGGTCGCCGTCGATGAACGTGCTCGACGCGGTCGTCGACAACGACGGCGACGGCGTCACCATCCGCGGGACGACCGCGGACTTCGCGTACGACCTCTCCCCGGAGTACCCGGACGTCTTCGAGGGCGTCGAGGAGGTTCGGATGGGGATCCGGCCGGAGGACGTTTACGTCGCCGGCGAGGGCGCCTCCGGCATCGCGACGACCGTCGACGTGGTCGAACCGATCGGCTCCGACAACTACCTGTATCTCGATCTGGGACCGGAGTTCATCGCCCGCGTCGACAGCGGGATCACCCCCACCGCGGGCGAGGGGATCGGTATCACGTTCGACGAACTGGACGTCCACGTCTTCGACCCGCGGACCGGGGAATCGCTCACCCACGGCGTGAACGCCGCGGACTCGGCCGCGCGCGCCGTCGCCGAAGCCGAACCGACGGCGGACTGATGGCTTCGTCCCCGAACGGTCTCCTCCGTCCGGATCGCCGGAAGTAACACCGGAGTAACCCGCTGACACCGGCGTCCGCGAGCGCTTATGCCCGTCTCGACGGTACCAACGGGTACGAACGTTCCAATGTCTCAGCAGAAATCAGACTACGCGGCGGACACCGACATCGACGCGACGCTCGACGACACCCCCGACGAGGAGACGGTCGACGAAACCGTCCGACAGCTTCGATCCAACGGGTTCGAGGTGGTCGTGGTCGACTCCGCCGACAAGGCCCTCGAAACGCTGCAGTCGCACATTCCAGCGGGCGCGTCCGTGATGAACGGCCACTCGACGACGCTCGAGGAGGTCGGGTTCGCCGAGTACCTCTCGGAGGGCGACCACGAGTGGGAGAGCCTCGCCGACGAGATCTGGGGGATCGACGACGACGAACGGCGGCAGGACGCCCGTCGGGAGTCGCAGACGGCCGACTACTTCCTCGGCAGCGTCAACGCGATCGCCGAATCCGGCGAGCTCGTCGCGGCGGACCGCTCGGGGAGCCGGATCGGCGCGTACCCCTTCGCCGCCGGCAACGTCGTCATCGTCAGCGGGATCAACAAGATCGTCCCGACGCTCGGGGACGCGCTCGACCGGCTGGAGTCGGTCGCGTACCCCCTGGAGAACGAGCGCGCGAAGGAGGCCTACGGCGTCGAGTCCGCGATCGCGAAACAGCTCATCTTCCGGCAGGAACTCGAGGAGGGCCGCACGACGGTCGTGCTCGTCCGCGAGCAGCTGGGGTACTGAGCCCGCGGGGTAGCGAGTAGCCGGATACCGACCAGTCTCGTTCTTCCACCGCCGATCGACGGTCCACCGCCGTTCGATATCCGCGCCGGTTCGCAAGCGACCGTGGAACTGCCCGCGTGCGGATGGTCGCCTCAGTCGTCCGCGGGAACCGGGTCCTCGTCGCGACCGACGGGCACGCCGAGGTCGTCGAGCAGCGCCGTCGTCGCCAGCCGGATCGCGTGGGGCCACCCGAGCGGCGTCGCACTGTCGGGCGTCCCGTCGTCGAAGAACTGCTCGGGAAGGAACCCGCCGGAAACTGTGAGCGGTCCGTCCGGACCGACCAGATCCAGCAGTTCGACCGATCGCCGGGCGAACTCGTCGCTGCGGGCGTCGCCCGCCTCCGCTAGGAGCCCGGCCACCTCGCCGGCGGCGTTGGCGCCCCACGCCGTCGAGACGGTCCAGACCTTCTCGTGGCCCTGCCCGCGCTGGCGCCAGCCGTCGCCCTCGTAGCGGATCAGCCCGGCGACCTCGCTCTCGGCGGGATCGTGATACAGCCCGTCGATCGTCGCGTCGACGTGGGAGACGAGGCGGTCGCGACGGACCTCGTCGACCTCGCCGATCGCCGCGTACGCCCGGTGGGCGTCGGCGAGCGCGAACGTCGCCGAGTCGAGTCGGTCGTCGAGCGTGCCGTCGCCGCGTTCCCGCACGGCGAACGTGCCGCGCTCGGGGACCCAGAGATCGTCGAGCGCGTCGTACACAAGCGCGGCGCGGTCGGTGGCCTCGACGGCTCGTTCGAACCGTTCGGCTCCCAACGCCCCGACGGCCGAGAACGCGTCGAGGAAGCGCGCGACGGTGTGTGTGAACCGTCCGCCGGCGTCCTCCCACGCGTTCTGACAGGCGACCGGACGCCCGTCGTCGGCCAGCGACGCGATCATCCCGTCGAGACCGTCGTCGATGGCGGCCGCGACCTCGTCGGCGAGCGGATCGTCGGCGGGCAGGCTGTCGAGCAGCCGCGCCAGGAACGCGACGACGCTTGCTGTCTGGTCGGCTTGGTACTCGGTGTCCTCGCCCGCCTCCATCCGGGCGTTTGCCCATCCCGGCGCGAGCGCGCCGTTGCGGGGCCACACGCGGTGGGGCCAGGTACCGTCGGGGAGCTGCGTGTCGACGTACGCGCGTGCGCTCCGGCGGTGCCAGTCGCCGAGGCCGAGGTCGAACGACCTGTCGGCCTCGAGCAGGAAGCCAGATATCTCCGCGTCGTCGCGGAACCAGGTGTAGCCGTACCCGCCCGAGTGAACGTAGTGAGGGTCGAAGTCGGGGCCGGCGATGCGCAGCCCCGTCTGCGCCGACAACAGCGACAACACGCGCAGGTCGTCGACGGCGGCGTCCCCCCGCGGCACCTCCTCGGGGAGCGACACGGCGTCGTCGCCGTCGGCCGCGAGATCGGACAGCGCGGCCCCGGCGGTCGCCTCGGCGAGGAGGGCGTCGAGATCGTCGAGCGCGGCGTCGCGCTCGGTCTCCTCGCGGTCGGTAAGCAGCGTCGCGACCGTCGCGGCACCGTCCAGGAAGCCGGTCGCGGCGGCGACGTGGCCGCCGAGGTGGTCCTCCTCGCGGCGGTCGCCGAGCGCGTCGGCCCCCCGCTCGTGGGGCTCGGATGCGAGGACGGCGTCCGGGCCGGCGGGAAGCCCGCCGCCGATCACGTCGAGGCCGGCGGCGCCCGCGAGGAAATCGCGCTCGCGGTCGTGAAACACCTCGATGGCGTCCTCGTGATGGAGCTGTCCGACCCTCGCGTCCCGCCCCTCGGGCGCGAACGTACAGCCGACGAGCAGCGACGCGTCCAGTGCGTCGGCACGGTCGGCGTCGTCGAACGCGACGCGCGTCACGTGCGCCTCGCCTCCGTCGGTCTCCACCGCGAGATCGAACCGGCGGACCGGCCCGACGGTCGTCTCGTAGTCGGTCACGACCAGCGATGTCGAGTCGTGGTACGACTGGTCGCCCTCGACGAGTTCGATCACGGCGCTTCCGTCGTCGGTGCGTCGAACCGCCGGGTCGTCCAGGTCGAGGTCGGCCGGCGGGACGTCGAGGCGCAGCGCGAACCGGGAGTCCGCGAGGCCTGACCTGCCGGAGAGCGGATAGCCGAAGTCGCGCAGCGTGCCGTCGGGCGCGACGTGGAGCAGGCGCCCGCCGGCCCCGGAGAACAGACCGGCGGTCGTGCGTCGCTCGCCGGGGAACCGGGTCGGGTGATCCCGGTTCCGTTTGTGGTCGTCGAGTGCGTCACGTAATCGCATGTCCTGATCGGAGCGGTCGTGGGTGATAATTCTTGTTGTAATCGTATTTCATTCGTTCACTAATCCGGAACGCTCATGCGCCCCGGGGAAGCGAACTCGCCCATGACCGACCGCACGAACGCCGACGCACGGGAGCGTGACCGGCCGATCGCGGACCCCGACGACCCGACGCACCACCCCGGACCGCCGCGCGCGACCAGCGTGGGCGAGTCGATCGAACTCGCCCCCCGGAACCTCGACGCCGTCGTCGACGTGGGTCCCGACGGCGCGGCGACCGGAACCGACGGCCGCGGCCGCTTCACGTGGCGCGTCGTCGACGCACCCGAGGACAGCGACGTATCGTTGGGCGACGGCGCCGTCGTCCACTTCACCCCCGACTCCCCCGGCACGTACCGCGTCGAGTTGACCGCTCCCGACGCGGTTCACGAACAGACGGTTCGGGCGTACCCCGACGAGCGCGCCGACGCGACGCTGCGCGTCGCGAAGGGGGACTTCGACGCGCCGACGGCGCGGGTGACTCCCGACCGGGTCTCCGTGGCCGGGCCGTTCAACGACTGGACCGTCGCCGGGATCCGACCGTACGACGACGGCGAGTTCCTGGCTCTAGATGTGCGTCTCCCGCCAGGCGAGCACATCTACTCGTTCGCGCTCGATGACCGCCTCGCCGACGGCGTAATGGGCGAACACGTCGTCCCCGGGCCCGGCCGCCCTCGACTCCACCTCGACGCGATGGTCGAGAACGACGCGGCCGACGGGCCCGCGGTCGTCGTCTCGGCGGACGCGAAGGCGGCGCCCGCGGGGCTGGACCCCGAGTCGACGCCGGCGGGCGAGGAACCGGCCGTCGAGTGGCTGTTCGACGGCCGCGACGACCTCTCGGCCGACCACGAGGCGGTCGCGATCGACGGCGACACGCTTCGCGTCGACCGGTCGGCCCTCCCCGGCGACGGCGTGGCACGCGTCCATGCCGTCCCCGTGGCGGACCGGTACGGCGTGATGGACACCGTCGAACTCTCCGGGGCGAACTCCCCATCCGACGGGGCCGACACGGGAACCGTTACCCGCCCGAACGACCCACCCGCGTGGGCGGAGTCGCCGACGATCTACGAGGTGTTCGTCCGGTCGTTCGCCGGCGAGACGCCCGACACGACGTTCCGGGAGATCGAGCGACGCGTGCCGTACATCGACTCGCTGCACGCCGACGTGTTGTGGCTCACGCCGGTGCTTCAGAGCCCGACGACCCACGGTTACCACATCACCGACTTTTCGCGCACGGCCGACGACCTCGGCACGCGCGAGGAGTTCGAGTCGCTGGTGGAGACGTGCCACGACCACGGCATCCGGGTCGTGTTCGACCTGGTGATCAATCACACCTCGAGGGACCACCCGGCGTTCCAGCTTCATTCGGCGGGCGTCGACGCGTTCGCGGACCACTATCCCCGACGACCGGCCGCGGAGAACCCCTCTGACGTCGAGTGGGCGGGCGAGGGAACCCCGTCGTTCCGGTTCAACTGGGTGCGCATCCCCGACGTGAACTACGACTCGCCGACCGTGCGCACGTGGATGCTATCGGTGATCGACGAGTGGGCCGACGTTGTCGACGGCTTCCGCTGTGACGTGGCTTGGGGCGTGCCGCACGGCTTCTGGAAGGAGGCCGCCGAGCGACTCCGCCGACGCGACCCCGAGTTCCTCCTGCTCGACGAGACGATCCCCCGCGACCCGTTCATGCACGAGGCGGAGTTCCACATGCACTACGACACGACGCTCTACGAGGCGCTCCGGGGCGTCGGTTCGGGTGACCTCGACGCGGACGCCGTGCTCGACGCCGTCGACGCCTCGGCCGTGCAGGGGTTCCCGCGCTCGGCGGTGCAGATGCGCTACGTCGAGAACCACGACGAGGACCGCTACCGCGCCGAGTGCGGGACCGACGCGCTGCGGGCGGCCGCCGCGGCGACGTTCACGCTCCCCGGCGCGCCGATGGTGTACTACGGTCAGGAGCGGGGCATGACCGACTACCGCGGGGAGATGGCGTGGCACGACGGCGACACCGAACTCACCGACTACCACCGGCGGCTGTCGGCCGCCCGCCGCGAGCACGACGCGCTCCGCGAGGGGATCGTGACCCGGCTCGACTACGAGGTTCGCGCCGGCGACGGCTCCGGGGGTCCGGGCAGCGGCGGCGGGCTCGGGATCGTCGGCGGGGACGACGCCGGCGGGGGCGGAGCCGCCGGCGCGGACGCGGTTACGGCGTACGCCCGAGAATCGGATGGCGAACGGCTGGCGGTCGTGCTCAACTTCGGCGCCGATCCCGTAACCGTCGACCTCGCGGGGTCGGTCGACCCGACCGACCTGCTCGGCGGCGACGACGTGGGTGTCGCCGCCGACCACGGTTCCTCCGTCGGCGTCGACCCGGGGGACCCAGGTAACAAACGCGACACGGACGAGGCCGACACCGACGGGACGCACGCCGTCCGCGTCGACGACGCGGTCGTCTGCCGGCTCCGTTGAATCCGGGCGCCGACCTCGCGGACCCCGTTCCTCCGGATAGCGAACGGAAACCGCGGCGGCGACGGGGTAGAGGGATGGCTGCCCGATACTATTATTTTCCCCACCTCGTATGGAAACGGGATGACCGGGTCGGTTCGACTGTTGTACGTGGACGACGACTCGGCGTTCGCGGACCTCACGGCGACGTTTCTTCGACGTGTGAGCGAACTCCTCGACGTAACCACCGTGACGGACGCGGACGAGGGCATCGACCTGCTCCGTGAGTCCGACTTCGACTGTGTCGTCTCCGACTACGACATGCCGGGGACGGACGGGATCGAGTTCCTCCGGGCGGTCCGCAGGGAACACCCGGACCTCCCGTTCGTCCTGTTCACCGGGAAGGGAAGCGAGACGATCGCGAGCGAGGCGATCTCGAACGAGGCAAGCGACTACCTCCAGAAGCGGCCCGGAACCGAACGCTACGAGCTGCTCGCCAACCGGGCGATCACCCTCGCGGAGAAGTACCGTGCGGAGCGGCGCGCCGAGCGCCGTCGCGAACGGAGACGCCGACAGCGTGCGGTCCTCGGCGACCTCGCCACCGACGAGACGATCATCGGCGGGGACTTCGACGCCGCTGTCGAGCGTATCACCGAGATCGCCGCCGACGTGCTCAACGTTGCCCGGGTGAACGTGTGGATCCGCCACGATGACGACCGGCTCGTCTGCGTCGACAACTACGACCCCGACCGCGACGAACACTCGCGGGGGGCCGAGATCACGCGGGAGGCGTATCCGGCGTACTTCGACGCGCTCGAACAGCACCGGCTGATCGACGCCGACGAGCCGGCGGCGGACCCGCGGACGTTCGACTTCGCCGAGGGCTACCTCGACGACCACGACGTCGCCGCGCTGCTCGATGCGACGCTCAGATCACAGGGGGAGGTGATCGGGGTACTGTGTCACGAATCGGCCGACGAGGCCCGTGAGTGGGCTGACGACGAGATCCAGTTCGCGGGCAACCTCGCCGACCAGATCCACCGGGCGCACCGCAACCGGGAACGGCGTCGCGACCGCGAGGAGATCGAGTACCAACGTTCGTTGCTCGCGGCGAACCACGAGGCCGTCCCGTACGGGATCCTCGTGGTCGACCCTGACGGGGAGGTGATCTCCCACAACAGCCGCTTCCTCGACATCTGGGGGATCGACGACTCGGTCGTCGAGGCCGGCGACGCCGCCGCGGTACTGCGGCGGACACGCGCAGAAACCGAGACCACGGACGGCGAGTGGAACCCCGCGGACCAGTTCCGCGCCGGGTCAGACACGACCACACGCGCCCGGATCGAGACGAACGACGGCCGAACGATCGACTGCTTCACCGCGCCGGTCGTCGGCTCCGACGGGACTCGGTTCGGGCGGTTGTCGACGTACCGGACGCTTCAGGAGGACCGCGTGCAACCCGAGCCCGACGACTGATCGAACCCACTTTTCCCCGTGGGGCCGAACCCCTTCGCATGCACGACGCGGACGGCGGGGACCCCGGAGGAACCGACGGCGACGGCGCCGACGGGCGCGCGGACGAGTCGGACCGAACGGTCGAGGAGCTCGTCGAGTACTGCCGCGTCCAGGCGGGGTTGCTCGCGGGGCGCGTCGAGACGATGGCCGAGGAGGCGTCCGAGCGCATCGACGAGATCGACGAGGGGATCGCCGCCCTCCGGGACGATCTCGATGCGAGCGAGCACGACGCCGGCGACGTAAATGCGCCGGAGTCGACGGAAACGGCGACCTCGGTCGATCCGCCGGATCAGGAGGTCGCCGCCCTCGCCGACGCCGAGGCGGACCTGCAGCGCAAGCAAGCGATGGTCGAGGCGACCGAGTCACGGATGCGGCTGTTTCAGGAGCTGTCGGCCGACTACCTCGAGATCGCCGACGACCTGATCGCCCAATTGGAGTCGGGCGAGGCGGACCCCGACGAGGCGGTCTCGCGGGTGATCTCCTTCGAGGCTGAACGCGACGCGCCCGCGTACTTCGAGGAACGGGAGACGCTCGTCGAGGTCGCTACCGGTCGCGACGAGGAGTGATCCGGCAGGGTGCCGGGTAGCTCGGTGTCCGCTTCAGGGAGTGTCACCGAAGTCGCGACCGGTGACGAACACTGGCTCAAACCGGCGACAGTGGAACGGTCGACTCCCGGACGCAACCGGGACACAGACCGGGAGCTATACGGTCCCCCGCCGGCCTGTGTGAGTCATGACCACGGGCCCGGGCGACCCTCCTGACGCCGCCGCGGCCGGCGACGTCGACGTGGAGGAGCTGTTGAAGCGGTTCGGCCTCTCGGACAAGGAGGTCGACACGTATCTGACCCTCCTCGAACACGGCGAGGCCAAAGCCAGCACCGTCGCCGAGGCGGCCGGCGTCTCCAAGCGGTACGTGTACAGCGCGAGCGAGGAGCTGGCGGCGCGCGGGTTCGTCACCGTCAACGACCACGTCACGCCGACGACGATCCGTGCGAACCCGCCGGGCGAGGTCGTCGACAGACTCGCCAACGACGCCCAGTCGATGCGACCCGCGCTGGAGGCGAGGTTCTCTCGCGCCGAGGCGGCGACCGAGCCGTTCGAGGTTGTGAAATCCCGCGTCACGGTCGTCAAGCGGATCCGACGGGCGATCGAGGACGCGACCGAGGAGGTGACGCTGTCGTTCCCGCTGGACCGGCTCGACGAGGTCGCCGACGAGCTTCGCGACGCCGTTGACCGCGGCGTGCTCGTCCTCCTGTTGCTCACCGGAGTCGACGAACCGGTCGCCGGGTTCGAGGAGCGGTACGCCGGCGTCGCCAGCGCCGCACGAACATGGGGGCAGCCGATGCCGTCGATGCTCACCGTCGACGGACGGACGGGCGTCGTCGCCCCCGCGGAGATGGTCGCGCGCACGAACAGCGGGACGCAGGCGATCGTCTTCTCCCAACAGCAGCTCGGCCCGGTCATCGTCGGCTCGTTCATCGGGAACTACTGGCCGGCCGCCTCCGAGGCGCTGCTGGCGGATCCGGCGCCGCTGCCGGCGACGTACGAGAACTTCAGGCACGCGGTATTGCAGGCCGAGCTGCATCGTCGCTCCGCCGACGCGGTCGCCGCGCACGTCTCCGGTCGACGAACCGACACCGGCGAGTCGGTCGAGGTGACCGGCGAGGTCGTCGAGGTCAGACAGGGGCTCGTCGAGCCGGCGAACAACGAGTTCCCCGTCCAGCACACGCTGACGCTGGCCCTCGACGACGAGCAAGTCACGGTCGGCGGAAAGGGGGCATTCGTCGAGGACATCGAGGCCGACGAGGTCGAGTTGACGACACCGACGGCGTAACGCGCGTTCCGTCGCGTCGACGGTCCCTCCGGGACCGAACCCTGCGGACCGAGGATCGCTTCGGTAGCCGATGGCGTCGGCGCGTCCGCGCGCCGGTCGTGTCTCATTCCCGGTACAGCGAGTACGTGATGAAGCCGAACCCGATCATGGTGAGAACGCTCTGAACCAACACCCCGTAGAGGATGACCGGCTCGGACCCGGCGATCGGAAGCAGGTCGCCGATGAGATCGACCCCGCCACCCAGCACGCTCCCGGCGGTGACGATCGCGAATCCCACCGCAAGCGAGCGGAGGGCGGCCGCCCGCGTTCGGCGGTAGGCGGTCCACGAGAGGTACGTGATCGTCGCGCCGAAGACGAACGTCAGGGTCTTGGCCGCCGCGATGGCGATGGTGAGGTGGCTCATCGGTCGGCCCCCTTGCGGACCTCGCCCCACATGCTCGCGAGGCGATCGGCGGCGTCCTCCGCCGGCCGTTCGATCTCGACGTCGAGGGACCGTTCCTCGGTCAGCGCGACGATCACCTCCTCGAAGTCCGTTCGGTAGCGGGTCGCGTGGTGGCCGTCCTGACGGACCTCCACGCTCTCGGCCAACAGCTGTGCCTCCGAGAGTAGGTCGAGCTTTCTGTATGTCGTCGACATGGGAATATCACACTCCTCGGACACCTCTCCTGCCGTCAGCGGTTCGTCCAGGTGTTCGATGATGGTCCGGCAGTCCGGGTCGTCGAGCGCGTCGAGTACCGGCTGGAGGTCGGGTTCGGGGTCGGCCCCCGGCCGGGTATCGCGCACCATAGATGGTGGTTTCGGTGTTCACCTCTTAGGATTCCCGGTTGCGGGACCGGATCCCAGCTGCTGGGAACCAGCGTCTCCCCCTAATCCGGTGTGCCCCCAACGTGTTCGTGTATGACGCAGATCGGCGCTCCCGGATCCGAGATGAGTCGACGCGAGTTCCTGGCTGCCACCGGCGCGACCGGCGCGACGGCGGCGTTCGCGGGCTGTAACGCGCCGACCGCCGCGAGCGGACGGACGGCGGTCGGGACCGACGAGGCGTCACCGCAGACCGACTCGGAGCTTCCGACCACCTCGCCCCCGGAGGTCGTCAACGTCGACGAGCAGGGCGGGACGGTGAGGATGAAGACGCTTCCGGCGCGTCACGAGGTTCACCCCGGCGAGGCGATGGGCGGCCCCGTCGAGTTCCCGCAGGTGTGGGCGTTCCAGGCCGACGACCGAGACCCCTCCGTCCCGGGGCCGATCCTCCGGACCACCGAGGGAGAGGACATGACGGTCGTCCTCGACAACACCGACGGGAAACGTCCCCACACGCTCCACTTCCACGGCACGAGCAAGTCGTGGGAGAACGACGGCGTCCCGACGACAACCGGTATCACGGTCAACCCGGGAGAGACCCACGAGTACGAGATCCCCGCGAACGTGCCCGGCACGCACGTGTATCACTGCCACTACCAGACCCACCGGCACATCGACATGGGGATGTACGGCATCTTCCGGGTCGACCCCGAGGGGTACGAGCCGGCCGACCGCGAGTACTTCATGACGGTGAAGGACTGGGACTCGGATCTCAACCGGATGATGGCCGGCGAGGACGTGAGCTATTCGCCCCGTGATCGCCACCCGGACGTGTTCACGATCAACGGCAAGTCGGCGCCGCGGACCCTCCACCCCGAGGACGGATCGCCGATGATCGTCTCGCAGGGGGACACCGTCCGCGTTCACTACGTCAACGGCGGATACATGAATCACCCGCTGCACATCCACAACCACCGGTTCCAACTCGTCGAGAAGGACGGCGGCACGATCCCCGAGGCCGCACGCCACGAGATGGACATCACCGACATCGCGCCCGCCGAACGCCACACCATCGAGTTCACCGCCGACGCCGACCCGGGGATCTACCTCATGCACTGCCACAAGGTGAACCACGTGATGAACGGCACGAGCTACCCCGGCGGGATGCTCACGGGGATCGTCTACGAGGAGGCGATGGACACCGACATCTTCGCGCAACTGATGGAGTACGCCGGCTACGAGGGCTGACGCCCCGTCGTCGCCCTCGGAGGGGGCGTCCCGCCCTCGCGATCGCTCCTCGATCTGTTCTCGCCTCCGCGCACCGATTTCGCGCCCCCACCCACGCTTCGCGCTCGGGCTCCCGTTTCCGTCCGACAACCCGTCCCGTGCGGTCTGGTAATTAAGTACCCCGCCGGCGGTGTGATCGTATGTCGATTCGTTCGCCCGCCCTCGCGGGTACGCAGGGTCCCCCACGTAACCGAGGTGGCGCATGGTAGACGTCGTCTTCGCCGCCGGACGTCTCCTGGTGGCGCTGGTGCTCGTGGTGTTGAACGGCTTCTTCGTCGCCGCGGAGTTCGCCCTCGTCCGCGTACGGTCCACCTCCGTCGATCAGCTCGTCGACGAGGGCCGTCCCGGTGCGGAGACGCTTCAGGGTGCGATGGGGTCGCTCGACGACTACCTCGCGGTGACACAGCTCGGGATCACCCTCGCCTCGCTCGGGCTCGGATGGGCCGGCGAGCCCGCGGTGGCGTCGCTCCTCGAGCCGGCGCTGGGGCCGGTGCTTCCGCCGGACATCCTCCATCTCGTATCGTTCGCGCTCGGGTTCGGCTTCATCACCTTCCTGCACGTCGTCTTCGGCGAACTCGCGCCGAAGACGATCGCGATCGCCCGCGCCGAGCGGATCGCCCTGCTCGTCGCGCCGCCGCTGAAGCTGTTCTACTACGTGTTCTATCCGGGTCTCGTCGTGTTCAACGGGACGGCGAACGCCTTCACCAGTCTGATCGGGATCCCGCCGGCCTCCGAGACGGACGAGACGCTGGAGGAACGCGAGATCCGGATGGTGTTGTCGCGGGCGGGCGACGAGGGCAACGTCGACGCCCGCGAGGTCGAGATGATAGAGCGGGTGTTCGACCTCGACGACACCGTCGTCAGGGAGGTGATGGTGCCGCGTCCCGACGTGGTCGCCGTTCCCGCCGACGCGACGCTGTCGGCGATCAGGTCGACGGCACTCTCGGCCGAGCACACCCGGTATCCCGTCGTCGACGCCGACGACGCCGACCAGATCGTCGGCTTCGTCGACCTCAAGGATGTCCTTCGCGCAGGGGAATCGGAGACGGCGGCCGACACCACCGCCGCCGATATCGCACGCGACGTGCTCGTCGTTCCGGAGACGATGCCGATCGACGACCTCCTGCTGCAGTTCCGTGACGAACGCCAGCAGATGGCTGCGGTCGTCGACGAGTGGGGGAGCCTCGAGGGGATCGCGACCGTCGAGGACGTCGTCGAGGCGGTCGTCGGCGACATCCGCGACGAGTTCGACACCGACGAGCGGGAGGCGTCGATCCGCCGTCGCGCCGACGGCGGCTATGAGATCGACGGCGGCGTTCCGCTCCGAACGGTTAACGACGCCCTCGGCACGTCGTTCCACACCGACGAGTTCGAGACGCTCGCCGGGCTGGTGCTCGATCGACTGGACAGGGTGCCGGAGATGGGTGACTCGCTCGACGTGGACGGCCACGTCGTCGAGGTCACCGCGATGGACGACAGCCGGATCGAAACGGTCACGATCCGCTCGACGTCGTCGCCAGCGGAGGGAGGGGAGTGACGGTGGAGGCCCCCACGTGAGCGTCGCGGTCGCCGTCCTCACCAGCTGACCGGCGGACGCGCTCCATCCGTCGCGGTCACAGCGGGGGTCGCGACCATCGGATCACGCAGTTGGCCCCACGATGCTGCCCGCGTGTCCCCGTCACGAGTCAGTGGACGAAACCAAGATTCATTGTTCCGGTGTCGCTGGTAGAAACAATGGCTGATCCGCACGACGGCTCGTCGCCAGCGTCCGGCGATGACGGGCACGATCACACGGACAACGGCGTTCCGGAGTCGGGATCGGTCGTTCCGGACCGCTTCTCCTCGGACGAGGTGTTCCAGCGGATCGTCGCCGACGCGGACCACGAGATCACGTCCGGTGCCCGCGAGTTGTTCTTCGCTGCGCTGGCCGGCGGGTTCGCGATCACGATCACGCTGTTGGTGTACGCCTCGATGTATCCGCAGACGGACAGTAGCGTCGTCGCGGCGATGCTGTACCCGATCGGCTTCATCTACATCATCATCGGCGGCTACCAGCTGTACACCGAGAACACCCTCCCCCCGGTCGCGTTGACGCTGGAGCGTCTGGCGTCGGTGCCGTCGCTGTTGCGCCACTGGACGATCGTCGCGCTCGGGAACTTCACCGGCGGTGCGATCGGCGCCATCGTGCTGGCGTACGGCGGCGTGTTCTCCCCTGAAGCGGCGGCAGTGGCCGCGGATCTGGCGGCGACGGGCGTGTACGAGACCACCAATTGGGAACTGTTCTTCAGGGGAGGATTCGCCGGGCTGATCGTCGCGGGCGTCGTCTGGATGAACTTCGCCGCACAGGACACCATCTCCCGGCTGGTCGTCGTCTACCTCGCGTTTCTCACCATCCCGCTGGGGAACCTCAATCACAGCGTCGTCTCGTTCACCGAGGCGGTCTACCTCATGCTCGTCGGCGACCTGGGGTTCCTGTTGGCGATGACCGACTTCGTGATCCCGGTGTTGGTCGGCAACACCGTCGGCGGGGTCGTGCTGGTCACGATCGTCAACTACTACCAGACGACCGAGGAGCGCCTGGAGACGGCGCGCTTCGAGAACGTCCGCAGGCTATCGATCCGCGAGTCGCTGCTCGGGAGCCTCGCCGGGCGCTCGTACGTGCCGCTGTTCGACACGGTCGAGGAGTTCGTCCGCGACCCCGATTCCTTCCGGATCCTCGTTCCGATCACCAATCCCCGAACCGAGTCCCGGCTGGTCGAGATGGCCTGTGCGCTCGCGTCGACCCGGGAGAAGGGCGTCGTCCACGTGGTCCACATGGTGCAGATCCCATCCGGACCAAGCCACGGCAAACGTCGAGCCGATCACGACCGGATCACCGCCGAGTCGAGCAAGCTGCTCGGGGACGTGCGCGACCTCGGCGAACGCTACGAGGCCGACCTGGAGACCTCGACGCTCGTCACGCACCGATCCTTCGAGGACGTCTTCGACCGCGCGAACCGCACCCGTCCCGACCTGGTGATGATGGGCTGGGCGGACGACGGAGTCTGGGCCTCGGCTCGGGCCGAACGCCCGATCGACGAGCTGACCAACCGCCTGCCGTGTGACTTCCTCGTCGTCAAGGACCGCGGACTCGACTGCTCTCGCGTCCTGCTCCCGACCGCCGGCGGTCCGAACTCCGTGTTGAGCGCCGAGGTCGCCCGCGGGCTCCGCGAGGCCCTCGACGCGGAGATATCGCTGCTTCACGTCGCGGACGGTCCCGGGGACCGCGAGCGCGGCGAGACGTTCCTCGCGGAGTGGGCCGCTGAGAACGATCTGGAGGACGCCGACCGCATCGTCGACGAGTCCGGCGACGTGGAGGACTCGATCGAGCGGGCGGCCGAGGACAACACCCTCGTCCTCATCGGCGCCACCGAACAGGGGCTGCTCTCGCGGCTCGTTACCGACTCGCTTCACATGAACATCGCCGACGACGTGGAGGCCTCCCTGCTGTTGGCGGAACGACCCTCGGACCGGCCGTTGTTGAAGCGGCTCGTCGGGGCAGGCCGTCGCGAGAAGTAGTCCGCGAGCGGTCCACCGGCGACGACTCAGGCGTCGCCCACGCGGTCGGGCACCGGGCCGTCGTATCCCTCCGGGACGTACGGACACAGCGGATCGGAGGCGAGCGGGTCGCCGGCGACCGCGTACGCCCGCGACCTGGAGCCGCCGCAGACGTCTCGGAATTCGCAGGCGCCGCACTTCCCGGTGAGCGCGTCGCGGTCACGCAGCCGTTGGAACAGATCGGCGTTCCGGTACAGGTCCACGAGATCGTCCTCGCGAACGTTTCCGGCTGGCTCCGGTAGGAAGCCCGAGGGCGTCACGTCGCCGACGTGGTTGACGAACGCGAAGCCGTCGCCGGCGCGGACGTTCGGCCGGGTCGCCGGCGCCCCGACTCCGGGTGCCATCTCGGCCGGCTCGACGCCGCGCCGTTCGAGGCCGACGCGGGTGTGTTGTGGGGTCTCAGTCGTCTTGATCGCGAACGACGAGTCGTCGTCGACGCCGTGGAGCCAGTCCATGACCGCGTCCGCTCGCTCTGGCGAGACGGGATCGAGCATCGCACCCCGGCCGACCGGAACGAGGAAGAACACGCTCCAGCGCACCGCGTCGAGGTCGCCGACGAGCTCGCGGACGGCGGGGAGTTCGTCGACGGTTCGCTCGCACACGGTCGTGTTGACCTGCAGGCCCAGATCCGACTCGCGGATCCACCGCGCGGCCCGCACTGTCTCCTCGAAGACACCCTGCTCGCCGCGGTAGCCGTCGTGAACCGCGGGATCGCCCGAGTCGATGCTGAGGGCGACCCGTCGGAGGCCGGCGTCGGCGAGCCGGGCGATGCGCTCGCGCGTCAGCGACGCGGTCCCGCTGGGTGTGAGCGCCATCCGGAGGCCGATGTCGTCGCCGTGAGCGATCAGCTCCGCGAGGTCGTCGCGCTTGAGCGGGTCGCCGCCCGAGAGGACGACCACCTGCCCGTCGCCGAACTCCCGCGCGGAGTCGAGCAGGCGCTTGCCCTCCGCTGTCGTCAGTTCGTCGGGATGTCGCCCGGGTGTCGCCTCCGCCCGGCAGTGGTCACAGGCCAGATCGCACGCGCGTGAGGCCTCCCAGACGAGGACGATCGGGCGCTGGCTCGTGTCGAACATGGATGCGAGTGGGTCTCCGCGGGTAGGCCTCCTCGATCACTCGACGACCACGACGCCCTTCATCCCCATCGCCTTGTGCGGGGTACAGGCGTACTTGATCGTCCCGGAGGAGTCGAACGTGTTACTGAACGTGTGTCCCTCCTCGGAGACCAACTCGGACTCGAAGGAGCCATCCTCGGCTGCGACGTTGTGGCTCGACCCCTGTCCGGTCCACTCCCAGACCACGGTCGTTCCCGTGGACACCCTGACCGCGGCGGGACCGAATCCGTAGTAGCCGCCGTTGGCCTCCGTACCGACCTCGACGGTCACCTCGTCGGCTCCCGTCTCGTCGACGACGCCGTCGTAGTTGTCGACGCCGTCGAACCAGCCGTCGAACGACTCGGCCGAACCGGAATCGCCGCCGGTGTCTGCGCCGTCGCCGCCGGAGGATCCACCGTCGCCGCTCGGTTCCGGCGTCGCGGTCGGCTCCTCGGTGTTGGCACCGTCGCCCTCACCGGTTCCACCTTCACTTCCGCTTCCGGCCGTACAGCCGGCCAACCCGGTGAGTCCGCCAGCGGCCACGAGTCCGGTCGCGCGCAGTACCGTTCGCCGGTCGGGAGATCGGTCGGACATCACCTCGTCGTTGACGGGGGACTGATAAGCGGTTCTCCCTGGTTCCCACTCGCTGGGAGTCGTCGTGAACGCCGTATAGTACGGCCGTCGTTCTCCCGACGATGGCAGACACCGACCGGCGAACGCGGGTCGACGCGGCGCGGGCGGACGACGCGCCCGAGTGGGAGGTGTTTCACCGCGAGTCGCCCGCAGACCCGCTCCGGCACGTCGGCAGCGTCACCGCGGCTTCCTCCGACGTGGCGCACGAACAGGCGAGCACGTTGTTCCCGGACGCGTCGACGCTGTGGCTGACACGTAGCGACCGCGTCGCTCGGTTCAGCGACCGCGACCTCGGGGCCGAATACGATGCGACCGACATGACAGCCGACGACGGGGGTGTGGAGTCGTGATCTCCGTCAGCAAGCTCCTGTACGATCTCGACGCCGAGGGGGACGGGCTCCGGTACGGCGACGGCGACTCCACGGCCGAACAGATCCGCGAGCGAAAACAGGAGCGCCCCGTCGTCGTCTGGAACGGGACGAAACGGTGCAACCTCTCGTGTGCTCACTGCTACGCGGGCGCCGACGTCGGCGCCGCCCCCGGAGAGTTCTCGACCGCCGAGGCGAAGGGGATGCTCGACGAACTCGCCGACTACGGCGTCCCGGTCGTCCTCTTCTCGGGCGGGGAGCCCCTCGTTCGAGAGGACCTCCCCGAACTCGTTGCCCACGCGAGCGACGCCGGGATCCGGCCGGTGTTGTCGACCAACGGAACGTTGCTCACTCGCGAGCGCGCCCGCGAACTCCGCGACGCCGGCCTCGCGTACGCCGGCATCTCGGTGGACGGCCGCCGCGAGGTGAACGACGAGTTCCGCGGGCAAGAGGGCGCCTTCGACTCCGCGATCCGCGGCATCGAGGCATGTCTCGACGTGGGGCTGAAGACCGGGCTGCGCTACACCGTCACCGAGGACACCGTCCCCGACATGGAGGACGTGGTCGACCTGCTCACCGACGTGGGCGTCGACCGCTTCTGTTTCTACCACCTCGCGTACGGTGGTCGCGGGGTCCCGGACGCCGACATCACGCCCGAGGCGCGCCGCGACGCCGTCGAGCGCCTCGTCGACCTGACGCGCGAGTATCACGAGGACGGCGAGGAGATCGAGACGCTGCTCGTGGGCAACTACTGCGACGCGGCATACATCGTCGAGTACGCCCGTCGCGAGTTCGGTCCCGAGCGCGCCGAGCGCGTCCGCCGATACCTCCGAACCAACGGCGGCGATCCGGCGGGCGAGCGCGTCGCCGACATCGACTACCAGGGTAACGTCCACGCGACACAGTTCTGGCAGTCGTACTCGCTGGGGAACGTCCGAGACCGCCCGTTCGGCGACATCTGGGAGGACGAATCGAACCCCCTTCTCCGTCGGCTTCGCGACCGTCCGGACAGCCTCGGCGAGGAATGTCGAACCTGCGCGTACAGCGACATCTGCCGGGGCGCCTCACGCCTGCGCGCGCTGACGGTCGAGGGAGAGTTCGGCGCCCGCGACCCGCAGTGTTACCTCACTCCCGCCGAGCGCGCGGGCGACGGCACGCTCGGAGCCGGGTCGCCCGCGTTCTCCAGCGACTGACACACGACGGGACCGCGCCGTCCCTTCGCGTCGAACGTGTTCGGGGCGGCGTTGAGGGTCTCCGAACGCCCAGGTTCTCCCATGAGTGTCGCCGATACCGACGCCGCAGAGCGCGAGGACGAGCGGACGGTTACCACCGTCCAGGTGAAGGGAACCGGACGGCTGTACGATGCCCTCCCGGAACACCGGTTCGAGTACTCCTTCGAGGGGACGACGCTCCGGGAGTTCCTCGAGGCGTTCCTCGATGAGCACGACGTAGCGGAGTTCCTTATCGGCGAGACGCCCGAGGAGGAGGTCGCCCACGGCTGGGCCCCCGCGCCCGACGAGCTCCCCGACGACTTCACGGCGAACCCCGAGGGCGACCGAACGCGGGCGTACGCCCGGATCGCGATCAACGGACGGTTCAACGAACACCTCGGCGGATTCGACACCGAGTTGGAGGACGGGGACCGGGTCGCACTGATGTACCCGTTCATGTACTGCTGCTGATCCCCCGAACTGTCGACGGAGGCTACAGGCGCGCCTCCCCGGGCTAGGAACCGACGCCCGACGGGGTTTTTCACGGGCACGTGAAGGTGTTCGCGGCCGCCCTCAGTCGCCCGGAACGAGAGTATCGGTTGTTGAAGGTCACGTCCGAACGAACGTGTATGTGTACGCGTTCGCACGGAGGGGGATCGACGTGGAACTGAACCGTCGGGATTTCGTGAAGGCGGCAGCTGCGGGCACCGTCTCTACGCTCGTCTCCAGCGGATGGGCCGCCACACAGTCCGTCGACCCCGTCACGTCGGTCGACAACCCCCTCAAGTCGTACCCGAACCGCGACTGGGAGGAGGTGTACCACGACATCTACGCGTACGACCGCGTGGACTGGACGGTGTGTCACCCCAACTGCACGCAGTCGTGCGCGCTCAACTTCTACATGAAGAACGGCGTGCCGATCCGCGCCGAGCAGATCTACCACGAGGAGGAGGGTAGCCCCGGCCCCGGTTCCCCGGGTGGATACGAGGAGGCCGGCGTCAGCCGCCACTGGAACCCCCGTGGGTGTATGAAGGGGCTGACGCTGCACCGGCGCACGTTCGAGCCGAGCCGGATCAAGTACCCGCTCGTCCGGAAGGGGTGGGACCCCGACGACCCGAACCCCGAGGGTCGCGGCTCGGACGAGTTCGAGCGCGTCTCCTGGGACGAGGCGCTCGACCTGATCGCCGAGAAGATGGCGAGCCTGGAGGACGAGAAACGCTTCCATGTGTTCAACGCCATCAAGGCCGACGGCCTGTTCACGCGCCACGGGTCGGCCCGCCGGCTCGCGTCGATATTCGGCGGCTGCGAGTGGACCGAGTACGACTGGTACGCGGACCTCCCGCCGGGACACGTGATGACGACGGGGTACCAGACCAGCGACTCCGACGCGTCGGCCTGGCGGGCGGCCGACTACACGATCATGCAGGGGAAGAACCTCATCCACAACAAGCTCGCGGATAACCACTGGCTCCAGGAGACCCGCGAGCGCGGCGGGAAGATGGTTGGGATCTACCCCGACTACTCGCCGACGGTCCAGAAGTGTGACCGCTGGCTCCCGGTTCGTCCCGGCAGCGACCCGGCCGTTCCGCTCGCGTTCGCACACGTCGTCATCGACGAGGAACTGTACGACGAGGAGTTCATGCGGGGGTACACGTCGCTCCCGTTGCTGGTGCGTGAGGACTCCGACAAGTACCTCCGCGCCCACGAGGTCTTCGAGGACGTCGATCCGCCCGAGGGCGGCGTCGAGAAGGAGCCGAGCCACCATATCGAGGGCGACTGGGGTCGGTTCGTCGTTCTCGGGGAGGACGGGGACCTTCACGCCGTTGACCGGGAGTCGGTCGGCGAGGAGACGCCCGAGACGGCCCGATTGGAGGTCGAATCCGAGGTTTCGTTGGCTGATGGCTCCACCGTCGAGGTCCGTTCGGACTTCGCCCGCCAGAAGGCGAACGTGATGGAGAACTACGCGCCGGAGACCGTCGAGGAGATCACGACGGTCCCCGCCGAGAAGCTCCGACAGACCGCCCGAGAGTTCGCCGCGGCCGAGCGGGCCCAGTGGTTCACCGGCGAGGGGATCAACCACTGGTTCTACGGCGCCAGCGAGGTGCAGCGGGGAATCTTCCTCGTGCAGGCGATGCTCGGGAACATCGGCGAGCGCGGCGCCGGCTACTACAACTACTCGGGCCAGTACAAGATCGAACTCCTCGACGGGTACCCGACGTACGTCAACCCCGACGGCAACAGCGCCCACGGGATCTACCCGGGCCACATGTTCGCCTTCTTCGGCGGGGAGACGCTCGACCCGAGCTCGATCCGCGGCGACTACGACGGCGACCTCGTCGCGCAGGACGACCTCGAGGAGCCGCTGATGCCGGAGGGGGCGTCCTCGTTCAATCTCCACCGTCCCGAGGTCCTGTGGACGATGAACTGCAACCTCCTGAACCAGACCAAACACCAGGAGCACGTGATGCAGAACTTCGTCACCCACCCCGACACGGCGAACGAGCTGTTCGTCGTCTCGGACATGCACATGACCTACTCCGCGCGCTACGCGGACATCGTGCTCCCGGTTCCCTCCTGGCTGGAGTGTGAGTACCCCGACATCACCGTCGGCCCGGAGAACCCCTTCGTCCACATGGACAGCGGGGTGATGGAGCCCATTTACGACACCAAACAGGACGGGGAGATCGTCGCCCGCGTCGCCGAGAAGCTCGACGAGAAGATCCCGCCCGAGGAGCGCAACGTCGACTCCTTCCGCGACTACTTCGCGGAGTTCCTCGATGACGACGGCGACGTGACGAACTACATTCAGGAGGCGTTCGACGCCGGGACGACCACGCAGGGGATCGACGTGGCGGACCTCCGCGACGGCCCCGAGCGCCTGAAGCTGAAGACGTATCCGCGGGTTCCCTTCTACTCGCAAGTTCACGACGACCGGCCGTTCTACACGAAGACCGGCCGCATGGAGTTCCACAAGGAGGAGGACAGGCTGATCGAGCTCGGCCGCGACGACATCCACCACTACGAGAGCGTGGAGGGGACACCGTACGACCCCGGCAAGCGCTGGGACGAGGCCAAAGACGGCACCAACGACCTGTTCGACGACGGCAACAGGTTCCACTACAACACGCCCCACCCGAAGTACCGAACCCACTCGTCGTGGGGGATGACCGACTGGAACCTCATCTGGTCCTCGCGTGACTTCGGGTCGACCAACGCCGACCCCGAGGGGACCGAGCGCCTCGTCGAGGACTTCTCGTTCCCGACCGGCGACGGCGAGACGAACGACGCCCCGCCGCTGGGCGAGCCGTTCGTGGAGATGCACCCCAGCGACGCAGCGGACGTTGGCGTCGAGACAGGCGACTACGTCCGTATCTCCGGCGAGCGCGGGTCGATGGTCGTGCGCGTCATGGTGAGCGAGCGCCAGCGACCCACGGACGCCGGCGACGTAGGGCAGCTCACCATCTGGCACGGCTGGTGGGACCAGCAGTTCCCCGAGGACGAGGAGGCGCCCGACAAGGACGCCCACGGCTACAACGTGGCGACGAACATCTGGCTGGACCCGCTGCTGGAATCGGACGGCATGGTCCACAAGCCGACCTTCGGCGATCCCAACGTCTCCGACCTCGTCGACGAGGACATCGCCTGGCAGGGCGCCGGGTTCGCACAGGGGTACGAGGAGGCCGTCTGGGCGCCGACGGGCGTCGAGCGCGACACGCTCGTCGAGGTCGAGAAGTACGAGGAGGCCGACTGGCGCCCGGCCGACGCCCGGAAGGACGACCTGGTGAGCGACTACATCGACGGCAGCCTGCAGACGGACGCCGGAAGCGACGCCGGCGGCAGCGGAGGTGACTCCTGATGCCCGAGGTACACAACCCGCAGCTCGGCCGCGAGCACAGCTACCCCTACGAGCACCGCGAAGAGGAGCGCGACTGGCACTGGGGGATGGTGATCAACACGAACCGGTGTATCAACTGCAACACCTGCTCGTTCGCCTGCAAGTCCACCTGGACCAGCGGGGAGGGCGAGGAGTACATGTGGTGGATGAACGTCGAGACCGAGCCGTACGGCGGCTACCCGATGGGCTGGGACATGCGCCTGCTCGACGACCTGGGTCCCGACGAGACGATCTTCGAGGCGGCCGAGGACGGCGAGCAGGTCCGCGGCTACGTCGCCGCCAAGGAGGAGTGGGAGTACCCCGCCCTCGGGGACGACCAGTCTCACGGTGAGTACCCCGCCGGCGACGTGGTGGAGTCCGACCCCGAGAACGAGCAGTACCACGACATGTGGCAGTTCTACCTCCCGCGACTCTGCAATCACTGCAAGAACCCCGCCTGCCTGGCGGCGTGTCCGCGACAGGCGATCTACAAGCGCGAGGAAGACGGCATCGTTTTGCTCGATCAGGAGCGGTGCCGGGGGTACCGCCGCTGCGTGAAGTCGTGCCCGTACCACAAGCCGATGTACAACCCCGAGACGGGCATCTCCGAGAAGCCCGTCGGCTGTTTCCCCCGCATCGAGGACGGCAACGTCCCGCGGTGTGTCTCCTCATGTATCGGGAAGACGCGGCTGCACGGGAACATCAACCGCGGACCGGACGCGGGTCACCCGAACGACGTCTCCTCGGCGGCCGACGGCCGTTCGCCGATCAACTACCTCGTCAAGTCCGACGAGAAGGTGGCGCTGCCGCTGTACCCGCAGTTCGGGACCCGGCCGCAGGTGTTCTACATGCCGCCGTACCACGTGCCGCCGGAGTTCCTCACGCAGATGTTCACGCCGAACGTCGACGAGAAGCGCAACGACTGGCCCGGCTCCACCTACGAGGAGTCGGTGAAGATCGTCCAGCAGCGCGCCCGCGACCCGAGCCACCACGTGCTCGGCATCCTCCAGCTGTTCGGCGCGACCACCCGGCTCATCGAGACGTACCGGGTGAAGGAAAACCGCGTGAAGGGCTGGGACCGCAAGGGGAAGAAGGTCGTCGACATGCCCATCGAGGAGCCCATGGAGGTCCGCGAGGGCGAACAGTGGACCAACCAGCCGTGAGGTGATCACGATGACCGAGCCATCACCCACTACGCCGACGGAACCGAACGAGTTCGAGGAGCTGAAACGATACCACGGCTCCCGGGCGGCGCTGTACGCCGTCCTCGCGGGGGTGTTCTGCTACCCCGAGGAGGAGACGGTGGCGGAGTTGACCGACCCGGAGGCCAACGAGAGCATGTGCGAGGCGGCCGACCGGCTCGGCTGCGGCGACGCTGGCGACGACCTCGCGGCCGCTCTGACGGCCGCGGATCTGGACGCCGAGACGTTCGCGGACGGCTACGACGCCCTGTTCGGGCTCCCGGGCGACGACGGCGAGTACCCGGTCGTTCCATACGAGGCCGACTACACCGTCCGCGACGACCTGAGCGCCAAACAGCGGCGGATCGCGACCGTCTCCGGGTTACTGGACGCGTTCGATCTGGAGCGCGCCGACGACTATCACGAACGTCGCGACCACGTCGCCATCGAGCTGGAACTCATGCAGGTGCTCGCCGCCCGCCGGGCCGTCGCGGAGGCGGACCCCGACGGCGACGACGCGCGGACGCTCGAGCTCGCGGAGGCGACGGTGCTGTCCGAACACCTCGCGGACTTCCTCCCCGGCCTCGCACACGACCTCGGCGCGGCCGTCGAGGGCGAGGCGGTGCCGGAGCCGGCCGCGGAGGTGTACGTCGCCGCCGCGGACCTGGCGACCGAATTGATCGAGCGCGACCGCGCGAGCCATCCGGACCCGCCGGAGACGGAGGCCGCCAACGGGGGTGGGACAGCGTGAGCGACGCGGCCGGTCGCCCGTGGACGCGCCTCCCGGATCGCTCGGCCGTGACCGCCCGCGTCGATACCTCAGCGGCACTGGGTGCGACAGCCATCACGGCCGTCGTGTTGGCGCTGCTGCTGTCGGCGCAGGCGGCGATGGGCGCGGCCGTGACGAGCGGCAGCCAGCCGGTCGCGGCCGTCGACACCGCCCCGACCGAGCCAGGGGCGCTCGCGTGGGAGAACGCCACCGAGCGGACGGTCCAACTCAACCCCCAACAGATGGCGCTCCCGTACGGCGGCGGCAGCGTCGGCCAGCTCGCCGTCGAGACGGCGGCGAACGACACGCACGTCGCCTTCAGGCTGACCTGGGAGGATCCGACTGCCGACACGAACATCTCCGAGCCGGGCGCCTACAGCGACGCCGCGGCGATCATGGTCCGTCGGGGCGAGCAGCCGCCGATCATGATGGGCGGCGGCGACACGCCCGTCAACATCTGGTACTGGCGCGCGAGCTGGCAACACGGCGATCAGGACGTCGGCGGCGACATGTACACGTACCCGCACCCGGACGCCGAGACGAAGCCCGGACTCGCGGCCGACAACCCGCTCTCGAAGCAGCGTTACGCCGACTACGGTCAGAACTACTACGCGAAGGGATACGGCTCGCTGAGCTACGCCGAGAACCAGCCCGTACAGGCCTCGGGCCGCCGGACCGACGACGGCTGGCAGGTCGTGTTCGTCCGCGAGCGAACGGCCAACGGCACCTACGACGCCGGGCTCACGGGCGGCGAGCCTGTCCACATCGCGTTCGCGGTCTGGAACGGCAGCGCCGACGAGGTGAACGGCAAGAAGTCGATAACCCTGCGGTTCAGCCAGCTACAGGGCGACGAGCTGTCGGTACCATCGGACTCCTCGGGCGACTCCGGCGGCTCGGGCGGTGACGGCGCCGCCGGCGACGGCGAGGGGACGGTGTCCGGCGACGACGGCCTCTGGGTCACCCGGAGCTTCGGCAACGGGCTCGCCGGCGTCGTCGGCGTCGTCGTTGTCACGTACCTCGTCGCGTACCGGTCGATCAGACGGCGGTCCTGACACCACACACCACTCATGAACTCGGACGACTACGCGAACTGGAGCGCCCGGGGACGGGCGCCGGCTGAGGACGAACAGACGCTTCAAACTTCCTTGCGAGCGCCGGAGGCCGCGACACGCCGCGACGCCGCGCTCGGGTTGGTCGACGCGGCCGAGGAGGGCCTGGCCGGGGAGACGCTCTCTCGGCTCGCCGAGCGCGTCGAGCGGGACGGCAACCCGGACGTGCGGCAGTTCGCCGTCGAGGCGCTCGGCGTCGCCGGCGCGGACGCGCCCGCGATCGCGCCCGCGGTCGACGACTCGAACGAGTGGGTTCGCGCGGAGGCCGTCGTCGCGCTGGCGCGGGCGGCGCCGGAGAGTGCAGGCGAGCGCCTACGGGAGGCCCTCACGGACGACTCGGGGTACGTCCGCCGAAACGCCGTCATCGCACTGGCGAAGACGGGAACCGCGGACGCGGCGACGCTGCGCGAGCGGCTCAAGGAGGATCCCCACGCCGGCGTGCGCGAGTACGCCGCGAAGTATCTCGCGACCTTCCCCGGGAAGGAGACAGAGACCGTGACCGTCCTCGCGGCTGTGCTCGCACGCGATTCCGAAGCCTTCGTTCGCGCTGGCGCAGCGACCGCGTTGGGCGAACTGGGGACTGACCGCGCGGAGGAGGCGCTTGAGTCGCAGGGCGTCACCGACCGCTCGGAGGACGTGGTCCGGGCCGCGAAGCTCGCGCTGGCGACTGCCCGCGGGGAGGACCCCGATGACATCGAGGTTCCGTCCTCGGCACCCGGCGGCGGCCCCGATCGCCCGGAGGAGACGCCCGGCGGACGACCCGGGGGCGTCGGCGCGCCCGGCGGTCCGCCGACCGACTTCTCTCGGGGGGCACCCGGCGGCCTCGGCGGCGGACCGAACGGCCCGCCGAGCGGTCCGGGCGGGCGAACCGACCGCGACGGACGGAGGTGACACGACATGAGCGACTACGAACTCGACGCGACCGGCGAAGAATCTGGCGAGGAGCCAGCGACCGACGCGGGCGGTTCGGCGGCCGGGGCGGGCGAACGGCTGGGAATCGAGGTCCCCGAGGACCACGTCGCGGCGTTCGTCGCCGAGGCGTTCGAGGACCCCGAGAGCGACGCGACTTGGGAGTCGGTCGTCGACGAGTTCGTACCCGGCGACGCCCGTGACAACTGGCGTGACCTATCGATGCGCGACCGCGTCGCCGAGGTACTCTCGGCGGCAGACGACTACGATGCCCGCGCGGTCGACCTGCTCGACGAGGTTCCGTTGGACCGCGAGGAGCCGACCGACGCGATCGAGGCGACGTTCGAGGAGGCGATGCGCCTGCGGCGCAACGCCGACACGTTCCGCTCGGCCATCGCCGACGCCCACGCCGCCGGCCGGATCGACGACGACGGGCTCGTCGCGGCCGTCGAGGGCTACGGCTTCGAGACGGACGTCATCGCCGAGCGCGAGGACCTCGTCGAGGCGGTCGCCGAGCGCTACGGCTTCGGCTTCCGTCCCTACGGCGGCACGCTGATGGACACCGACGACCCCGAGAACCGGGAGACCGGGGAGGTGTGGTGATGGTCGACGACCCGGCGCACAACTGCGACGCTCACGGCGGCGGCCGCGTCGGCGACTCCGCCGACCAGGACGCCGAGCTGGTCGAACGTGCGGCCGGCGCTCTCGCCGACGCATCGCTCCCCGACGGGCTCGCCGACGACCCGTTCACGGCGGGCGTCGTCACGGACGTTCGCGCGGCCGACGGGACGGTCACGCTCGCCGTCTCCCTGGATTCGGCCCCGACCGTCGGGGAGATCGATCCCGAAACCGCCGATCTCGCGGTCGAGCGACTCCGGGGGGCCGTCTTCGAGGTCGCGGGCGTCGAGGAAGTCCGCGTCGAGGAGGTGGGTACCGAGGACATGGACGCGCGCGACGAAGCACCCGGCGACGCGGGTGAGCACGACGACGTCGGCCACGGCGGCCACGGCGACGTGCACGAGCACCCCGCCCCGGCAGCCGACCGGGCGCTCGACGGGGTCGACCACGTCGTCGCCGTCGCCAGCGCGAAGGGCGGCGTCGGCAAGACGACCGTCTCGGTCGCGCTCGCCCGTGCGCTGGCGGCCGACGGACTCGACGTGGGGCTGTTCGACGCAGACGTGTACGGCCCGAACGTGCCGGAGCTTCTCGATGTCGAGGGGCCGGTTCGCGCGACCGACGACGGCGCCGCCGCCCCCGTCGAGCGCGCCGGGATCGAGACGATGAGCGTCGGCCTCCTCGCGGACGGCGGTCCGGTCGCCTGGCGCGGGTCGATGGCCCACGAGGCGCTCTCGGAGCTGCTGTTCGACACCGCGTGGGGCCACACCGTCGACACTGCGGACGAGGCCGCTGCGCGAGACGTGGAAGTCGACGACGATGAGGTCGGCCGCCTCGACGTGCTCGTGCTCGACGTCCCCCCTGGAACGGGCGACATCCCGCTCACCATCACCCAGTCGGTCCCCGTCGACGGAACCGTGCTGGTGTCGACGCCGGCGGCGACGGCGCTGTCAGATACTGCTCGGTTCCGCGAGTTACTCGACGAGAACGGCGTCCCGACGCTGGGCGTCGTCAGCAACATGGACGGCTTCACCTGTCCGACCTGCGGCGACAGCCACGACCTGTTCGACGGAGATGTCGATGCCGGCGACACGCTGGAGTGTCCCGTGCTCGCGAGCCTCCCGTTCGACGCGGACCTGCGCGACCGACTCGCCGTCGATCCCGCCGCGGACGGCGATGACGCCGTCCCGGACGCGGCCCGTGAGGTCGCGGCGGCCGTTCGGGAGCGGATCGGATTAGACGGCGACGACCCGGTGCCCTCGGCGGCCGTCGACGTGCGCGGGATGCCAGAGCGTCCGCGCCGCGAGCACGTCCGCGCGGAGGCCGCCGACACCGACCCCGGCGGGCGGCTGTCGGTTCTCGACTCGACGCCGCCGGACCCGCTGCTCGATGTGGTCGCCGCCGGGTTCGGCTGTCCACCGGACGCGCTCGATCCCCGCGTCCGCCGCCACGATGATGGCCGCTGGTCGCTGACGGTCGAGCGGCCGGTGGACGGGGCACCCACGGACGCCGAGCGTGCGGCTGCCGACGCGGAATCGGGAGGGCCGGAGGTGACCGGCCGGTGAGCACACGGAACCACGCGCGGGCCGTCGGGGACGACGCAAGCGACGACACGGCGGCGTCGGGCGTCGCCGTGACCGTCAGCGCCGGCGACGACTATGCGGCCGTGGAGCTTGACCGCCTACGCACGATGGATCGAGAGCGCATCGAACGGGAGTACATGTGCGCCAGCGGCGAGCGCTGGGGCGGGGTGTGGCGAGGCGTTCCGATCGCAGCGGTGCTGGAGGTCGCGGACGTTGACCTCGACGGCGACGCCACCCACCTCCGAGTCGCCGCCGCGGGCGACTACGCCGTCTGCGTCCCGGTGGCGACCGCGCTCTCGGCCCACCTCGCGATCGAGCGGGACGGCGACCCGTTGCCGCCCGAACGCGGCCCCCGGTTCCTCGCGCGGGTCGACGCCGGAAAGACGGTGAAGGCTGTTCGCGAACTCGAACTCCTCCGGCTGGACCCGTCGGACGACCCCGAGGAGTACGAGAACCTCGGATACTGATCGGCGACGAGCCTGGCGGCTCTGTCGTCGCTTCCGCCGCCAGCGCCGCCGGGAACATGTTCGTGTCGGTCCCCGCCCCGGCGGAACGCCGGACGGACTGAAATCCCTCACGAGAGTATCCCCGACCGCATGAGAGTAACGAGACGGACGCTGGCGAAGGCGCTCGTCGTGGCCTTCGTCGTGAACCTCGTCGTGATGGGCGCCGGCGCCGCGCTGGCGTACGAGGAGGCGCCGCCCATCCCCGACCGGATCGTCGGGCCCGACGGCGAGACGCTCGCGACGGGCGACGACGTACAGGCCGGCAAGGCCGCATTCCAGCGGGACGGGCTGATGAACCACGGTTCGATCCTCGGCAACGGGGCGTACTTCGGCCCCGACTACACCGCCGACGCGCTCGACCTGAAGACCGAGGCGATGCGCGAGTACTACGCCGAGGAGCGCTACGGCGACGCGTACGACGACCTCCCCGCGGAGGAGCGCGCGGCCGTCGACTCGCTCGTGAAGTCGGACCTCGACGACGGGTCGCCCGGGGACGGGGTCATCGAGTACTCCGCCGCCGAGGCGTACGCCCACGAACAGGTGCGCCAGGAGTACGTCGAGCGCTACCACGAGGGCTCGAACGCCCGGGGCGTCCCCGTCGACATGATCGACTCCGAGGAGGACGCGCGGCGCTTCGCCGACTTCGCGATGTGGACCGCGTGGTTCTCTCACACCGACCGCCCGGGCGCCGACCACAGCTTCACGAACGACTGGCCGCCCGCACCCGCCGCCGGTAACACTCCCGGCGCCTCGGCGATGACGTGGAGCGTCATCGCGATGGTGCTGCTCGTCGCCGGCGCGGGGGTCGGGATCTGGCTGTACTCGTCGATCGACCTGCCCGAGCCGTCGACCGAGGGCGTCGACGTGCCCCACCCCGACGACATCGACCTGCTGCCGAGCCAGTCGGCCGCGCTGTGGTTCGTCCCCGTCGCGGCGCTGTTGTTCCTCGCACAGACGTTGCTCGGCGGGTTGCTCGCCCACTACTACATCGAACGGCACGCGTTCTTCGGGATCGAGGAGGTCCCGGGCCTCGGCATCGACGTCCTCCAGTTGCTCCCGTTCGCGATGGCGAAGACGTGGCACATCGATCTGGGGATCCTCTGGATCGCGACGCTGTGGCTGGGGGCGGGGCTGTTCCTCCCGCCGCTCTTGACGGGCTACGAGCCCGACAACCAGGCCCGGTACGTGAAGGGTCTGCTCGTCGCGCTCGTCGTCGTCGCCGTCGGCGGGCTCTCGGGCATCTGGCTCGGCGCCCACGGCTACTTCGACGGCGACCTCTGGTGGATCCTCGGCAACGAGGGCTTGGAGTACCTGGAGGTCGGCAAGCTCTGGCAGGCCGGCCTGCTCGTCGGGTTCATCGCGTGGGCCGCCCTCGCGGCACGGGGTCTCAAGCCCCTGCTCGACCGGGAGGAGCCGTACGGGCTCGCGCACATGATCCTCTACGCCGGCGGCTCCATCGCGCTGCTGTTCACCGCGGGGTTCATGTTCACCCCGGAGACGAACATCGCGGTGACGGAGTTCTGGCGCTGGTGGGTCGTCCACATGTGGGTCGAGGGCGCCTTCGAGTTCTTCATCGTCGCCGTCGTCGCGATGACGCTGGTGTCGATGAACCTCCTGCGGCGGCGTTCGGCCGAGAAGGCCGTCCTGCTGGAGGCGCTGCTGGTGATGGGAACGGGCGTCATCGGCGTCAGCCACCACTACTGGTGGATCGGCATGCCCGACCTCTGGGTGCCCATCGGGAGCGTGTTCTCCACGCTCGAGCTGATCCCGCTGGTGTTCATCCTCTTCGAGGCGATCAACGAGTACCGGGCGCTCGTCGGCAGCGGCGAGTCGTTCCCGTACACGCTGCCGTTCATGTTCATCATCGCCTCCGGCGTGTGGAACTTCGTCGGGGCGGGCGTGCTCGGGTTCTTCATTAACCTCCCGCTGATCAACTACTACGAGCACGGCACCTACCTCACGGTCGGCCACGCCCACGCCGCCATGTTCGGCGCGTTCGGCTTCCTCGCCATCGGGATGGCGACGTACGTGCTCCGGTTCACCGTCTCGAACTGGTCGGGACGGCGCCTCCGGTGGGCGTTCTGGCTGTGGAACGTCGGCCTCGCGCTGATGGTGTTCGTCAGCGTCCTCCCGGTCGGGTTCATCCAGCTGGAGGTGTCGTTCACGCAGGGGTACGACGCCGCGCGCTCGCTGGCGTTCTACAACCGGCCGCTCATCCAGTCGCTGTTCTGGGCGCGGCTCCCCGGGGACACGCTCATCATCCTCGGCACGGCGCTGTTCGCCTACGACGTGGCCGCGAAGCTGACCGCCCGCCGCGTCGTCGACGACCCGGACGCCGTGATCACGACCGACGGGATCCGGGCGTTCCTGGACGACGACTGACGAGGGGTCATTCCGTCCAGAACGCCCGCTGTCGCCGTTGTATTTCATGGAGAACGGACGCGAGCACGTCACGCCAGTCCGTGGGGTGAACGGTATCCTCGCCCGGCGTCGGCGCGTCGGGACCGGGGTGCACGTGATCCCGTGCGTTGTGATCCGACGGGTGGCGGTCCCATCGGTGATCGAACGTGGAGGCGTCGTGGTCCTCGTGGTAGTGGAGTGAGAAGTCCCCGTTCTGGAACCACGCGACCTCGAGGCGGGCGGACCGAACCGATTCCGGATAGAACCCGAGGTCGTACAAACACGTCACACGGTCCGGTGCGAACTCGGGGCGGGAGTCCACTGATTCGAACCGGTCCTCGCCGTCGAGTCGTTCGGCGATCGTGTCCAGCCTGTCGAAATCGGCCGGTGCACCCACCCCCGCTGTGGGGTCGGTCGGATCGTCCGGGTCCGCTCCGCCGGTCATACGGCGCGGCGTCGGCCGGCCGATCCCTCTCCCTCAGCCTTCAGTGCCCGTTCGAGCAGGTCGATCCGTCGCCTCGACGTTCGCCACGCGCTCACGTCCGCCCACACGTCCTCGACCGACCGGCCGTCGTCGGACGCGCGGTCGGTGATCGCCACCTCGTCGGGCGAGTCGGCGTCGAACTCCGCCGCGTACGTCTCCGCACGCTCGCGTTCGGTCCCCAAGAGGTCGACCAATTCCTCGTCGGTGTATCGTTCCCGAAGCGTCTGCACCCGGCGCCATCGCAGGTACGACGGGTTCCGGCGGTACGTCGCCGGCGAATCAGTGACACGGGTGACGATCCCCATTCGCTCGAACCACTCCAGGTACTCCCGCGCCGCGTCGGTGCCGTGTCCGGCCGCGTCGGCGACCTCGCCGACCGTCATCGGGTCGTCGGCGTCGAGGACGGCGTCAAGGAAGTCGTCGCGCGTTCGTTCGCCGCGGACGACCTCGTCGACGGGCGTCAACTCGTCGAACGCCGGCGGTGTCGCTCGCTCGTCCGCGTCCGCGTCCGCGGTCAGTTCCGCTCGCGGCTCGTCCATACGGACGGAACGAGGTCTGACGGAATAAAACTTTTCTAGACGGACTAACCCGTCTACGACGGTGTCGACACCAGCACGTCCGGCAGTGCCCTCGTTGTCGTCGGCCGAGCCGGACTCGCCCGACCGAATGCCGTCCCTTTTATCCCGGCCGGTCCGTTGCGGCCGGTGTCTCTCGAGGAGGCCGTCGCATGGACCCGACCGAACACGGATCACGACCGGACGACCGCGCATCGCAACCGGGCGACGGGAACGGCGACCCCGCCCGAGGAGCGTCCTCACCGGGGGGCGTCGTGGACGCGATCGAGACGTTCGACCCCGCGTATTTCGGGCTCGTCATGTCCACGGGGATCGTCTCGATCGCGTTCCGCGAACTCGGCGTCGGCGCGGTCGCGTCGCCGCTGGCGATCTTCAACGTCGCTTGCTATGCACTGCTCGTGTGCGTCCTCGGGGTCCGTGTCGGCCTCTTTCCGAAACGGGTGCTCGCGGACCTCCGCGACAGGGACCGGCACTGGGGTTCGCTGACGTTCGTCGTGGGGACGAACACGGTCGGCGTCCAACTGCTGACGTTCTTCGATGCGGTGGGTGCGGCGGCGGTATTGTGGGTGTCGATGACCGCCGTGACACCGGCGCTGTTGTACTACCTGTTCGTCACCGAGTTCGTCGGCGCCGGCAAGCCCGCGGTCAGCGAGCGCATCGACGGGGCGTTCCTGCTCGTTATCGTCTGTATGCAGTCGCTCGCGATCCTGGGTGGGTCGCTCTCGGGCGCCGTCGACGGGTACACGACCGAGATCGTCCTGGTGAGCATGAGCTACTTCGGCGCCGGGTACGTTCTCTATTTCGTCGTCGTGACAGTCGTCACCTACCGACTCCTTGAGGGTGCGGTGCGCCCCGAGGACTGGACCGGCCCCTACTGGATCACGATGGGCGCTGCGGCGATCACGACGCTCGCGGGGGCGACGCTGGGCCCGCGGCTGGAATCCGTCGTCGCCTGGGAACCGTACGCGCCGGTGATCCTCGGGATCACCTTCCTCGCGTGGGCGATCGCCTCGTGGTGGATCCCGCTATTGCTCGCGCTCGACGTGTGGGCGTTCCTGACCGAGGGGATCGAGGACCGTCCGCCAGCGTGGGTGCTGTTCGTTCCGTGGGCCAGGCTGGGGTTCGGGCGTCGATTACACACGTACGCGCCGACGGCGTGGGGCCGGGTGTTCCCGATGGGGATGTACACGGCAGCCACGCTGAACCTGGCCGGTATCGGGACGTTCAGCTTGCTTTCGGTCGTCCCCGCCTACTGGGGCTGGTTCGCCCTGGTCGTGTGGGCGCTCACACTCGTCGGCGCGGCGCGGGCGCTCGTACGGGTACTCCTCGGGAGTCGGTTCGTGCCGGCGGGGCCGTCCGAATCGGGATAGCGAGACGAGGCAGGGCGGGTCGCGGCTTGCTCGGTCAGTTCGGGGCGGATAGTCGGGTCAGATATCCGCGCTGTTGGGGTAGTAGTGGAGCACGTCGTCGCGCCAGCCGCCCTTCCCCTTGCCGACGTCCTCGAAGTCCTCGACGAACTCGATGCCTGTCACCCACTTCGCCATCTTGTAGCCGAGTTGGCTCTCGATGCGCAGCCGGTAGGGCGCGCCGTGGGCGACGGGAAGGTCGTCGCCGTTCATCTCGTACGCGAGAATCGACCTGGGCTCCCTCGCTTTCGAGAGCCGGATCGCCTCGTAGTAGTACTCCGGTACCTCGGGGTCGACCGTCTCGAACGGTCCCTCCTCGGAGTACTCCCACTTCTCGTCAAGCGTGTGGAACACGAGCCACTCCGCGTCCTCGTGGGGCTCACAGCGATCGATGATCTCCGTCAGCGGGACGCCGCCCCACGACGCGTAGTACGTCCAGCCCTGAATGCAGTCGTGGCGGGTGAGCTGTTCGCGTTTGCCCATCTCCCGGATGTCCTCGTGTGACAGCTCCAGTTCGTTCTCGACCAGCCCGTCGACCGTGACTGTCCAGTCCTCGAACCCGTCCTCGTGGTGGCGCCGGTACTCCTCGTTGCGGGGTGGGCGGCCGTTGACCCGCGCGAACTCCGACTCCACCTCGCGGTCGTCGTCCTCGACGGTGGACACCTGATGGAACAGTCCCTTCAGAAGGGGATCGACGCCGATCTCCAGCGTGTTCTGCGTGAGGTACGGCCGCTTCAGCGAGATCCACGTCGCGGCGGCGGCGAACCCGAAGACGATCGCCACGCCGAGGACCGTCAGCGCCATCGTCAACTCGACCGGCGCCGTCTCGCTCCCGAGCACGATCTTCCCCATTTCGGACCAGAAGCCGTGGGCGGCCACGAGCGCGACGTGCCCGAACAGGAAGACGTTGAACGCGACGAACCCGATGAAGTGGACGCTCCTGTTGAGCTGTCGGTTGCCGTCGAAGTACTTCGGGAAGTGTGCGCGGAAGGCAGGCGCCTGGAAGATCCCCGTGAGGATCATCACCGGCGAGAGCACGAAGATCACGCCGAAGTACGTCAACTGCTGGAGCGCGTTGTACCCCTCGGCGGGAGGGATCTGCAACTGAGCGTACACCAGCAGATCGCTCCACGCTTGCGCGAAGATCGCCGGCGAGGTAGGGACTAATCGTGTCCACTCCCCGGAGAGGAACAGGCCGCCGACGTACAGCAGGCCGCAGACGGTCCACCCGAGCGCCCCCCAGAAGTGCCAGTGGCGACCCATCCCGACGGCGTCGCGACCGGGGAGCGAGACGAGGGCCGACGGCGGGTCGATCTCGTCCTCGGCGACCCAGAGGTCCTCCCCCTCGATCGCCTCCTTGTCGAAATCGGTGTCGCGCTCCTCGTCGCCAACCCTGAGCCACTCGTCCCCGGGCGTCGCGTCGTCGCTCCAGTATAGCTTCGGGTGCGACATCAGGATCTCGTAGCCGCTCCGGAACAGGAGGATGATGAAGAAGAAGTTGAACCAGTGGGTGATGCGAAGCCACCACGGGAACGAGAGTCCGGCCATGGGATCGGATCCCTCGACAGCCGGTTATATATGGCCCCGAACACGACGCTGTCGTTCCATCTCGTGTGAACACGTTCGGGGTCACCCTCCGCGCGTAAGAACCGGTCTCCGCGAGTGAGAACCACGAAGCCGGTTGATTGGGAGACGGCCCGTACGTCCGACTGCGAGGTACCCACTGATGCCCACGACGCGACGCACGACGCTGAAGGCACTCGGAACCGGCGCCGGCGGTGCCGCACTCGCCGGTTGCGCGGCCGAGGCGCCGACCGACGCACAGACCGAGACCGCGCGGCAAACGACCGAGAAGACGAGCGGGAAGCCGACGAGCAGCCGCGTCGCGGCCGACCCGACCGACGTGCCCGAGCCGATCGACCGCGACACGTCGGAGACGGTCGAGGTCGAGTTGACCGCCCGCGAGGTGCGCGCGGAGATCGAGGACGGCGTCGTCTACGACTACATGACGTTCGACGGGCAGATCCCCGGCCCGATGGTCCGGGTCCGACGCGGCGACACCGTCCGGGTGACGCTGATGAACGCCGAGGAGAACGCGATGCCGCACAACGTCGACTTCCACGCGTGCTACGGGCCGGGCGGCGGCGCAGAGGACACGACCGTCGCGCCGGGCGAGTCAGCGACGATCAAGTTCAGGGCGGAGTACCCCGGCGCGTTCATCTACCACTGCGCCGTCGCGAACATGGACTACCACATCGCCTCGGGGATGTTCGGGATGATCCTCGTCGAGCCCGAGGACGGGCTCCCGGCGGTCGACCGTGAGTTCTACGTCGGCCAACATGAGATCTACACCGACAAGCCCGCCGGCGAGAAGGGCCGCCACAGCTTCGACCTGGAGTCGATGAAGGCGGAGAATCCGACGTACGTCGTGCTCAACGGGCAGAAGTACGCCCTCACACCCGACGGCTTCGGCGCGATGGCCGCCGAAACCGACGAGACCGTGCGGGTGTTCATGGTCGATGGCGGGCCGAACCTGAACAGCAACTTCCACCCCATCGGCAACGTCTGGACCGACGCTTACCGTGACGGCGCCCTCGCAGGTGACCCCGAGCGGTACGTCCAGACGATGAACGTCCCGCCGGGCAGCTGCATGGTCGGCACGATGGAACTCCCGGTGCCGGAGGACATCAAGCTCGTCGACCACGCGCTCTCGCGGGTCGCACGCAAGGGGATGCTCGGCGTCGTCTCGGTCGACGGCGAGGAGAACCCGGAGGTGTTCGATCCGTCGCCGGGTGACGGCGCTGGCGAGGAGCAGGCCTAATCAACCCAGGCTCCCGCCCCACCCGGAACGGGGGCTAGTCGTCGCACCCATCTCACTTCACCTCACCTCACCGCTTCGCACCGCACCTTCCCCGCGACCGCCGCGGCTACGTCGCGTCCGCAGCGGGTAGTCGAACCGTCGCCTCGCCGCCGCCGTCGGGACTCGTCCCGACCGAGAGCGTCCCGCCGTAGAACTCGATCACCCATTTCGCGAGCCAGAGCCCCATACCGCTGCTGTGGCGGAGTTGCGTCTCGACCTCGTCGTCGTTGATCAACGCCCGCTCGTTCTCCGGGAAGCCGTCGCCGTCGTCGAGGACCGTGATCTCGACCTCCCGGCCCGCACGCGTCTCCCGAACCCGAACGTCCGCCGGGTCGCCACCGTGCTGTAGTGCGTTCTCGACCAACTCGCTGACTGCGGTCACGACGTGGTCGCCGCCGAGGACCGCCGGCTCCCCCTCGGAGTCGATTCGAACCGTGCCGTTCGGATGACCGTCGGTCAACTCGTCGTGTCGCCGGTCCAACGCCGTGCTTACGACGACGGGCGTTCGGTCGTCGACACCCTCGCCGTCGAGCAACTCGTCGATGATCTTGACGCGCGACTGCGTCTCGCTCAGGTCCCGGCCGATGGAGGCGACACGGTCGGCGAGGTCCTCGTGTCCGCCGTCGCTGTCGTCCTCGTCGACGGAATCGGAACCGTAGCTGCGAATCTCGTCACTGTACCCGATCAGCAACTGTGCTGCGTGGCGGAGGTCGTGGCGGACGAATCTGTTGACTACGGCCGCCTTCTGCCGCTGGTCGGCGACCGTCCGCGCGCGGATCCGGCGCACGTCGTTGACGCCGATCAGTACGTGCGCGAATGCGCTCACGCCGAGGATCACCGTTCCGGACAGCAGCGGTGCGGTCACACGCCCGCCCGTCGCGACCTGGAAGGCGGCGACCAGCGCGAGGACGGCCATGGTCACGATCACCCCGAGCGCGTTCCACCCGGCGACCCGGAGGAGGTGTTCGGAGTCCACAGAGCTCCGATACAGTACCGGCCCGGCGATCGAGAACGAGACGCCGAGGACGAGCACCGCCCCGACGAGGACCCAGCCCGCTATCCCCTGAACTCCCCGGCCCAACGAACGGACCGCGACGCCGAGCAAGCCCAATCCGGTGATACCGATCGTTGCCGCAGCCGCAGTCCGTCGCGGATCCATTGGACGATCCACGGAAGCGATCCGCAAAACGGCGGTGGTACAGGCAGTCTGAACCGACGGCTGTTCCCGTAGCCAACCCGGAACGAAGCCCCGACGCGAAATCGGCAGTCATGCCCCACGGCCGACGCCTCGCTCGGGCCACGACTCGCGGTGGCTCTCCCTCGTCCTCCATCGGAGTCGGGATTTCCGTTCGCTACTGTGTCAGCGGTGAGCGCTCCGGGTCGATGTCGAGCGCGTCCTCGGCGAACCGCTTGATGACCGTCCCCTCGGCACGGTGGAGCCGCTCGCTCGCCGTCGATTTCGCGATCCCCCGCCTGTCGGCTAACTCGGTCAGCGTCGTCTCGCGGGGGGTGTCGTAGTACCCCGACCGGATCGCCGCCGCGAGCAGCTCCCGTTGACCCTCGGTGAGGAGGTTCTCGGCGTCGATCGCGTCGTGGACGTACTCGACGGCGTAGTCCATCCCCATCGTCTCCAGCGCGGTCGCGAACGCTGAGAGCCTGTCGCGCGCTCCGGCGACCGTGAGCCGTGCGGTCCCCTCCGTGATCTCGACCGGGTACTCCACCGGAAGCCGCGAGTCGCTCAGCGGTACCAGCAGGCGGGGATCCGTTGTCTCGACCCGGACGATCGCCTCGCGGACGTCCTCGGCGGCCCGCTGGAGTTCGACCTCGTCGACCCCATCCGCCGCCTCGATGTCCCGGACCACCTCCGGCGCGTCGTCGTCACGCAGCGCGACGAGCGCGACCCCGCCACGGTCGGTGGGTAGTACCGACAGCACAGACAGCGTCGCGTCCGGGTGTGACCGGGTCACCTGTCCGACCCAGACGTCCTCCGGGAGCGACACCTCGAGTCGCGCGCGAGCCATGTCGGGTCACCTCGCCCCGTCGTCTCGACGTTCCGCCGACTGGCTCCCGCCGTCGGCTCTGTACGCGCCCCCCGTGGCCTCTGCACTGTCCTCCCCGGACAGGAGGAGGAACAGCCCGAACACGAGCGGCGACAGCGCCGCGGCGATCCCGCCGCCGAGCACCAGCAATGCCGGCGCGTCGCCAACGCCGCCGGCTCCGCCTCCGCCGCCGCCGCCCGAACCCCCGGCGGCCGACTCGTTCGTCTCGTCGGCGGACTCGGTCGCGCTCGCCGTGCCGCTGCCGCCGTCGTCTCCGCCCGCTCCGTCGCCACTCCCGCCGTCGCCCGATCCGCCGACCTCGGCGTCGCCGACGACGACGGCGCCCTTCATCCCGAGCGCCTTGTGCGGGGTGCAGGCGTACCGGTAGATGCCGGCCTCCTCGAAGGTGTGCTCGAACGTATGTCCGGCATCGCCGACGAGTTCCGATTCGAAGGATCCGCCCCCTTCGGCGACGACGTTGTGCGAGCTGCCGTTTCCGGTCCACTCCCACGTGACGGTGGTTCCGGGATCGACGCGGACGGCCGCGGGTCCGAACCCGTACGCGCCGCCGTTGGCCTGCGTACCGACTTCGACGGTCACCGAACTCGAGCCGGTCTCGTCGACGACGCCGTCGTAGTTGTCCACGTTCGAGAACCACTCCTCGAGCCCGCCGGACGATTGTGCGGCCGCCGGGGCAGTCGCTGCCCCGCCAGCGGCGGCAGCGACGCCACCCGCAAGCGCTGTTCGAAGCACGTTTCGCCGCGACATCGATGATGTTCCGGACTCCGTCATACATGTTCGAGTTGTGTTTGGGTGATAATGTGAGACTGCGCTGGATCCCAACGACTGGGAACGAGCGATAGCGGACGTTTCCGGGCCGGTCACTCGGGTCGACGTTCGGACTCGGGTCGGATCTCGCGTCGTCGAAGGAACGCCGGAGTCGGTTCCAGGACACGCGACTTTAACCCCGCCGAGCCACCAGAACCGGTATGCGCGGATACGACCCCGAGCGGCGGGATCGAACGGCGGGGTATGGGGCCGGGAGCGACGGGGCGGCGGACACGGGGTGGACCCGGTGAACCCGAACCGCGTCGACTCGGTCGTCGACCTCACGTACGGGCTCCTGATCGCGTTGGCCGTCGGACTGATCCTCGTGCTCGGCACGGAGGTGGGCGTCGCGTTCGGGCTGGGCGTGATCGTCTCCTACGTTCTCCACATCGCCTGGAAGATGGCCCGATTCGACCCCCAGTGGATGACGACCGAGGTCCAGCAGACGGTCGAGCAGACGGTCGCGGACACCGTCGACGAGACCGTTCAGGACGTCGAACGGTCGGTCGCGGAGACGGTCGACGAATCCGTCGGTGAAACGGTCGAGGAGAAGGTGGGCGAGACGGTGGAGGAGAAGGTCGGTGAAACGGTCGAGAAGACGGTCGGGGAGACGGTCGAGGAAACGGTCGCGGATACCGTGGACAAGACGGTGGAGGAGACGGTCGACAAGACGGTGGAGGAGACGGTCGACAAGACGGTGGAAGCGAAGGTGGGCGAGACGGTAGACGAGACAGTGGGCGAGACGGTCGAGAAGACCGTCGACGAGACTGTCGAGAAGACGGTAGACGAAACGATGGAGGAGAAGGTGGGTGAAACGGTCGAGAAGACGGTGGAGGAGACGGTCGACAAAACGGTGGAGGAGAAGGTGGGCGAGACGGTGGAGAAGACGGTGGAGGAAACGGTCGAGAAGACGATGGAGGAGAAGATGGGCGAAACGGTGGAGGAGGCGGTCGAGCGGTCGGTCGGAGAGCAACTGGGCGAGGGCGGTGACGCGGACGACGATGCCGAAAGCGACGCGGACGAAGACGTTGACGACACCGAGGGTGAAGCCGCCGACAGCGACGGGAAGGAGGACGTCGAGGGAACGGAGGACGAGGAGGACGGGTCGACTGACACGAGATAACGAGAGAGCAAGGCCTTAGGGCGCACGACCATTAGTACAGGTAATATGGTGGAGCTACTCCTTCTCGTCGGCGTGCTCGTCGCGATGTTCGTCGGCTACAACATCGGCGGATCGACGACGGGCCCCGCGTTCGGGCCCGCCGTGGGTGCAGGTGCGGTGTCGAAGTCGACGGCGGCCGCGTTGATGACGACGTTCTTCTTCGTCGGGGCGTGGACGATCGGCAGACGCGTCGTCGACACGCTCGGCTCGGATCTGGTCACGGCACCCGGCGTGTTCACGCTGGAGACGAGCATCGGCGTCCTGTTCTTCATCGGGCTGGCGCTGTTCGTCGGCAACGTCTTCGGCGTGCCCGCCTCGACGTCGATGACGGCCGTCGGCGCCATCGCCGGGCTGGGCGTCGCGAACAACGCCCTCGACTGGGAGGTCATGGGCGGGATCGTGATCTGGTGGGTCGTCGCCCCGGTCATCGGCTTTTGGGTGTCGCTCATCATCGGCCGCTACTTCTACGCCCGGCTCGACGGCCTGCTCGCGATGGACGAGTCCGACGGTGCGGTGCTCGACGTCGATCGGTCCGGAGGGTTCGTGCCGAGCGTGTCGATCAGCGACGACGCGAGCCGACGCGAGGTCGTCGGCGTCGCGGCCGTCATCGCGATCGGCTGTCTGATGGCGTTCAGCTCCGGCACCTCGAACATCGCGAACGCCATCGCACCGCTGGTCGGCGCGGGAGCGTTGGAGATGAATCCCGGCATCCTCATCGGCGGGCTCGCCGTCGGGATCGGCTCGTTCACGATCGCACGCCGGACGCTGGAGACCATGGGCAGCGACATCACCGAGCTCCCGTTGACGGCCGCGATCGTCGTCGCGACGATATCCGCGGCGCTCGTGGTGTTCCTCTCGTTCATCGGCATCCCCGCGAGCTTCGTCGTCATCGCCACGATGTCGATCGTCGGCCTGGGGTGGGGGCGTGCCACCCGCCCGATCACCGTCTCGGACGCCGTCCGCGGCGAAACGGAGGAGACGCCGCCGGTGTCGGTGCACGCGCTCGCCGCCGACGGCGACGGCGAGACGGCACCCGCCATCGGCGAGGAGGACCCGGCGGACATCCCCACGCCCGGCGAACTGTTCGACCCTGCGACGACCGCTCGCGTCGTCGTCATGCAGAACGTCGTCCCGCTCATCTCGACGGTCGGCGCGTTCCTCACCTTCCGGTACGCACCGTTCTTCTGACTCGAATCGACAGCTTTCGGCAAGCCTAAAAACCTCCGTCGATAGCGTCCGGTATGGACCAACGGTCGTACACCCTCGACGACGTGAGCGTCGTCATGGGGGCGTACAACGAGGCGGAGGCGATCGGCCCGGTACTCGACGACATCGACGCGGCGACGGACGGACGCGCCGAGGTCGTCGTGGTCGACAGCTCCGACGACGGCACCGCCGACATCGCCCGCGAACGCGGCGCACGCGTCGTCGACCAGCCCCCAAGCGGCTACGGCGCGGCGGTTCGTCGCGCGCTGTATGAGGCGAGCAACCCGGTCCGGATCACGACCGACTGCGACGGCACCTACCCGATGGAGCGGATCCCGGACTTCCTCGCGCTGATCAACGACGGGTACGACGTGGTCAGCGGCGACCGACTCTACCACGGCGCCGACACGATGCCGGCGATGAACCGCCTCGGCAACCGGCTGTTCGCTGGCGTCGCGAGCGCGCTCGGCGGCCACACGCTCTACGACGTGACGACGGGCATGCGCGCGTACCACGAGGACGTGATCGACTCGATCCAGTGGACGGAGAACACCGGTCTGTCCGCGGAACTGTTGATCCGTCCGGCGATGCGTGGCTACCGGATCCGCCAGGAGCCGATCGCCTACGACGAACGGCTCGGCGAGACGAAGCTCGACCCGTTCTCCGGCGGCGCCGAGATCGGCAAGTCGATCCTGAAGTGCTGTCTCGAAGAGCGGGCCAGGCAACTCCTGTAGGTTGGCAGGGACCCAGCGTCCGGCTTCGTCGCTCGGTGTCGGAGCCGGACCGAACGTGTCGACATCCGATCTCGATGGTGTACCCGACGTGAACGTTCACTGTACGCACCGATAGGTATCTTCGTGTTGTCGAGCCGATAGGTGGTTCCGAGTGTCCCTGCACGCGGTCGAAGACGTCGACGACGCGTACCGTGCGACGAAAGCGCTGTTGTGGCCCGTCGATCGCAGTGCCTGGGTCAAACTCGCCGTGATCGTCCTGTTCGCGGCCGGTCCCGGAGGCGGGTTCGGCGGGGTCCAGACGTCCGCGCCGATCGAGGGCGGCGGGCCAGGGGGCGGTCCGGGGGTGGAACTCCCCGGCGGTGTTCAGCTCCCGGCGACGATCGGCGGGGCGGAGTGGCTCGTCATCGCCACGATCGTCGTCGTCGGCTCGGTTATCGTGCTCGGAACGCTGTTCATCGGTTCGGTCATGGAGTTCGTTCTCGTGGAGTCGTTACGGAAGGAGACGGTCTCCCTGCGCGAGTACTGGGGGCGTCGGTGGCCACAGGGGGTGCGGCTGTTCGGGTTCCGGCTGCTGCTCGGCCTCGTAGGACTCGGGAGCCTCGCGGTCGCCGCTGCGCTGGTCGTCGCCCCGTTCGTGTTCGACGGCGGGGATGGGCTCGCGGTCCCGATCCTCACGGTTCTGGCGGTGGTACCCTTCATCGGTGCGCTGGGACTCCTCACCGGCCTGATCGACGGCTTCACGACCGTGTTCGTGGTCCCGATCATGATCCGCGAGGAGCGGACGCTGCTGGGTGCTTGGGGGCGGCTCTGGTCGACGATAACCGCCAACCCGTGGCAGTATCTCGCGTACGTCGGAGTGAGCGTCGTGTTGTCCGTCGTCGGCGGGGTCCTCGCGTCGGTGGCCGTCGGCGTCGGCGCGGTGGCGCTGTTGATCCCGTTCGGGCTGCTCGCGGCCGTCGGGGTCCTCGTGGCGACGGCGAGCGAGCTGCTGGGCATCGGGATCGTCGTGTTCGCTGCGCTGCTGTTCGGACTCGCCCTGATCGCGGTCGCCGCCCTCGTGCAGGTGCCCCTCGTCGTCTACCTCCGCTATTACGCGCTGCTCGTCCTCGGGGACATCGAGGAGTCGCTCGACCTGATCGCCGACCGGCGCGCGGCCGTCCGGGCCGCCGGCGGTGGCGGTACCGTTGCCGAGGGTGGTGGCGGTACCGTTGCCGAAGGCGGTGGCAGTACCGTTGCCGAGGGCGGCGACGACGCCTCCGACGACACGGAAAACGGAACGGCCGACACCGACGAGAACTGAGCGGGAAGCCGATCGTCCATCAGGGCGATCCGGGCCACGAACGTCTACGCGACGACGAGCGCCAGCGAGACGGCGACGAACACGACGTGCGTCGCAGCGTGTCCGACCATCGCGGCTTCGAGGCTGTGGCGCCAGTACAGCCAGCCGTAGGCGATCCCGCCGAGCGAGTTGCCGAGCACGACGAACGCGATCACGGACGGCGTCAGCGACCCGTACAGCGTCGCGGCCGTCGGGAGGTGGCCGACACCGAAGAGGACGGCCGACGCGAGGATCGCCGCCCACGCGACGCCGGGGGTCAGTTCACCTCGCGCGCCACCGGTCATCCACCGTCCGATCGCCGCCAGCGCCGACATGAGTCCCCACCGGAGCAGCAGCTCCTCGGCGATCCCGCCGTATAGGAACCGCAACGGCACGGCCGCGAGCACGCTTCGAACCGTCGCGCCCTCGCCGGAGACGGAGCCTGCGGGGCCGAGCAGCCACCCGGCGAGAAGCAGCGCAACGCCCGCGATTCCGCCCAGCCCGAGTGCGGGGCGAAGCTCGGATCGGAAGCCGGCCCACGCGCCGTCTCCGCCGTCGGCCCACTCGCGGACGCGCGACTTGAGGCCGACGCGCGGGGCGGCGACGAGCCCGACCGCAACCGCGACGCCCAGGAGGACGGCCGGCTGGATGGACACGAGCGCCAGTGCGACGACGGGGGACAGCTCCGACAGCGGCGCCGGTAGCCCGCCGCCGGCGACCGCGGTGGCCGAGGCCGCGATCACGCCGACGAGACCGAGGCAGAACAGCGCGCCGAACCGCCGGTGAGCGCCGGCGTCGGGACGGAGTGACGAGCGGGTGGGCAACGGGAGCATGGCCGAACGACCGCCGGTCGGGAACGTAAAACCACCACCGAGATGTCACGGCTTCCGACGCCCCGGCTCGGCGTCCCGAGCGCGCGGCGAACGTTCGACGATCACTCGGAGTTGACGGGTTTGGCGGCTGCCTCAGTCGGTTGCGGCAACTGTATCTCGAAGGTCGAATCGTCGGTGTCCACGACGAGGTCGCCGTCCGATTTGTTGACCGTCCACTCAAGACACCAGAGCGCGAGCCCTTCCGCGTGCTTCTTCGGCGTCACCTCCCCCCGCATGACGGCCTCAGCATCCATGTCGGGAAGCCCGTCCCGGTTGTCGGTGACCTCGAGAACGACGGGGTTTCGACCGGACCCGTTCGGGTTTCGATCGGGTCCGTCCGTCGACTCGCGTGTGATCTCGACTTCGATCTCGACACGTCCGTCGTTGTGTTCGATCACCTCCTCGACGACGTCGGCGACGGCCGTCGGGAGCGTTGGCACCCCCGCAACCGTCGGCGACGAGTCGTCGACCTCGAGCACGACGGCGGAGTCGGGCCAAGCCGCACGGAGTCCATCAAACTCGACGGATAGCTTCGCCGCGATGTCGATCGACCGTCGTTCGGCGTCTCCCGCCGCGACCAGGTTCTTGATACGCTTTGTTCTGTCCGAGAGCGTCGCGAGAGCCCACGCCGTCTCGTGGACCTTCTCGAGTTCGGCCCGCGTCTGCTCGTCGTCGACGTCCTCCGCGACGGACCTCACGCGACCCGCGATCACGTTGACGTCGTTGCGAACGTTGTGTCGGAGCACTCGATTCAGTACGTCGATCATCGTCGACCGCTCCGCGAGTTCCTCGTTCGACGCCTCGAGCGCCCGCTTCGTCGCCTGTATCTCCTCGAACTGCCGGTTGAGGGTGTCTCGCGTCGACGCGAGCCGCCTGTTGAGGTCGCCGAACTCGTCGCGACGCTCGGTGTCGAAGCGTACGTCGTAGTTCCCCCGTTCGAGTTCCTTCGTCCGCGTGCCGAGGCTCGACAGCGCACTGGTCACGTCGGCCCCGAGCACGAGGATCACGGTCGATACCCCGCCGACCGCGATCAGCCCGACGACGCCGATCCACGTTCTCGCCCGTCTGGTTATCGCGTACGCCTCGGCGGCGGGCGCGTGTTCGATCACGACCCAGTCGGTGTTCGCCACCGGCGCGTACGCGGCGACGTACTCCCCCCGGCCGTCCGGTCCTCGGTACGTCGAGCTACGGACGAACCCGTTCTCGCCGTCGAGACCGCTGTTCACTACCGGGGCCCGAAGTACCTGATCCCGATACTGTCGTAGCGTCGCGGACCGATCGTCGGCGAACACAACCGTCCCGTTGGAGTCGACGACCCGCGTGAACCCGCCGTCAACCGGGTGATCGAACCGTTCGAACACGCCCGAGGTGTCGATCGTCACCACGAGGACGTGCCCCGGGTTGTGTCTGATCGGCGTGAGGTAGCCGATCACGGTCGTCCCGTTCGACGAGCGGTACGGCTCCGTAGTCCGCACGTCTTCGAAGCCGTCGAACGCGAACTCCTCCTCCCACGGCAACGACCGAACGGCCGTCCCCTCCAACTCCCGATCCGCGTCCACCTCGACGGTGAGGCTGCGCCTATCGATCACGTACACGTCGACGATTCGGGTTTCCTTCGTGTCCGCGCGTTGCTTGAGGAGGTATCCTCGAACGGCGTGATCGCTCCCGTTCGCGAACACCGAGTCGGCGGAAACCACCCGTGTCACCAGTCGGTTCTGTCCGTTCCACTCGGCGAGCTCGCCCGCCTCGGCATCCGCCGCAGCGGTCATCGACCGTTCGACGTTCTCGTCCAGCACCGCCCCGAGTTGGACGTACAGTCCCAGGATGACGACGCCGACGATGACGAGCACGGTGATGAGGGCGGTAGCCAGCTTTCGCCGATACGAGGCGCGAACCAGCCCGACGACGTGACGGATCCCGGGCACCGAGCGGATCGACTCACGCATTCGCGATCACCCCGCACGTGTGGCCGGCTCGTGCGACTGTCCGCCGAGCCCGTATGACCCCGTCGTCGCCCGGCGAGTCACGCACGGCGCTCGGTCCGCGACCGTCCGAACGTCGTCCGCTCATCCGACGACCCCGATCTCGTTCAGGTACGAGCGAGCGACGGTGCTCGGCGATTCGTCCTCCATGATGACCCGCCGGGTCAACCGTCTGATCGTCGGTTTGTCCAACGCGGACACGATCGGCCGGAGGTGATCGAATATACCCGGGTGCTCCTCGATGGTCGGTGCGTGGGCCGTTGGCGACGGCTGATACGGAAGGAAGTACTCGCGGTCGTCCCGGAGCGTGACGAACGACCGACTCTCCAGTTGGGGGTCGGTGTCGAACCCGCTCGCGACCTGGACTCGGTCGTCACTCAGCAGCTCGTAGGTGATACCTACCGACGTGATGATGAACGTTCCGGACTCCAAGGTCTCCTTGGATTCGGACCCGATCCCGTAGTATTCGACCAGCCCGGACCACCCGTCCGACCGGTGATAGAAGTCCTCGTTGAGGGCCACTCCGAAGTCGGTGTCCCCCGATCCGACGTGCGTCGCGAACTCACTGATCGTCGTCACGCCGGTCCGTTCGCTCCAGTCGCGGTCGGCGATCAGGACGTACCCGTTGGAGAACGGGGCGGGAGGGGCCATCCGCACACCCTGTGACCGAGCGTCCTCGCTCACGAGCCGGTACAGCCGGTCCGGATCCGTTATCCGTTCGTCACGGCGCGGCGGGAGCCGACTCCACGCCGTTCCCGTGTACTCCCAGTAGAGGTCCTTGATCCCGGTCCTTGTCGCCTCCCAGTTCTCACGAGAGTTCCCGTAGCCGATCTCGTTGACGACCTGTATTCCCTCGACCGACTGAAGCCCGTGGTACGCCAGATATCCCAGTACTCGTTGTTCCGGGAACGACTTCGATCCGACGCGAACGTTAGACGGCTCCTCGGTTCCTCGACCCACTCCACGTCCCAAGCAGCCACCGGACACGCCGACGCCGACTGCACCGACCAACCGTATCGACTCCCGGCGTGTCTGTCGCACGATACCGGCCATCAGTCGCTGAGATAACAAATAACCCTGTGTCGGTGACGCGTGTCGGTTCGAGACCGTCGATCGGAGGGGGGCGCCGGTCGGAGACGTCAGTCGCTTTGGCCCCGGTCACGTCGCCCTCGTCAGCGTCACCTCGATCCCGCGGTCCGGTGGGGATTCGCCCACGCCCTGCGGGACACACCGCGTCGGCACCGGACACCGCTCGGCGGTCGCCGTCAGCGCCCGGGCCGTCCCGTCGATCCGCTCGTACGGGAACGACAGCCGGTAGCTGTACCCGGTCGCCGGTCCGGTGGAGACGAACACCTCCACGTCGATCTCGTCGCCGTCGTCGAGCGGCAGCACGGCCCCCTCGGCCTCGCCGCCCTCGCCGCCGCTGACGACCAGATCCTCACCGCTCACGGTGAGCTCGCCGTCCTCGACGACCATCGATAGCGACAGGGGGCCGCCGGAGTCGGTCGCCACGAGGTACGTCGACCCGCGGTCGCCGGTCACGCGCACGGTCGTTCCCTCGACCGACTCGGGACGCTGGAGCGTCGCGTTCAGGTAGAGCCGGTCGCCGGCGACGCGTTCGACCTCCCGGAGCCCGCCGCGGACCGTGGAGTCGTCGGTCGGCACCCACGATCCGGCGTACACGTAGCGGTAGAGGTCGCGGTTGGGGTATTCGCGGGCGACCTCCAGTTCCCGCGTGTCGCCCAGGGCGTACACCCGCGGACCGTCGTGGCCGGGGTCGTTGCGTAGCGCCTGGAACGGGTGGTTGAGCCACGGCCCGTACGGCGTCGGGAGGAACAGGACCGAGTCCTCCGGGACCGCCGCGCCGGGGTCGCCGTCGGCGACGAGCGGCCCGTAGCCGGCGCGCAGCTCCTCGGTCACCGCCTCGTTCCGCTCGACGGTGTCCTCGACGGCTCCGGCGGCGACGCCACCCGCGGCCGCGCCGCCGACGAGGAGTGCGACCGTCGCGACCGCGCGGGCGTGGCGCGCGTCGATCCGGCCCGCCCGTTCGGCGAGTTGGGTCGCGGCCCCGCGCAGGCCGTCCGCGAGGGCGACGCACGCCACCGCTGCGAACACGGCCGTCGGGACGATGAGGTCGTAGTGGTAGTACGGACCGAGGTAGTAGATCAGGCCGTCTGTGCGCACCTCAAGCGCGCCGAGGACGTTGAAGTTGCCCCAGAAGGCGACGTTGCCGGCGGCGACGCTCGCGAACGTCGCCGCGAGCAGTCCCCGACGGACCCGTTCGCCGAGCGCGCCGTCGCCGGCCTCGTCGTCGCCCGGGAGCCCCCGCCCGACGAGCGCGAGTGCGACGCCGGTTGCGGCCGCGGCGGCTCCCAGTGACCCCGCGACGACCCAGTCGGTGAACAGCGTGTCCAACACCAGCCGGTTTGCCTCGATCCCGAGTTCGGGCGTGTAGTCCACCACGTGCCCGAGGATGGCGCGCTCGCCGAAGCCGACGCCGTCCTCGGGGGCGAACGCGAGATACGGGAACAGGAACGGGTCGCCGGTGACGACGGCGTTGTATCCGAGTGTGGCGAGCACCCCAGCGGTTCCCAGCGCGGCGGTGATCAGGCGGCGGGCGAACAGCCCCCGCGCCTGTTCGTCGGTAGGTTCATCGACGAGCTCGGCGGCTGCCGGCGGTACGCGCCACGCGCCAGAGGCGGTGAGAGTCACGACCGCGTGGAGCACGAACGGGGTCGCGAACAACACCGCGGTGTACGGCCGTGCGAAGAAGGCGAGGCCGACGGCGACGCCGGCGAGCGTCGCGTCGCGCCGGCTCTCGCGTCGTTCCCCGCGGAGGTACCAGACGGCGAACGCGACGTTCAGCGCCGCCGTCAGGGCGTAGGGAAGGAACACGCCGCTGTGGACCACGAACAGCGGCGTCGCGAGCAGCAGGACGCCCGCGAGTGCACCGACGCGCGCGTCGAACAGTTCACGCCCGAGCGCAACGGTGCCGGCGACGAGGCCGGCGGCGATCCCCGCGAGCGCGACCGTGTACCCGCCCAGCAGCTTCCCGAGCGCGAACACCGTCGACGGGACGGGCGCGTACTTCGAGTAGAGGCCGCGCTCGCTGTCGACGAAGAACCACGGCCGAAACGCGTCCTCGACCGGCGGACGCAGGAACACCTGCCCGGACAGCAGCATGTCGGCCTGCTGGAGATACACGCCTTCGTCGTGGTTGAGCGACCGGAACGGAAACACGCCGGTGGCGACCACGACCGCGACGGCTGCGCCGATCGCGGCGAGCACGATCGCGGCGACGCGGCCGGCGTCGAGTCGCGAGCGGACTGCCGCGACCGCTCGGTCGGCGGTCCCGTCCTCGCTGCCGGCACTCTCGTCGCGCTCGTGTTCGGTGGACGCGCCCGTCATCTATTCGGAGGGGTACCACGCGAGGGCGTGGTCGGCGACGAGCGTGACCGCGACGGGCTCGCCCACCTCGAACTCCTCGGTGTGGTTGTGGAGACAGCGCAGGACGGTGCCGTCGTCGAGCTTCACGTGGTAGACGAACGAGGGCCCGGTGTACTGCCGGCGGATCACCTCGCCGTCGGCGTCGCCCTCGGCGACCGGGGTGGCCCTGAGGTCGTCCGGGCGCACCAGCACGTCGACGTGGCTGCCGACGTAGCCGTCGCCGAGCCCCTTCAACAGGTCCCGGTCGTACGAGCCGACGCTCGTCTCGATCCCGCTCTCGCTGACGCGCGCCGGGAGGAAGCTCGCCTGCCCCAGGAAGGAGGCGACGAACCGTGAGGTGGGATGCTCGAACACCTCCCCGGGGTCGCCGATCTGTTCGACCGTGCCGTCGTTGACGACGGCGACGCGGTCGGAAATCGACAGCGCCTCCTCCTGGTCGTGGGTAACCGAGACGGCCGTCACGCCCGCCTCGTCGAGAATGCGCTTCACCTCCTCGCGCATCCGCACGCGGAGGCTCACGTCGAGGTTCGAGAACGGCTCGTCGAGCAGCAATACCTCCGGTTCCGGAGCCAGCGAGCGCGCGAGCGCCACCCGCTGGCGCTGCCCGCCCGACAGCTCGGTTACCGAGCGGTCGCCGTAGTCGCCGAGACCGACCAGATCCAGCAGTTCAGCCACCCGCTCGTCGGCGGTCTCGGAGTTCGGGTCGTCGAGCCCGAACGCGATGTTCTCCGCGACCGTGAGGTGCGGGAACAGCGCGAACTCCTGGAACACGAGCCCCACGTCGCGTTCCTCGGGCGGGGTGGCCGCGCCCTCACCGGCAACAACGTCGCCGCCGACAGCGATTTTACCCTCGGAGGGGGTCTCCAGCCCGGCTATCATGCGAAGCGTCGTGGTCTTCCCGCACCCGGACGGGCCCAGAAGGGTGACGAGTTCGCCCTCGCGGACGGTCAGATCTAGGCCGGAGACGGCCGTCTCCGAGCCGTACCGCTTGACCACGTCCTCGAGTTCCAACACCGCCTCGCCCGTCGGCTCGCCCGCGTCGCCGCCGAGGCTGTCGCCGACTGTCGCCGCCGACTCGACCCGGTCGCGATCCGTTGCGCTGCCAGCGGTCTCGTCGACGGCCGTCCCGCCGTCGGTGGCCGGACCGGCCGCGTCGGCGTCGGCTCGAACGGGCCGATTTGCGTCGCGGTCTGGGTGGGGTGTGTCGTCACACATCGTCGGAACGGGTGAGCAGCGGAACCATCGAGAGGCCGGACACGGCCACTAACACGAGCGCCGGCAGGGCGGCGCGGCCGTAGTACCCGGCCTCCTGAACACGCCAGATGTAGGTCACTATCGTTGTAAACCCTGTCGGATGGAGGATGAGCGTCGTGTCCAGCTCCTTCATCGTCGTGAGGAACACGAGCGCGGCCCCCGCGACCAGGCCCGGCGAGATGAGCGGCAGCGTCACCCGCCGGAACGCGCCGCGCGGGTTCTCGCCGAGCAGGCGGGCGGCGCCGACCAGATCGCGGTCCACGCCGAGCACGGACGACTTCGTCGAACCGACCGCCTGCGGGAGGAACCGGACCACGTACGCGAACACCAGAAGCGGCAGCGACTGGTACACCACCCGGGCCGCGTCGGCGCCGAACGTCTCCAGCAGCCACCGGCTGGAGAAGAACACGAGCGCCAGCCCGAGGACGACGCCGGGCATCGCGTACCCGAGGTACGTCGCGCGGTCGACGGCCTTCGCCAACAGCGAGTTCGACCGTCCGGCGTAGTAGGCGACCGGGAGCGCGAGCACCACAGTCGCGGCCGCCGTCAACACGGCGACGTACGCCGAGTTCACTGCGAACTCGGGTCGGAACGCGAGCCCGCCTCCGCTGTACCCCGGCCCGGAGCGCACGAGCCACATCGTGAGGATCCCCACGGGCAGCGCCAGCGTGAACAGGCTCACGAACGCGGGGACGGCCGCCGCGAGCCAACGGAACGGGCCAAGCGAGACGACCGTCCGCACCGACGAGGGCGTCCCGTACCCCGCGGCGGTGTCGCCGCTGACGCGCGATTCGAGCGAGAGGATCACCGCAGTGACGGCGAGCAGCTGGATCGACAGCAGCGTCGCGTTCGACCGCCCCACGCCAAAGCTGTTCAGCTCGACGTAAATGACGCGCGTGAACACGTCGAGGCGCATGATCGCGGGCGTCCCGAAGTCCGACAGCGTGTACAGCGCGACCAACAGCGCGCCCGCGGTCACACCCGGCGCGATCTGTGGAAGGATCACCCGCCGGAACGCCTGCGGATAGCTGTGGTTGAGCGTTCGCGCCGCCTCCAGCTGTGTCGTGTCGAACGAGAGCAGCGACGCGCGCGTGGTCAGGAACACGTACGGATACGTGAACAGCGTCAACACGAGCGTCGTCCCGCCGAGCCCGTATACCGTCGGGATGTAGGGGTTCACGAACCCGAACCCGTACTGGGCGAAGAGATCCGGCAGCGCGCCGCTGGGACCGAACGCGGAGACGTATGCGAACGCGCCGATGTAGCTGGGGACGACCAGGGGAAGCGCCGCGAGCACGGTCCAGAACCGCCTGAATGGGAGGTCCGTCTGGACGGTCAGCACCGCAAGCGGCACACCCAGCGCGATCGACGCGCCGGTCACTAGGCTGACGAGCGTGAGACTGTTGACGAGTACCTCCGTCGTCGTCTCCGAGGTCAACAGCGAGACGGCGTCGGCGACGGCCAGCTCCGATGCGCTGACGAACAACCACAACAGCGGCGAGAGCACGGCGGCCGCGACGCCCGCAGCCAGGAGGACGACCGCCACGCTCGGCTGGCCGTCGTCGCTGGCGAGCAGTCCGCGGACCCGACCGACGCCCTCGCCGGGGGCCATCTCAGACCGCCTCCGCCATCACAGCACCCCGACGTCGCGCATCAACTCGAGGGTCGGCTGGATGTTCGACAGCTCGCGCAGGTCGATGCTCGGCGGGTCCAGCTCCGACACCGGCGGCAGCCCGCCCACGGGCGGGATGTCCCCGACCATCGGGTAGCCGTACGTCCGGGTGGCGAAGAACTCCTGGGCCTCCGCCGACAGCAGGTGGCGCACGAAGTTGAACGCGAGCTCCTTGTTCTGGCTCGCCGACAGCACCGACGCGCCCGCGACGTTGATCAGTCCGCCGGCGTCGCCGCTGGTGAACGCCAGGTCGATGGGGGCGTTCGGCCGGGCGGCCTGCACGCGCAGCGCGTAGTAGTGGTTCGCGAACCCGCCGTTGAGTGCGCCGTCGGCGACGGCGTTCGACACGAGGAACTCGTTGTTGAACTCGGTGACGCCCGCGTCGAGCATCCCCTGGAGCCACTCGCGGGTGGCCTCCTCGCCCTCGATCAGCCGCATCGCGGTGATGAACGACTGGAAGGCGCCGTAGGTGGGGGCCCACCCGATCGCGTCCTGGAACCCCTCGAACTCCGGGAACTCCATCACGTCGTCCGGGATGTCGTCCTCCGACAGCTCCTCGGTGTTGTACGGGACCGCGCGGGCCCGCCCGGCGGTGCCGACCCACGTGTCGTCGGGGTGGAACTCCTCGGGGACGGGGTCGACGACCTCCGAGGGGAGCTCCGCCGAGAGTCCCTCGGCGGAGACGGCCGCCAGCGACCCGGCGTCGACCGACCAGAACACGTCCGCCGGCGTCGCCGGGCCCTCGCTGATGATCGTGTTCGCCGCGTCGGCGGTTCCCGACTCCCGAGGCGTCGCGGTGAAGTCGGGGTAGATGTCCTCGAACTTCGCGAGCAGGTCGCGGTAGAGGCCGCCCTCGCCGCCGCCGAGGTAGATCGTCAGCTCGCCGCTGAGATCCTCGAGGTCGCCGATGCGCGTGCCGCCGATGTCGGAGCGTCCCTGCGCCAGCGGGCCGGAGCCGCGGAAGTCGTCGAACGCGGCGTCGATCCGGTCGTCGCTGCCGGTTCCGCCGCCGCCTCCGCCGCCACCGCCGTCGTCGCCGCCACCGCCGCCGCCGCTGTCGCCCTCGCCGTCGCCGCCGAGGCCGCCACAGCCCGCGAGCCCGGCCGCGCCGGCCGCGCCCAGTCCCGCGAGTACCTTCCGCCGCCGATACGTCCGCCGTCCGTCCGTCGTGTCGTCTTCGGTCATCTCGGTGTGTGTCTCTCGATCAGTCATCAGCAAGCACCTCCGGTGCGTCCGCCGCCGTCGTACGCGTTCCCGCGCCCTCGACGCGGTCGAGGCAGTCGATCCAGTCGCGCATGTACTCGCCGCAGTGGTTGAGGAACGCCCCGTTGTTCCACTCCTCGAAGTCGCCCTCCGCGAGCGCGTCGGCCATCTCCGCGAACGCCGCCTCGAAGGAGTCGGCGTCCTCGGCGACGCCGTCGAGCACCTCCCAGACGTGCTCGTTCAGCTCAAGGCCCGCGACCTCGTTCGCGAGGTCGTCGAACGTCGACCGGGGCGCCTTGTTGTGCTCACACAGCGGGCCGCCATTGTACACCTGCTTGCCGAGCACGTCCGCGGCGCGCTTGAGGAACAGCCCCGACCAGATGTCGTCGAACCGGCCGACCTCCCACTCGTTGTCGTCCATCGGGAGCTGATAGAACGCGGGGACGACCTCGCGACGGAACCCGAGGTTCATCGAGCAGACCGTGAGGTACTGCCCCTCGGCGGCGACGAAGTCGCGCCGGAAGTCGCTCGACTCGGTGAGCGTCTGGGCCTGCCCCTGCAGGTCGCCGTCCATCAGGATCCGGACGGCGTCGAGGTCGGGCACGTTCGTCCACAGTCCTTGGGAGGCGACGACTTCGTCGACGTGCTCGGTGTCGGTTTCGACGGTCTCGTCCATCGCGGCGTACGGGTAGCCGCGGGGGTAGAGGTCGGTGTCGGACTGGTAGAGGACGTTCACCCACGACTCGTCCGAACGGACTGACTCGATCTCTCCCTCATGCGCGAGGTTGCGCATGTGGGTGCCGAAGAAGTCCTCCTCGGCGTGCGGGAGCGTGTCGTCGTCGATGAAGACGCCGTACTCGAAGCGCTCGTGGGCCCACATGTACAGCAGCCCAAACGACGTCTGGGCGTGGCTCGCGGCGGGGATCAGGTGTGAGAACTCGGCGGCGTCGTGGTCCTCGAACCACTCCTCGCGCGCGGTGCCGTCGAAGACGACGCCGTCGACGCCCTCCTCGTCGAGCATCGACTCCATCGCGTCGGTGTCACAGAAGTCCTCGGTGACGAGGACGAAGAACAGCCTGTCCGTGTCGAAGCCGTGTTCGCGAGCGTTCGCGACGTACTCGCGGACGCACTCGTACTCCCGGATCGTCGGGATGATGACACAGATGTCCTGCGGTGAACTCATTCGTTCCTCCGATCTGATTAGGGCGACCTAAAGAGTGTCGATGTTTCGGGCGGCCAAAAACCCCGGTCCGATCGGGCGGTGTGTCCGATCCCGGTGTGTTCGATCTCGGGTCGATTCTGCCCGCAGGCCTCCGTTATGACGAGCTTTCGGCGGGTCCCGGCTACGAGTCGACCCGTTTCTCGATTCGATCCTCGTGTTCTCGGATCAGTTCCTCACCGGCTCGCGTCGTGAAGTATCCCCTGTCGGTCTGTTGGAGGTACCCCCTCCGCGTCAACTGTCGGAGGGCGGGATCGACTCCGGCCTCGGCCGTCGGGTCGTCGTGCAGATCCACCATCCGTTCTTTGATCTCGACTCCCGTGTTCCCTTCTCCCCGATCGATGCCGTACAGCAGCGTGAGTTGGAAGTCGTTCAGTCGGTCCGTCGAACCGTTCGACCCGGTCGCCCCCGTCGGTCCGCGCGACTCGACGGGTTCGCGCGACTGGGCGGGTTCGCGTGACTGGGCCAAACCCTCCGGATCGACGGACCCGCGTGAGTCCGTCGACCGGCGGCTCCGGGGTTCGGTATCGGGGTCCAGGTCCGCTTCAGGATCGCCCTGGATGAACCTCCCGAGGGCGAGCACCGACAGTGAAGCCGTCGCGACGAGCGCGGTCGCCGCGGGTACCACGAGTACTGTCCCGAACCCGACGTACTCGAGGAGAAGGTTCCCCCCGCCGACGGCCCCGAGCGCCAGAAGGCCCGCGACCCAGACGTTCGCGCCAAACCCGACGGTGACCACCAGACTGCTAACACGGTCGAGCAGATCGCCACTCGGCACGGGCTCGGGGCTCGGAAGCAGGTCGGCGAGCCCGAGCGCGGCCACCTCGGAGGGCCGGCCGTCGAGTGTGTTCTCGAGGAACGTCCGCCGCTGTCGGACCCGGTGCTCGACGCGGGCTCGCTCGAACGCCAGTCGATCGGCCACCCGCCTGCTCCAGAGCGCGGCCGCAAGCGCGATCGCGAGGAGCCCGGACGCGGGGCCGACAACGCCTTGGATCGTTGCTCCGACGGCTGCGACACCGAGAATCGCCGGCGCGAGGAGACCGCCGCCGTTGGACGCCGTCGCGATGGCGTCGTCGCTGGCACCGGTTCGGCGGGCGTACCACAACGCGGCCATCCCGGCCGCTCCGACGCCGATCGCGTCCTGGAGTCCGTCGCCGATCGGAACCAGTGTCGTCGCCAGCCCGACGCCGAGAAGTACGACCGAGGCGAGCAGCACGCCCGCAGTGATGCGGGCGGCGTCCCCCACGAGCGCCCCCGGGGCCGCGCGAACGGTCTCGCCGAACGACCGGCCGGAGTCGTACTCGAAGACCCCCGTATCGACCGCGTGTTCGATCTGTGCGTGAATGTTCTCCGCCGGCTTGGGGGCGTCGTCGTACCGGAGGGTTCCGTCGACGATGGCGGCCTCGTACTCGCCACCGGCGTGCCGGTAGGTGATCGTCACCGCCGGGATCTCCTCCCGCTCGATGACGCGGCGGTACACTCCCCCTTCGTTCTCGGGGTCCTCTCGCTCCCGGTCGACGACCGTGCCGTCCTGACTGGAGATCCAGTCGCGGGGAACGCGTTCGGTGTCGAGTTCGACGGTCGTGTCCACGTCGAACACGAGTTCGCCGCTCACCGCGTGAACCACCTCGCCCACGCCGTCGCACTGCCCACACGTTACCGTTCCGTGCTCGTCGCAGTCGGTACAGCGGACGACGCCGGACTCGTCACAGTTGTCGCAGGGTTCGGTTCCCGACCCGTTACACGCGTCACACGAGAGCGTAGTCGTCCCGCCGCACGTGTCGCAGGGCTCGGTTCCGGTCCCGTCGCAACTGCTACAGCCGAGCGACTTCCGGCCGCCACACGTCGAACAGTCGATCCACGTGTCGTCGACGCCGTCGCCGTCACAGCGCGGGCAGTCGACGGTCGACTCGCCCCCACAGGTGTCGCACTCGCCGCCTTCGCCGTCGCAGTCCTCGCAGTTGATCCAGCCGTCGCCCGCACAGCGTGGACACTGCCCGGTTTCGGTGTGCCCGCCCGTTCCTCCGCACTCCGGGCAGTCCTCGGACGCGCTTCCGCCACACGACGAACAGGGCTGGGTGCCGTCCTCGCATGCGTCGCACTCGGTGACCGGGTCCCCGTCACAGGCCGAGCACGTCGTCTTCCCGTCACCGTGGCAGGTACGACAGTCCGCCTCCTTGTCGCCCCCGCATCTGGAACAGGTCGTGCGTTCGGTGCCGTCACAGCCGGGACAGGTCTGGACCGGTTGGCCCGTCTCGACGTACGGGACGCGCTTCGTCTCCAGGCCATCCGGCGCGGCGTCGTATCGGTCAGCGTACGCGACTCGGTCGTCGCACTGTCGCTCGTACGTCCCGGGGAGGATCCAGCTCCGCTTCGCGCTCCCGTCGGTGGCCGTGAGAATTCGCTCCGATCGACGCTGCGCACGTTCCCGGTGTGTCTCGACCACCGTCGCGTCCGCGACACTGTCGTCGACGCTGGCTTTGGCGGCCAACTGCTCAAGCACGTCGTCGGCGTCCGGCTGAGAGTCGGCTCCCCAGTCGTCGCTGTCGGGGTCGCTACTCATCCGAGATCACCCGACTCGGTCCGTGTCTGTACCAATACATGTTGGCTGCCCGCGAATTCTTCGGGAGGGTAATAAAGCTACCACACGGCGTCCAAACCGTACGGAACCGATCGACAACGGGAAGCCGATATGGACACCGTCGACGGCCTACAACCGCTCGTCGATGTGGTCGGCCGCCTTCAGCGACAGCGCCGCGATCGTGAGCGTCGGGTTCATCGCGCCGCCGGTGACGAACACCGAACTCCCGGCGAGCGTGAGGTTCGCGAGGTCGTGCGTCCGCAACTGGGGGTCCACGACGCTCTCGGCGGGGTCGGTGCCCATCCGGGTCGTCCCCATGTGGTGATACGCGGGGCCGGTGTTGTCGGGGCCGACCGTCCAGCCGATGTCGACGCCCAACTCTTTCAGCACCTCTCGTTGGATCTCGTTGGCGCGCTCGATGGTCCGGCGCGTCGTCGCGTCGAGGCTCCACACCACGTCGGGGACGGGGTTCCCGTGGTCGTCCGTCCGCGAGGGGTCCAGCCGGATCCGGTTCTCCCTCCGGGGCAATTGCTCGACGAGTGCGCCCATCGCGACGTGCTGGCCGTATCCCTCGCGGATCTCCTCCAGCAGATCGTCGCCGAAGCTGTCCGCGCCGAGGGCGATGTCCGCCGGCGACGGACCGGCGTAGTTGAGGAACTCCAGCTTGATCGCTGTGCGGGAGCCGTCCGGTCGGTCGTAGAACTGGTGGCTCTCGGTGGTGTTGAAGCCGACGTGCTTCTGGCGGGTCGGCTCGTCGAGCGTGCCGCCCATCCCCGCGAACAGGTGGTCCATGAAGTACCGCCCCACGAGTCCCGAGGAGTTCGCGAGCCCGTCCGGGAACGACTCGCTCCGGGAGAGCAGGAGGAGCCGCGGCGTCTCCACCCCGCCGGCGGCGACGACGAACTCGCGAGCCTCCTGACGGTACTCCTCGCCGTCAGGCGTCGCGTACACCGCTGCGGTCACGCGTTCTCCGCGGTCGTCGTGTTCGAGCCGCTGGACGGGAACCCGGTCGAGCACGCGCGCGTCGTTCGCCTCGGCGACATCGATGTGGCGCGTCGCGTCGTACTTCGCGCCAGACGGGCAGACGGGTCTGCAGGTGCCATAGCCGACGCACGCGCTCGCCTCGTCGGTCGGCTCGGAGTTCCTGGCGTTCGGCACCGAGTGGGTCGCGAGGCCGACCTGCTCACACGCCTCCGCGAACAGCGAGTCCGAGTATGACGGCGGGAACGCCGGCAGCGGGTGCGGCTCCTCCCGCGGCGGCGCGAAGGGGTTGTCCGAGGCGCCCGACACGGACAGTTCCTCCTCGGCGTCGGCGTAGTACGGGCGGAGGTCGTCGTACTCGATCGGCCAGTCGGCGCCCATCCCGGTCGCCGACGCGAGCTCGAAGTCCTGCTCGTGCATCCGCATCACCATCCCCTGCCAGTGGAGCGTGCTCCCGCCGATCCCCTTCACGCGGGCGGCGTTGAGCGGGTAGTACCGATCGCCGGTGCTGCTGTAGGCGTCGCGCTCGGGGTCGGTGTCCCAGACCGGGGCGTCAACGCCCGGCCGGAGGTGCCGTTCCATCCGCTCGGTGCGGTCCTCGGGATCGAACCGAGGACCGGCGTCCAGCACGACCACGTCGTGGCCGGCCGCCGACAGCTCCGCGGCGACGAGTCCGCCCGCCGGTCCCGCGCCGACGACGCACACGTCGACCCGCGGCGACGGCGTCCGGTCGATGTCGGCGACGCCGGAGCCGTCCACGCGCTCGGTGCCGTCGGTTTCGGTCGAGGTCATCGATCCGGCCCCTCCTGATACGACCGGGTGCCGCCGGGATGCCCCGGGGGGTTCTCCAGTCCCGCCAGCGACGCGCCGGTCGGCGAGGCGTACAGCGCGTACAGCAGTTCGTTCACGAGGTAGTGGCGGACCCGCTGGGGGTCGGTGCCGTCGGGGTCCGGGTCGACCACGTCGACGCTCATCACGTCCAGCGCCTCGGCTCGTTCCTCGTCCCCGAGGTCGGCGTACCGGACCCCATACAGGTTCTCCGTGTAGTCGTCGAGCGTCTCCACCGCCTCGGCGACCCCGCGGGCGTACGCGCCGTCGCCGTCGACGCGGCCCCCGGTGTAGGTGCGGACGAACTCGTCCACCCCGTCGACGGCGGAGGGATACACCGCGTGCGCGACCGCGATCAGCGTCGACAGTTCGTGGTCGCCGACTGCGTCGCCGCCCGCTCCCCCGTTCTCGTCGTCGGTGGCGTCGTCGTTGTCGGTGGTGGTGCCGTCGCCGGGGCCGTCGCTCGCAACCGGCGCGCCACAGCCGGCCAGCGATCCGACGCCCGCTGCCGACAGCGCGAGCATCGCGTCGCGACGGGAGAGCTGCATTCGCGAACCGATTAGGCCAACCTAAACAAGAGGGTTGCGCTCTCGATCCGGGCGACGCTCGGCGCCCGCTCGTCTTCGAATCGGGGACGGCCGCGGGTGATCTGACACGAATGGCGGACTTACTGCGGCAGGGACCACGTCGGGCGGCGACCCGAACATGCCCGGTAAGGCGACTGTACGTGTCGGCAGCGATCGCGGGCTCGACAGTCGAATCCGGTTACTTTCAGTAACAGACCTATAGCAAAACCCGCAGACGCGTTTCGGAATCACCACATGTTCGAGAGCGCAACGGGCGGATCCGCCGGTGATTCCTCCCGTCTTGAGTCCACGACCTGTCGCAGTATCGAGGAAATCCGCGAGAACCAGTTGAACAACCTCGTGACGCAGTCGGAGGGCGGAACGCTGTTCCACCGATACGGCTGGCTGGCGGCCGTCGAGGAGGGTCTCGACGTCGAGCCGCGGCACGTCACCGTGCGCAAGGGCGACAACCCCGTCGGATTTCTCCCGAACTTCGCGGCCGACCTCCCGCTACCGGGCGAGGTCGGCGATCGGGTCGCGGACGCGCTTCCGCTCGAGATCGTGCAACCGCCGCCTCCCGGCTACGGGGGCCCGATCGTGACGAGCGACAAGCTCGAGATCCTCGCCCGGCTCTTCGATCCTGCCGCGTTGACGAACGGTCCCAGAACGGTCTCCCACTACGTTCAGACGTTCGATCCCGACGCCGTCCGGTACGGGCGATTCCTCGAATCGTTGGGATACACTCCGAAGATCACCGAATGTACGTTCGTTCTCGACCTCGACGACGACTGGGAAACCGTCCTCGAGAACATGGACAAGGGACGGCGCCGCGGGATACGCCGCGCGCTCGAACAGGACTACGAGGTCGAGATCCGTCCGTTCGGCGACGAACTGAACCGGACGCACGACGAGTACGTCTCGAACATCGAACGGGTTGGTGGAAACCGACTCCCGCTGCGGTTCTTCGAGGCGATCGCGGCGCGGATCCCCGAGCGCGTCAGGCTGTTCAAGGCGGTCGTCGACGGCGACGAGGTCGGACGGTACGTCTATCTCCTCGACGACGAGAGCTCGGTACTCCACCACTGGCTGTCCGCCATCGGCGACAGCGATGACTTCGATCGCTACCCCTCGGAGCTTCTCCACCAGCGGGCGATCAAGTGGGGGATGCAGGAGGGGTACGACCGCTACTCGTTCGGGCCTGTCTCGCCGCACTTCTCCAACTCCGTGTTTCGGTTCAAGGAGAAGTACGGCGGGACGCCGGTCCAGTTGTGCCGCTGGGAACGCGGCACGCTTCCGGGGGCGTCGACCGTCTACGACCTCGCACGTACGCGGTATCGTCGGTCACAGATCGACACGGAGTAGCGCCCCGCCGCGGCGCTTACCCAAGTCAGCCCGCTCACTCGTCGACGAGCGCCTCGACGAGCGAATCCGTCGAGTACGACGAGAGCGCGCGTGCGTCGTCGTACAGCGTCTCGATGACGTACGTGGAGTTGGTCCGCTCGACGGCGGGGATCCGCTCGAACTCCCGGAGCAACCGCCCGACCGCCTTGTCGTCGGGTAAGTGCGCGACCGCGACGAAGTCGGTCTCGCCCATCGTCGACAACAGCGTCGTCACCCCCTCGATCTCGGTGATCGTCGACGCGACGTCCGCGTGCTCGCCGGCGTAGTCGGCGAGCACCTCGACGAGCACCGTCACGCCCAATCCGAGCGCCTCGAGGTCCAGGTCGTACAGGTCGTTGGTGATCACGCCGGCCTCCCGGAGGTTGTTCAGCCGGTAGTGCACGGTCGAGACGGGGATCCCGGTCTCCTCGTTGATCCGCTCGGGGCTCCCGGTCCCCAGGTCGGCGATCGCCTTGAGGATGCGAACGTCGCGCTCGTCCATACCGACTCCCCCGACGGCGAGCCTGATAGTTCCATCCGCTCCGAGGATCACGGCTCGATCCGAACCTCATTCGAAGAGAATGAACATTCGTGAGAGACACGTCTGATCACACTCGGCAAAAGTAGAAGTGCTTATCAACTCTACTCTCTTTTGTTGGAATAGAATCAATGAATCTCCGTTCTGTTTGGAGAACCGCGCCGACGACCGGCGTGTTGTTCGTTATCCTTGCGACGCTGTGGGGCGGGTCGTTCGTCGCCATCGAGGCCGGCGTGAAGGAGTGGCCGCCGTTGCTGTTCGCGGCGATCAGGTACGACCTCGCGGGCGTGCTCGTGCTCGCGGTCGCGGCCGTTGGGGGTGGACGCGTGCTGCCGCGGACACGAGGGGACCTCGCCGCCGTCGCGAGCCTCGCGGTATTCGTCGTCTTCGCACACCACGCGCTGTTGTACGTCGGACAGGGGACGGTCCCCGGGGCGGTCGCCTCCGCGGTCGTCGCGCTTTCGCCAGTCCTGACTGCGCTGATCGCGCCGTACGTGCTCGGCGCGGGGGAACTCGGTCGAGTCCAGTATCTGGGGGTCGCTCTCGGGTTCCTCGGCGTCGTCGCGGTGACGGATCCCGGATCAGCAGGCGGTATCCCGGCGACCGGCACGCTACTCGTGTTCGGGGCGACCGTCGCGTTCGCCGTCGGGACGGTCCTGTTGCGGCGGGTTCGGCCGACGATCTCGGCGGCGGCACTGCAGGGGTGGGGGATGCTGGTCGGGGCCGTCCTGCTTCACGGCGGGAGCCGTGCACTCGGCGAGGCCCAGACGGTCGTCGTCTCGACGACGGGGGTGGCGACGCTCGCGTTTCTCGTCGTCGGGCCAGGCGTGATCGCGTTCCTCCTGTACTTCCGGCTGCTCGACTCGGTGGGGGCGACGCGGACGATGCTCGTCGGCTATCTCGAACCCATCGCCGCCGCCGGGCTCTCGTTCGCGCTGTTCGGCTACGTGCCGACCGACGGCGCCGTGATCGGCTTTCTCCTCGTGCTCGGCGGCTTCGCGCTCGTCGAGGGGAACGCCCTCAGAGACGCCGCGGGCGGTGCGGTCGGACGGCTCCGCGCGGCGCTTCCGTGAGGGATCGATCGGCCGGACCGCGCAGTAGGCCGACCGATGTTTCGAGAGGCCGACGCGAAGCGTGGTTATAACTTTGGGACCGACCTCCGACTGGGAAGTATGGACACTGCCGACCGCCCGATCGAGTTCCCCGACGGCGGAACGGGACTTCCGAAGCTGGAGCGGTCGCTACGGCGTGCGCTCGCGACGACCGAGTCCGACGAAGCCCGCTACCACATCCGAACCGCGCTCCAGTACCTCGATGTCCTTCGTGTGCAACCGGGGGACGATTCCCAGTCGTCACGGCGTCGTCTCGAACGACGGTAACAGATTCGCCGTCGATCGAACAGATCCTGTACCCGACCGTGTTGACCCCGAGCATCCAGGAGCGGTCACCCATCGCCGTCGACCCGCGGAGCCGGTGGCTTACCGTGTCCGAACAACTGGTGTTACTGTTCGCACGGCTCGGGATCGATCCCGATACCCAGCCATCCGTGTTGCATGATTCCGTCGAGACCGACGCATTGAACGCCCTCGCGGAGGCGCCGACCGCGACGGTGTCGTTCGCGCTGTGGGGCCATTGGGTCCGGATCACCCCTGACGTGATCGAGGTGTACGCGCCGGTCACCGAGTTCACCTCGGATACGGGGGTCGAAGAACCGCGGACGTGATGGTGTCGGAGAACCGCGGACGTGGTGGTGTGGCAGACGCCCGGGTCGACCCGTCGCGGCCGAACATGCGGCCGGAAGCGGCCGACGTTCGGCATTCGGCGGTCGGCGAACACTGACGAAGGGAGACGGCGGCGAGCGGGGTCGATCCGGAGGGCGTGGAGGGGGGTCGCGTCAGCGTATCGGTGGGGGGTCAACTCGCCCCACCGGTGAGGGGACTGCGGCTCGAGATCGAGTCTGTTCGGCGGAACCGAGGCCGTCCGACGGGATCAGGCCCGGTCGGACAACTCCGTCACGCTCCTGCGGTCGGCGACGATGAACGCGTCCTCACGGAGCAGGTCCTCGTCCGTCGGGAGCACGAGCACCTCCTCCCCGCCGCTCGTCGAGGTGGGGATGAAGTCCAACTCGATCAGGTCGTAGCCCAGGTCATCGAGCGGGTCCGGGTTCGGGGGAAGCTCTCGCCAGGCGTCGGTCATCGATCGAGGCATCAGGCCCCTCGTTCGATCGTGAGGTCCGCCTCGCCGTCGACGGTGACTCCCGTGAGGGTGCCGCTGAACCGGTACGCGTCCACGCCGGACCCGACGACTCCGATGACCTTGCCGTCGCGCGCGAAGTCCTCGACGCGGTCCCAGTCGGTGCCGTCCTCCGTCTTACTGCTCGCCTCGGTGTCTCGGACGACCTCGCCGGAGACGGTGAACGTGTAGTTCGTCGGACTGCCGTTGTCGGCGCCGTTGACCACGACCTGGTTCGACAGGTCGTCGTCGTACGTGCGGTCGCCGTCGTCCGTGGACCCGTCGTCGGTGGATCCGTCGTCCGTACTCCCGTCGTCCGTGGACCCGTCGTCGGTGGATCCGTCGTCCGTACTCCCGTCGTTCGATCCACCATCGTCGGTGGATCCGTCGTCCGTGGACCCGTCGTCGGTGGATCCGTCGTCCGTACTCCCGTCGTTCGATCCACCATCGTCGGTGGATCCGTCGTCCGTGGACCCGTCACCGGACGAGTCGTCGCCCGACCCGTCGTCGGTCGGCACTTCCCCGTTGACGAGTTCCTCGAAGGTGGTCGTGGTCCCGTTCAGCGAGACGGAGTACTCGTAGCCGTCGTCGACGACGTAGTCGACGACCTCGCCGTTGAAGCGGAACGAGTCCAGTTCGTCCGGCTGGAGGTCTTGGACTTCGATCAGCGTGTTCCCATCGCTGGTAGTGGTGATGGTGTCGGAGCCGGGCTCGGCCTCGTCTCCGTACGTCGCTTCCCCAGTCACCACGATGTCCATGTCGAAGTCTCCGGGCGTGGCGCTGTCCGTTTGCGGGTTGTCAGCGTCGGCGTGGAGGACCAGCGTGTGGTCGTACTCGGCGGGGTCTGGTTCGACGGGAACCGAACCGTCGCCCCACGGACCAACGCCCGGCTCGATCCCTTCGATCTCGTCGGAGACCGCGTAGCCGGTGATGTCCGAGGGCAGCGGGAACTCCGGGGAACCGGCAACGATACCGTTCCCGTCGTAGTCCGGCTCGATCCCGTCGCTGCCGGAGCCCTGGAACGTACAGTTCTCGACGGTCACGTCGATGTCGCCGCCGGTCTTGTCGCGAATGATGTCCCCACTGGAGTCGTTGTAGAAGTGACAATTGCGGACCGTGAGCGTCGATCCCGCGGCACCGTCGTGCGCGACGATCGGGTTGCCGACGCCGTCGACGTCCATCGCGACGAAGTAACAGTTCTCGACAACGAAGTTACCCGGGTGGCGCATACGGAGCCCGCGACCGTTTCTCACGTTGGTGTCGTCGGTGCGCACCGGGTCGGTCACCGCGATCAGGCAGTTACGCACGTACGTCGTCTCGTTGACGTCGGTGCCGCGCCGGTGACCGATCCGGATGTTCGAGATGTTGCTGTTGGCCGCAACACAGTTCTCGAATGTCATCGGGAGCTTGTCGGTATAGGCACCGTTGTTGCCCATCCACGCCCACGAGGAGTTTCGAACGACCGCACGTTCCCCCCCCTCCGGATTGTACATCGCACGGTCTCGCGACTGGTTCCCGCCCTCGGGCCAATGGAATCCGTCTATCTCACAGCCGGACACGACGTACAGTCCAGCACGGGCCTCATTGTTGCGTCCGCGGACGACGATGTTCTCGAGCCGTCCCTCGATCCAGCCGTCCATCGTGCCTCCCTCGAGGTTCACGACGACGTCGCCGGGGTTGCCCTCGCCGATCAGGGCGTCGCCCGAGCCGATGTCGAGGTCGTCGTCGTTCCAAGTGTACTCGCCGGCCGGAATCCTGACCTCGCCGCTGGGCGAGCTGTACTCGCCGAAGTCGCCAGCTGCGGTGGCCGCCTCGCTCGCCAGCGCGCCGGCGCCGCCGACGGTCGCGAACGCGCCGATCCCCTTCAGCAGCGTTCGGCGGCTCGCGGAGGCGGTATCCTCCGACTTCTGTTCAGTAGTCGACTCCTTCTCGTCTGCGTCCCCAGTATGGCTGTCTGCCATGGACGGTAAGGGAGCGAATACACACAAGTAGGATCTGACGAATTCCCTCCCGATCGGCGGTAAGATACGGTTACTTACGGTCGAACGCGGGTACGTTCCCCGTACCGTTTGTTTCGAGTAACTACCGAATAACTACGAAATGGATTCACGATCGGCGGGTCCGCGCCGGCGTGCCGGTGGAGGCGGTACGTTCGTCCTTCTGATTTGACAGCAACGAGCGCGCGTCAGTAATCGACAACAAACGAGCGGTAGGGACGATAAAAACCCGAGAATCGCTATCTCACGTAGCGATCTCTAGGGTGTACGACCCGGCCGCCTCGAACGTCCCTTCGACGAAGTACGCCGAGCCGACCGTGAGTTCGCCGTGACTACCGGTTAGGAGGAGCCGTACCCGGTCGACGTTGGGTCACCCTACGGGTGGCGCTCATCATAACAAAGGTCGGACTCGACCCAGGTTCGGCCGTGAGCGACCGAGACCAAACCGAGCTACGGACCCTTCTGATCGGGATCGACGGAGCCTCGTGGTCCGTGCTCGATCCGTTACGTGCGGAGGGAATACTCCCGACGCTCGGATCGCTGTTCGATCGGGGTGCCGTCGGCGATCTGGCGTCGCAGCTTCCCCCGTGGACGCCCAGCGCGTGGCCGTCGCTGTACACCGGTGTTAACCCTGGTAAGCACGGCGTATTCGACTTCCTCAGCTTCGACGGGTACGACTGGGACCTCGTCGACCGCGGCGACGTACACGAGCACGCCCTGTGGGAGCTGCTGGATCAACGGGGGCTTCGAAGCGTCGTCGTGAACGTCCCGGTGACCGACCCCCCGCGACCGTTCGACGGCGCGCTCGTGCCCGGGTACGTCGCCCCCGAGGAGCCGACCTGTCACCCGGCGGGCCTCCTGGACGACCTCCGCGAGGAGATCGGCGAGTACCGCGTGTACGCGCCAGAGGACGCGACCGACGAGGAGGAGATCGACTGGTACGAGCGGCTCGTCCGGATGCGCGGGGACGCCTTCCGCCACCTGGCCGACGAGTACGACCCGCACTTCGGGTTCGTCCAGTTCCAACAGACGGACACCGTCTTCCACGAACGGCCGACTGACGACCGCGCCGTCGAGCGGGTGTTCTCCGCCGTCGACGACGAGATCGGACGGATCCTCGACGTGTGTGATCCCGACACGGTGATCGTCGCGAGCGATCACGGGATCGGTCCCTACGAGGGACACGAGTTCCGCGTGAACTCCTTTCTCCGCGAGTCCTCGTACGTTCGAACGACCACCGGCGAGGGTGGAATGCCGTCGTGGGGGGAGGTAGCTCGCGACGGCGACGCGTCACCGTCCTTCGCCAGCCGGGCCGTCAAGGCCGCTGCGACCGTCGGCATCACCAGCCAACGGATCAACAGGCTGCTGTCCGCGCTCCGGATCGACGGGTTCGTTCTCGATCGCGTCTCGACGGAGACGGTCCGGGCGGCGACCGAGCGGGTCGACTTCCCCGCGTCCGCGGCGTACATGCGCTCGCGGACGGAACTGGGAGTCCGGATCAACAAGGCGGGGCGCGACCCGCAGGGTGTGGTCTCCCCGAGCGAGTACGCCTCGGTCCGCGAGGACCTGATCGAGGCGTTGGAGGCCGTCCGGACGCCGGACGGCGAACCGGCGTTCGAGGCGGTCGTCCCGGCGGAGGACGTGTTTCACGGCCCCCACGTCGACGACGCGGTCGACATCGTCACGGTCCCGCGGGAGTTCGACGTGTACCTCTCGGCGTCGGTCCGCGACGAGCAGTTCGGCCCGCCCTCGGAGCCGTGGAACCACAAGCCCACGGGAGTCGTCTCGGTGACGGGAATGGGCGTCGACGCCGACGAACCGCTGGAGGACGCCCACCTGTTCGACGTCGCGCCGACGGTGCTGTCCGCCCTCGGGGTCCCTCCGAGCGACCGGATGGACGGCGGGACGCTCCCGCCGGTGGCGTCAGTGCCCCCGGCCGAGTACGCGCCGTTCTCGCCGCGGGACACCGAACGAACGAGCACCGGAACCGTCGAGGATCGGCTCTCGAACCTCGGGTATCTGGAGGGAGAACGATGAGCATCGAGGTTCGGCCGGTCGACGACGACGAACGATGGAACGGCTACCTCGAACACGCCCCGACGCCGACGCCGTTTCACTACGCGGAGGTGCTGGACGTGCTCGCGTCCGCGGCGGGCGCGACGCTCCACCGCCTCGGCGGATTCAAAGGACAGGAGCCGGTGGGGCTGTTTCCGGTGTTCGAGGTGGACCGCGGCCCGGTCTCGGGTGTGTTCTCGCCGCCGCCGGACCTGAAGGTACCGTACCTCGGCCCCACGCTCGTCGTCCGCGGCGACGCGCCGAAGCGTCGTCGCCTCGACCGCCAACACCACGAGTTCGTCGAGCGGACCGTCGAGCATCTGTCGGCCTCGATGGACCCCGGGCTCGTCAACGTCCGCACACCCCCGGGGTACGACGACGTTCGCCCGTTCTCATGGAACGAGTACGAGGCGGATCCGCGCTACACGTACGTGGTCGACATCACGAGGTCCGAGGAGGAACTGCTCGACAGCTTCAGCTCGGACGCCAGACGCAACGTCACCGACGACTACGACGTGGACTACGAGATCCTTCCGGGCGACGCCGCGGACATCGAGCGGATCGTCGAACAGACCAGGCGGCGCCACGCCGAGCAGGGGGAGCCGTTCCCGATCGACTCCTCGTTCGTGGTCGACCTATACGAGGCGGCGCCGAAGGGGGTTGTCCGTCCCGTCGTCTGTCGGATCGACGGCGAGTTCACCGCCGGAACTGTCTGCCTCGAAGCCCACGGCGCCGCGATCCGGTGGGTGGGCTCGGCGAAGCCGCCCTGTGACCTCCCCGCGAACGACCTGATCGACTGGGAGTACTGCCGACGCGCGGCCGGTCGAGGGGTGCGCTCGTTCGACCTCGCGGGCGCGAACACCCCCCGGATCGCCGAGTACAAGGCGAAGTTCGCCCCCGACCTCGTGCCCTACTACCGGGTAAAGCACGCCTCCCGAACGATGGACGTAGCCGTGTCGTTATATAATAAACTGCGGTGAACCTCCCCACCGCGTTCGATCGCCGATCCGTCCCGTTCGACCCCGTCGACGCTACCGGAGCGACTCCACGTCGAGCCGCCCGTCGGACGACGCTCGAACGGTGACGGTGTCGTACTCGAACGACACCTCAACGCCGGCGTTCGACCGCCGGAGAAGCGTGTCGAGGGCGTCCCCGTCGACGTACTCGTTGAGCACCGGGAGCTGATCCGCCTCGACGCCGATCGCCTCCGCGACGGCGACCACAACGGCGGTACTCGGGCGCTCGAACTCCGTCCAATCGGTTCGGTAAGTCGGGGTCTCCATTTCCATCCCCCCCGTAGTGCTATTGTCAACCGTCATATATACACAACTGCTCGGGTCAGTCTATTTGGTTTTTATTCATAAAAGCTCCGATACGCCTCCACCGTGTATCAACGATCGGGAACATTCCGCCGGACGAGTAGACTACCGCTTCGAGCCCGCTCACACCCGTTCTCACAACTCTCCGACGTGAACGGGTGATAGTATACGGGAATATTACATACCTGATCACGACGGCCTGGAGTATATAAATAACGGTATCGGTCGTTCGTATCGGTCGGGCCACTGTCAGAATAGACTTTTTCATCACGAACAATACTGGCCGTCCAAGCCACTCACCCCGGGGGAACCGCGTCCCAGTGAAACTCGTCGGGCCCCCTCCGATCGGGGAGCCGGTCGAACCGAGAATGTGAAAACCGAACGTCGCGTGTTCGGCCGCGCAGTCCCTCGGTTCCACGTCGTCAGCCGACGTCCCTCAGCTCCAGGTCGTCAACGGTTGCTCCTCGATCGCGTGGTCACGCTCGTCGCGAGCGGGACTCTCGTCGAGGTCCGCCGCCCGCGAGCATCCGATACACCGCCGAACCACGTTTCTGTTGTCCCCGAACACCCGTGCGAACCGTTCCGTGACGTGGTTTCCGCAGGTCACACACTCTGGCATACACGCTCACGGGGGACGGAATTGGTATTGTTATACTCCGACATCCAGTGAATAACTCCCGACTGTGTCGTTTACGTCGAAATTACTCTCGCGTTGCTCACCCGACAACACTGTCACGTGGCTTTCGTGTCGCCCGACGGACCTCCGGTAGGATCGGTTTACTGGCACAAGTCCGTCTGTGTGGACTTAATAACTATCCTGCGTGCACCGACAGAATCGGTGTGAAGCACACTCGGCGATCAATCCTCAAAGGGTGCATCGCCGTCCAAGCAGCGGGGCTCGCCGGCTGTAACGGTCGCTCGCCACAGACCGAGACGGTGGAGACGACTGATCGCGACCGGACGCCGCCGGCGACGGAGGAAACAGAGTCGCAACTCGAACGGATCGCGTCCCGATGGGGGTTCGAAGACGTGTTGGATCTCTCGTCGGTCGGCGCAGACCCGACCGGTGGATCCAGCATTCACGGCTTGCTCGCGGAGCACCTGGGTCCCGACACGCTGGTGTACCTACCACCTGGTGAGTTTCGCCTCTCGGATACCGTCACCGTGAGCGATGTCGATCGGGTCGGTATCGTAGGTCCGGAAGCGTCGATTATGCCTGACGAAGGAAACACCGAACAGTTGTTGATGTTCGGGTGGCCGGACCCAGTTGGCACGGCATTGTGCATCGGGGTCGACTTTGACTACCTCGCCGACAACACCGGCGGGCGTCCGATATTGGCACGGGCGTCCGACTCGGTGCTGCTCGAATCGGTCTCCGTGACGGGCGAGGCTGACGTGGACGAGGACCTCATCCGCGTCGACGTGCTGAACCCATCGGGCCGTGGGATAGTCCGCGACCTTCAGATGCTCGACGGCGCCCCCGCCGACACGAGAGTGACTGGCTGTCAGGTTGGTGATAACCGTGGCGACCTCTGGTTCGTCGACTGTCGGATCGATGGCTTCCCCGACAACGGGTTGTACGCTGATCCTCCGGAGGGCAGCGTCCACGTGATCGGCGGCCGGTATCGGAACAACGGCGTGGCGAACGTCCGTATCGAAACATCGGACCGTGCCGTCGTGCGCGGGGTCCACGTTCGATGCGACGATGCGACCGGCGGCGGCGCCAACATGCGTGGAATCCGACTGCGTGCCGGCGAATCGATCCTAGTCGAGGACTGCTTCGTCGAACTATTGGAGGTCACCACCAGTGACGGGGCGATCGTGTTCTCATCGGAACTCAGTTCGGCGACGGTTCGCAACTGCCGCATCCGTGTCGATGCCGACGGAGTGAACGCTATCCGCCTGAAAAGCGCTGCGGATGAGCGGCACATCGACGGACCGTTCACCTGTGAGGGCGTCTCGATCGAGGGCCAAGCCAGCGGCGGTGCAGTAGTCCAGGCTGCTAATCGGAGCGGCGTTTCCTTCTCGGATCTGTGCATCAGACAGATGGGCACGGACCGCGACGGCTTTAAACTCCAGAATATCGTCGGTGAAGTCCGGGACACGTCCATCAGTGTCACTGGCATTCCGTTTGATTTGGAAGGATCGACGCTCGAACGACAGAACGTGACCGTCGGGTCTCCATCCGATAATGGTACGACCGCAGACTTTCACTGTGTCAGGGACGAGGACACCGACTGATGAACGCCGACTGAGCCGATCCCCGACGACGCGGGTACAGGTTACCCTCATCCGACGCATCGGGTCGAACGGATGGGATACGTGTCCCGTTGAACCCACGGCATTCGAGGTGTTCGGGGCGGAGCCGTCATCCGATCAGACCGTTTCTAACGCCCCATAAGCGCGTTTATAACAATGAGTTGACCGGGCCATCGACAGACAACCGCCACCGGCGGCAGATGCAACATGTCCACACTCAGAACAGTCGAGCGGAACGTCGCACAGCAAACGAAGACGGATCGGCGATGTCGTGACTCGGGCCGGTCCGCGATAGCTGTGGAGGGTAACGCGGAATGACCGACGTGTACGGTCACGCACAGACGGACGGTGGAACTTCCGCATCGGACATCCACTCTGACGCAATCCTCAAACGCGAGGGCGGACGCGGGCCGACGTTCGGCGCCGACCCGACGATCCGCGAGGGAACCGTGGTCTACGCCGACGTGGTCGTCGGCGACCGGTTCACGACGGGCCACCACGCGATCGTCCGAGAGGGGACGAGAGCCGGCGACGACGTGCTCGTCGGCACGCAGGCCGTCCTCGACGGCGACTGCACCGTCGGCGACGACGTGAGTATTCAGACCGGCGTGTACTGTCCGACCGGCACCACCCTCGGCGACCGGGTGTTCCTCGGTCCCCACGCGGTGCTCACGAACGACCCGTACCCGCTTCGGACGGACGCGGACCTGGACGCCCCGACGCTCGAGGACGACGTCTCCGTCGGCGCGAACGCGACGATCCTCCCAGGTGTCACCGTCGGCGAGGGCGCGTTCGTCGCCGCCGACGCGCTCGTCACCGAGGACGTTCCCCCGCGGACGCTCGCGGTGGGATCGCCCGCGGAGTTCCGTCCGCTTCCCCCGGAGCTCGAGGGGGGGAACGACCAGTGATCCCCCTCGCGAGTCCCGACGTCGGAGCCGACGAGCGCGAGCGCGTCCTCGACGTGCTCGATTCGGGCCAGCTCGCCGACGGCGAGGAGGTCCGAGCGTTCGAGCGGGAGTTCGCCCGGTACTGCGGGACCGAGCACGCGGTGGCGACGACCAACGGGACGACGGCCCTCCATGCCGCCTTCGAGGCGCTCGGGATCGGCGAGGGCGACGCGGTGGTCACGACGCCGTTCTCGTTCATCGCGAGCGCGAACTCCATCGTCCACGCCGGCGCCGAACCGGCGTTCGCCGACGTGGAGCCAACGACGCTCACGCTCGATCCCGCTCGCGTCGAGGAGGTACTCGCCGAGCGCGACGACGTGGCCGCGATCCTCGCGGTCCACATCTACGGCATGCCCGCCGACATGGACCGGTTGCGCGCGCTCGCCGACGAGTACGACGTGGCGCTCGTCGAGGACGCCGCGCAGGCTCACGGCGCGACCTACGAGGGAGAACCCGTCGGAAGCCTCGCCGACGCCGCTTGCTTCTCGTTTTACCCGACGAAGAACATGACCAGCGGGGAGGGCGGGATGATCACCACCGACGACGGGGCGCTCGCCGAGCGCGCCGCCCGCTTCTGTGACCACGGACGAACCGTCGAGTACCGCCACGGCGAGGTCGGGCACAACTTCCGGATGACGAGCCTGTGTGCGGCCATCGGCCGCGCGCAACTGGAGAAGCTCCCCGAGTACAACCTCGCGCGCCGCGGCAACGCCGCCTACCTCACCGAGCACTTCGCGGGCACGTCCGTCGAGACGCCCGCCGAACCGGACGGACGCACGCCGGTGTATCACCAGTACACTGTCCGCTCGGATCACCGCGACCTGCTGGAGTCGCACCTGGCGGACCACGGCGTCTCCTCGGCGGTGTACTACCCGCTGCCGATCCACGAGCAGCCGGCGTATCCGGACGTCGACGTGTCGCTTCCCGTCGCCGAGCGCGCGGCCGAGCGCGTCCTCTCGCTGCCGGTCCACCCCGACCTCTCGGTGGCCGACCTGGAGGCCGTCGTCGACGCGGTCGAGCGCTTCGACCACAGCGAACGGGTACCCGAGGCGGCCGCGGACGAGGGGAGGGTGGACTCGTGAGCGCCGCCAACGACGCCGCCGAGGAGGCGGCCACGGACGGACCCGTTCGGGTGGGTGTCGTCGGTGTCGGGAGCATGGGGCGCAACCATGCCCGGGTCTACCGCGAGCTCGCCGATGTCGAGTTGGTCGGCGTCGCCGACATGGACACCGAGGCGGCCGAGCGCGTCGCCCGCGAGTACGGCACGGTCGCGTACGACACCGACGACCTCCTCGGGGTCGCAGACGCGGTGAGCGTCGCGGTCCCGACGAGCGCGCACGCGCCGGTGCTCGAACGGTGTATCGACGCCGGCGTGCACGCGCTCGTCGAGAAGCCGTTCGTCGACGACCTCGCGACCGGACGCGAGCTGGCGGCCCGGGCCGAGGAGGCCGGGGTCACCGTTCAGGTGGGACACGTCGAGCGGTTCAACCCGGCGGTACGGACGTTGATGCGGATCCTCCCGAACCTCGACGTGCTCGCGGTCGACGCGCGTCGACTCGGTCCGCCGACGGACCGCGAGCTGGACGGCACCGTCGTCTCGGACCTGATGATCCACGACATCGACGTGATCAACGCGGTCATCGACGCCCGTCCCGGCACGCTCGGCGCGACCGGCGCGGCCGACGGCGACTACGCCACCGTCCAGTGCGTCTACGAGGACGGCACCGTCACGACGTTCACGGCCAGTCGGGTCACCCGTCGGAAGGTCAGACGGCTCGAGATCACCGCCCGCGAGTGTTTGGTCGTCGTCGACTACCTCGCACAGACCGTCGAGATCCACCGCAGCGAGGTGCCCGAGTACGTGGAGTCGAACGGCACGGTCCGCCACCGCACCGAGAGCGTCGTCGAGCGACCGTTCGTCGAGACGGGCGAGCCGCTGAAGGCCGAACTCGGTGCGTTCGTCGAGGCGGTCCGCGAGGGGAGCGAGCCGATGGTCACGGTCGAGGACGGCCTCGCGGCCGTCGAGTTCGCCCGGCAGGTCGAGGGCGTGATCGGAATGGAGGACGAACTCGCCGCGCGACAGGAGGCGACGCGATGAGCGAACGCGCCGAGCTCGCCGCGCCGCTGTACGGGAGCGACAGGTCCGAATCCGCCCAACGCGAGGCGTTCACCCGCGGCGAGTACCCGGTCACCGTCTACGGCCTCGGAAAGATGGGCCTCCCCATCGCGACCGTCTTCGCCGAGACCACAGGAACCGTCACCGGCGTCGATATCGACGAGTCGGTCGTCGACCGCGTCAACGACGGGGACTGTCACGTGCGAAACGAGCCCGGCCTCGACGAGGCGGTCGCCGACCTCGTCGCCGACGGGGCGCTGCGCGCGACCACCGACGGCGCCGCGGCCGCAGAGGGCGCCCGGATCCACGTCGTCATCGTCCCGACCCTGATCACCGAGGACCACCAGCCCGACACCTCGGTCGTCACGAGCGTCGCGCGCGACATCGCGGAGGGGCTGGCGCCGGGCGATCTGGTCTGCGTCGAGTCGACGCTCCCGCCGGGCACCTGTCGGGATGTGCTCGCGCCGCTGTTGCGGTACGAGAGCGGACTCGACGACGGCGAGTTCGGGATCGCGTTCTGTCCCGAGCGCACCTCCAGCGGTCGAGCGCTCGCGGACGTGCGCGGGAGCCACCCGAAGGTCGTCGGCGGCGTCGACGCCGAGAGCACGCGCGCGGCGGCGCTGGCGTACGACGAGCTGACGACGAACGAGGTGATCCCCGTCTCGGACACGACGACCGCGGAGGCGGTGAAGGTGTTCGAGGGACTGTACCGCGACGTGAACATCGCGCTGGCGAACGAGTTGGCGCGGTTCACGGGGGAACTCGGGATCGACGTGCGCGAGGCGATCGACGTGGCGAACACGCAGCCGTACTGCGACATCCACGACCCCGGCCCGGGCGTCGGCGGCCACTGCATCCCGTATTACCCGTACTTCGTGCTCAACTGGCTGGAGACGCCCGCGCCGCTGCTCGCGACCGCCCGCGAGGTGAACGACGCGACGCCGGTCCACGTTGTCGACCTCCTGGAGGCTCGGATCGAAGAGCGGGGGGACTCGCTCGCGGGGTCGACGGTCGTCGTCCTCGGGATCACCTACCGCGCCGGCGTCGCGGAGACGCGTGCGAGCCCGGCGATCGACATCTGTCGGACGCTCGACGACCGCGGCGCGACCGTGTACGCCAGCGACCCGCTCGTCGACGCCGAGGGGATCCCCGCGACGTGGGTTCACCCCGAGGAGGTCGGCGCCATCGACGCCGACGCGGTCGTGCTCGCGACCGACCACGAGGAGTTCGACGCCATCGACTGGGACGCCTACCCGTCGTCGACGGTCCTGATCGACACGCGCGACGCGCTCGACGACGACGGGCTCGAACGCGACGTGTACGTCGTCGGGAGGGGACCGTGATCGCGGACGGCTTCACCACCGAGGCGTACGTCGACCTCCTCGATGCGGCCGACGACGGGGGATACGAGTTCCTCACTGTCGCCGACTACCTCGCCACCCCGGCCGAGGACCGCCCCGCGCGGTTCCTCCTCCTCCGTCACGATGTGGACCGGAAGGTCCGCAACGCCGCGCGAATGGCTCGCATCGAGGCGGACCGTGGTATCGAGGCGACCTACTACGTCCGAACCGGAACGTTCGACCCGGGGTTCGTCCGCACCCTCGAATCGCTCGGTCACGAGGTCGGCTACCACTACGAGGACTACGTCCGCGCGGACGGCGACCTCGGGGAGGCTCACGACCGGTTCGCGCGACACCTCCACCTGTTCCGGCGCTACTGCGACGTGGAGACCGTCTGCATGCACGGCAACCCGCTATCGCCCCACGACAACCGCGACATGTGGACCGCCCCGGACGCGCCGGCGTTCGGCGCGTACGACCTCCTCGGCGAGGCGTACCTCTCGATGGACTTCGTCGACGTGACGTACTTCTCCGACACCGGCCGCACCTGGCGCGACGGCGCGTTGAAGATCAAGGACCACACCGTCGGCGACAGCGCCAAGGCGGTTTCGGTCGGCGAGACGGCGGAACTGGCGGCGCTCCTCCGTGAGGGCGCCGTCGACCGCGGCTGCCTGCTCGTCCACCCCGAACGGTGGGCCGACTCGGTCCCCGAACTGCTCGTCGAACGCACGAAAGACGGCGCGATCAACGCCGTGAAACGCGGACTGCGGCTCGTCCGCCCGCCGGCAACCCCTTCATCCACATCATGACGACGATCACCATCGGCCTCGACGGCGCGAACTGGGACCTGATCGGCGACTGGCTCGACGACGGCGACCTCCCGAACCTACAACGGCTCATCGACGACGGGGTCGGCGGCGTCTCCGAGAGCTGTCTGCCGCCGATCACCGTCCCCAACTGGAAGTGTTATTCGACCGGCAAGAACCCCGGGAAGCTGGGGGTGTACCGGTTCGACCGGATCGACACCGAGAGCCGGACGCACGTGTTCCACGACGCGACCGACTTCGAGAGCGCGGAGCTGTGGGACTACCTCAACGACGAGGGGATCTCCGCCGGGGTGATCAACAAACCCTCGACGTACCCGCCGAAGGAGCTCGACGGGTTCGTCGTCGCCGGCGGCCCCGACGCCTCCGAGACGGAGTACCGATCGCTCGAACGCGGGTTCGCGACGCCCGAACGCGTCGAGTCGTTCCTTCGCGAGGAACTCGACTACCGGGTCCACCCGAGCCCGATGATCTCCCCGAGCGAGACCGGCGAGGCCGAGGTCGAGGCGGTCCTCGACCTGATCGACCTGCGATTCGAGGCCGCGAAGGCGCTCATGGAGCGTGAGGACCCGGACTTCCTCCACCTCACGGTGTTTTACAGCATGGCGCTGCAGCACTACTTCTACGACGGCGAGCCCGTCGAGCGCGCGTGGCAGCGCATCGACGCCCACCTCGGCGACTTCCTCGACGAGGGACACGACATCCTCGTGATGTCGGATCACGGAACCTGCTACGTCGACGCGGTGTTCTACGTGAACGTCTGGCTCCAGCAGCAGGGGTATCTCGCCGTCGAGAACAACATCGACGGCGCGCTCCGGAAGGCGGGGATCACCCGGGAACGCGCGCTCTCGGTCGCGAAGCGCCTCGGCATGGTCGAGACCCTGAGCCGGGTCGTGCCCGAGGGGATCCAGAAGGTCATCCCGTGGGACGAGGGCGTCAAGCGCGACCGCGTGCTGTCGATCCTCGACTGGGACGAGACGGAGGCGGTCGCCAGCAACCAGGGACCCATCTACCTCACGCGCTCGCGCGACGACCCCGGCTACGAGGAGCTACGCACCGAGCTGATCGAGGGGCTGGAGTCGCTTCGCCACCCCGAGACGGGGACGCCGCTGGTTCGGGCGGTGTACCGCGGGGAGGAACACTACACCGGGCACGCGGCCGACCGCGCGCCGGACCTCATCCTCGACCAGGGCGAGGGCGTCCACACGAGCGACGCGATCGGTCCCGACGAGCCCGTCGCCGACTCGGGCGTCTGGCTCGGCGGCAACATGCCCGACGGCGTGTTCCTCTTTTCGGGGCCCAGCTTCCGGTCGGACGGCCTCACCGAGCGCGCCCGCATCGTCGATCTCGCGCCCACCCTGCTGCACGCGATGGGCGCGGCGGTCCCCGATGACCTCGACGGCGAGGTGCTCGACGTGTTCGCGCCCGGATGTGACCCGGCGGAGCACCCGATCCGGACGCGTGAACCGCTCTCCGGGGATCGGGCCGGCGGGGAGACCGACGACGCCGAGGTCGAGGCCCGGCTCGCGGACCTGGGCTACCTGGAGTGAGTCCCATGCGCGTTCTCGTCGACGTGAGCCACCCCGCGCACGTCCACCTCTTTCGCAACGCGATCGCGGAGCTCGACGACCGGGGACACGCGGTCCGCGTCGTCAGCCGCGAGAAGGACGTGACCACGGATCTGCTCGACGCGTACGGCATCGATCACGTCCCGCTGTCCGCGAAGGCCGGCGGCGCCGCCGGCGTCGCCCGCGAGTGGACCGCCCGCGGGGCCCGGCTCCTCCGGCAGGTTGCCGGGTTCCGCCCCGACGTGGTCCTCAGCAGGCTCAACCCGACCGCGGCGTACGTCTCCCGGCTCGTCGGCGCGCCGAACGTCGTCTTTCACGACACCGAACAGGCGGGACTGCTCGATCGCGCGACGACGCCGTTCGCGTCGGTCGTCTGCACGCCGGCGGAGTTCGCCCGCGACGCGGGAACCCACCAGATCCGGTATGAGGGGTACCACGAGCTGGCGTACCTCCACCCCGCCCGGTTCGATCCCGATCCGCGACGGCTCACGGACGCCGGCGTCGACCCCGACGAGCCGTTCTCGGTCGTCCGACTCGTCGAGTGGAGCGCCCATCACGACGCCGGCGCCGCCGGCTTCGACCCCGACACTGTCCGCGAGCTGGTAGATCGGCTTGGGGAGTCCGGCGCGGTGTACCTCTCCAGCGAGGGAGCCCTCCCCGACGACCTCGCTCCGTACGAGGCGCCCGTCGCGCCCGACGCGGCCCACGACCTGCTGGCGTACGCCGACTGCTACGTCGGCGACTCGGGGACGATGGCGACGGAGGCGGCGTTGCTGGCGACGCCGACGGTCCGGTACGACCCCTACGAGTCCAGCATGGGGAACTTCGAGACGCTCGCGGAGCTGGGGCTCGTCGACTCGATCGCTGACGAGCGCGCGGTCGTCGAGCGAGCCGTCGAGCTCGCGGCCGATCCCGACGCCGCCGACCGCTGGCGCCGCCGCCGTCGCCGCCTCCTCGGGGAGAAGATCGACGTGACGGCGTTCATGGTCGAACTCGCGGAGGAGGTGGGTACGTCGTGAGCCGCTCGGGCGACGCGGGGCGACCGGCGTTCCTCCCCGGCAACGACGACATCACGTGGCCCGACGGCCGCGAGCCCCCCGAGGAGCGCCCCGTCCCCGACGGCCACGAGTTCAGCCTCCTGCTCACCCACGACATCGACCGCCCGTACAAGACGTACCAGTCGTTGTACTACGCGGCGACCGAGTCGGACCGCCGCGCGTACCACCTCTCGACGCTGGTCCCCGGCGTCAACCCCTACTGGCGCTTCGAGGAGCTGATGGCGCTCGAGGACGATCTCGGCGTTCGCTCGGGGTGTTACATGCTCGACGAACAGCGGCTGTTCCGCGACCGCCCGGCCGCGGAGTGGCCGACGATGGAGGGCTGGCAGCTGTTCGCCGGCCGGTACGATCCCACGTCCCCCGAGATCCGCGACGCGTTCCGCGCGCTCGACGACGGCGGCTGGGAGATCGGCCTCCACGGCTCCTACGAGTCGTTCGACGACCGCGAGCGCATGCGCGACGAGAAGGAGACGGTCGAGTCGGTCGTCGGCCACGCGGTCGCCGGCGGCCGCCAGCACTACCTCAACCTCAAGACGCCCGACACGTGGGAGCACCAGCGCGCGCTCGGACTGCGCTACGACTGTAGCCTCGGGACGAGCGCCGAGCCCGGTTTTCATCACGGGCACGGGATCAGGCGCCCGTTCGGCGCCGACGACGGGTTCGTCGTGTTCCCGCTGACGATCATGGAGCAGTCGATCCCCGACCCCGGCGAGGACTTCGACGCCGCGTGGGCCGTCTGCGAGGCCCTTCTGGAGGAAGCACGCGAGGAGGGCGCGGTGATGAGCGTGCTGTGGCACCTGCGCCACTTCGCCCCCGACGAGTTCCCGGGCTACGATCGGATCTATCGGAAGCTGATCCGCCGGGCTCAGGAGCTCGGCGCGTGGGTCGGGTCGCCCGGACAGTTCTATGAGGAGATTGGTCTGGGTGGCGCTGATGGGACGGGGGGCGTCGCGGCGGCGGCCACTTCCGCGGCGACGAGGACGCCGGCCGACTCGACGGCGCGAGACCAGTCTGAGGGGCGGTAGCGACCGAACACCGACCGCCTGCACACCCGTCGCTTCCCGCCCGTTTCGCCGTTCGGTGCCTCGCGCCGTTTCGACGGATCGCCGTCGTCTCCGGTGGTACCCTCCGTATAACAATCCCCCGCTCGACCCCCCCTCTCCGTACATGGATATCCGACGGCTCTCACTGGCGGAGTGGGACGAGGCACTCCCGAACGAGGGGTTCGAGGTGTTCCACACGCCCGAGGCGCTCGAAACGCTCGACGCGCACGCGAGGGGGGAACTGCGACTCTACGGCGGGTACAAGGGCGAACAGGCGATCGGCCTCGCGCCGGTGTTCGTTCGCGAGCAGGCGTTCGGCACGGCCGCGTTGTCGCCGCCGCCCGGGTTCGGGATCCCCCGGCTCGGGCCGCTCGTCATGCCGACCAGCCCCAAACAGCGCAAGCGCGAACGCGTCAACGGCCGGTTCGCCGAGGGGCTACTGGAGGAGTTCGATGTCGACGCGTCGACGACGCTGTTCCGGATGGTGTGTCCGACCAGCTACGCGGACCCGCGTCCGTTCGGGTGGTCGTCGCTGTCGGTCGAGCCGACGTTCACCTACCACCTCCCGGTCGACGAGGACACCGACGCGATACTGAAGTCCTTCTCGAAGAGCCTCCGGCGGGAGATCCGCGACGCCGAGGACGTAGACTGCTCGTTCGAGGTCGGCGACCGCGAGGACGTGCGTCGGATCTACGAGCAGGCGCGCGACCGCTACACCGAGCAGGACCGCGGCTTCACGATGACGTGGCCCTACGTGCGCGACCTCACCGACGCGCTCTCGGCGGTCGACCGCTGTCGCCCGTACGTCGTCCGCGACGCCGACGGCGACTTCGTCAGCGGGATACTCGTGTTGTACTCAAACGACGCCGCGTACTTCTGGCTCGGCGGCGCGGTCGCGACGTTGGAGGGGACGACGGTCAACAGCGCGCTCCACTGGCGGATCGTCCGCGACATCGCCGCCGATGAACCCCTCGGATCGGTCGATACGTACGACCTGATGGGCGCCAACACCGAGCGACTCTGCCGGTACAAGAGCAAGTTCGGCGCCGACCTCGTGCCGTACTACACGGTCGAGTCCGAGGGCGCGGGAATGCGCGCTGCCAAGACAGCCTACCGGCTCATGAGCAGGTGACCTGATGCGGGTGCTCAACCTGGTCACCAACGAACGCGCGCGCTTCTTTCGAAAACAACGGGCCACGCTCACGGATCTGGGCGTGGAGGAGACCACGCTGACCGTCCCCGGCGACCACTCCTACGACAACGGCTCGACGAACGAGCGGTCCGCGGTCGACTACCTCAGGTTTCTCCCGCAGGTCGTGCGTCGCTCGTTCGGGGAGTTCGATCTCGTTCACGCGAACTACGGGCTGACGGCGCCGCACGCGCTCGCGCAGCTTCGACTCCCGGTGGTGCTGTCGCTGTGGGGGACCGATCTGATGGGCAGGTACGGCCCGATCACGAAGGCGTGCGCCCGTCGCGCGGACGAGGTCGTCGTGATGTCCGACCGAATGGCCGCGGCGCTCGATCGCCCGTGTCACGTCATCCCACACGGCGTCGACCTCGACCTGTTCGAGCCGATGCCGACAGACGATGCCCGCGCCGAGCTGGGATGGGACGCCGACGCCGACCACGTGCTGTTTCCGTACCCGCCCGCACGCGGGGTGAAGGACTACCCGCGCGCCGAGCGCGTCGTCGACCGCGTCCGCGACCGCCTCGAGGGGGAGGTCGCCTTCCACACCGTCACCGGCGAGCCGCACGAGCGGATGCCCGTGTACATGAACGCGGCGGACGTGCTGCTGCTCACCTCTCGCCACGAGGGCTCGCCGAACGCCGTGAAGGAGGCGCTGGCGTGCAACCTCCCGGTCGTCTCCACCGACGTGGGTGACGTGCCCGAGCGCCTCGACGGCGTCGCCCACTCGCGAGTCGCCCGCAGCGACGCGCAACTCGTCGACGGCGTCGTCGCGGCGCTCCGCGCCGGCGAACGCTCGGACGGTCGGGCGGCCGCCGAGGAGGTGTCGGCCGAGGAGACCGGCGCTCGACTGTTGGCCGTCTACGAGGAGGTGCTCTCGTGACCGCTCGCCTTCGAGTCCGTGTTCGCGCCCACCCCCACGTCGAACAGTACCCACTTCATAACTATTCACGGAGGCGCCAGACCTCCGCTACTCGGTGATGTCTGTAATGTCCGCATCGAAACGCCGCTTGGCCGGATTCGGGCTTGCGATCGGGTACGCGGGGCTGCTCGGCGCCGTGGTGGCGGCACACAACGCGCCAGCCACCGCCTACGAGCTGTCGCTGTACGCCGAAACGCCTGTGGCAGTTTGGGTCGGCTTTGGCGTTGCCGCCGTGGCCGGGCTGTTCATCGCGCTGTCGACACGGCCCGAGAGCCGGATCCACCACGCGAGCCTCGGACTCATCGGTCTGTCAGCTCTCACGCTCACCGCGATGCCGATCCTTCGTGGCTACCGCTTCTACGGCGCCGGCGACTCGCTCACGCATCTCGGCTGGGCTCGCGAGATCGCTGCCGGTTCCCTCCCGGCGACGGACCTCCTGTATCCAGGAATCCACACGTTCTCGGTCGCCATTACCATGCTGACCGGCGTTCCGCTCTCCCGGGCGATGCTCTACGTGACGCTCGTCGCCTTCCCGCTGGTCTTCCTCGTCACTGTCCCGCTGATCGTGAAGCTGGTCGCCGATACACCGTGGGCGTACAGCTTCGGACTCGTCACTGCGGCGATGTTCGTCCCCATAAACAACATCAGCGTCCACCCGGTCGCCCACCCCACGAGCCAGGCGATCCTGTTGGTCCCGTTGTGGATTCTGGTCACGCTTGCATACACGTACAGGCTCGATACCGACTCCGTCGTGTCCCCGGTGGGCGAGGACACCTCGTCCTCGACGGGCGCGATCACGGACGGTGGCTGGCGGAGCGGCCCGACGGCGACCGGCGTCGTGATGGTGGTGGTTTCCGGGGCACTCGTGTTGTACCACCCTCAGCAGGCGCTCAACGTCGCGATGGTGCTGGCAGCGATCGCCGTGGTGCAATTGGTCCTCAGTTGGCTTCGCCCCGGCTCGGCATTTACCGGCCACCGCTGGCTCGGCGTCCAGGCCGTGATCGTCACTGTGTTGTTCCTCCTGTGGGTGCCACGGTTCGAGCGCGCGGTCGGAACGATACGTTTCACGCTCGGCAGTTTCTTCACCGGCCAGACGGCCGCTGGGACTGTGGTCGCGGCGAAGTCCACCTCCCTGACCGCGTTGGGCGGCAGCCTGCTTACGCTGTCGACGAGGCTGTTCCTTGCCGGGGCAGTCCTCTCGCTGATCGCCGCTTTGCTCGTGTTCGCTGTGCTCCTCGGGCGAGTTGAGCGGAGCCTCACCGACACCTCGGTGCGGTATCTGACGGTGGCGCTGGTTCCGCCGTTCTTGGTGTTCCTGCTCGTATTCGCGATCGGGGCCGGCGACATGTACTTGCGGTATCAGGGGTTCATCATGGTGTTTATCACCGTGTTAGGTGCCACCGGGATCTCCCTCGCTGTCGACCGCCTCGACGCGTCGGTCAAACCGGGTACCGGACGGGCACTCGCGCTCGTGTTGCTACTGATACTGTCTCCCGTCGCTGTGATGGGGTACCATACGTCACCGTACATGTATCAGCCGACTTCCCACGTCACCGAGAGTCAACTCGACGGGTACTCGGCCTCGTTCGAGCACCGAGGTGAGGGGATCGAGTTCACGGGATTGCGTGGCGGGCCTGAACGGTACGTCGACTACTACTACGGGTCCCAGCGCGCCCGCACGACGCTGAATTTCCCCGGGTACAGCGACAGAATTACGCCAGACGTGTTCAACGGGGGGGCGTACAGGTCGACATACGACGAGCCGCGGTACCTCGGCATCACCCAGTCGGAATATGAGCGCGAGGTCGTCCTCTACGATGAACTCCGCTACTCACAGCGGGGGTTCGAACAGTTGGAGACGACACCGACGGTCAACCGCATACGGACGAACTCCGGGTTCTCCTTGTACTACATCTTGTCCGACTCGGCCGAACCTCCGTCCGACGATGGAGGCACGGACTGAATGGATTTAGCGAAACGACTGAGCCGTGGGATCCAAGCGATCTTCGCGGCCAACCTGGTCACGATGCTGGCGAAAGCTGGCCTCCTCCTGCTGTTGACGCGTGTGCTGTTGACTCCCGAGCAGTACGGCGAGTTGAACTTCGCGCTGTCGGTGCTCGGCGGCCTCGCGATCCTCGCGACGCTGGGGCTCCCGAAGTCGGCGGCCCGATACGTCACGGAGTTCGCCGAGCAGCGACCGGGGATGGTGCCGCACGTCATCGTCAGGTCGCTCGGGTTCCTCCTGTTCTTCACACTGCTCATCGCTGGGGGAACTGCCCTCTTCGGCGATGAAGTCGCCACGCGGTTCGGAGTCCCCTCACTCGTGCCGGTGCTCGGGGTCGGCGCGCTGTTCATCGCCGCCACCGCGTTGTCGGCGTACACTCGGCAGCTGTTCCAGGCGTTCAACAGCGTTGAGTGGAGCGGCGTCGTCGGAGTTATCTCAGGCGTCTCCCGGCTACTGTTCGTCGCGCTGTTCGTCTGGCTAGGGTACGGCGTGGCAGGCGCGCTGTTCGGCTACGTCGCAGGGTTGGCGTTAGGGGTTCTCATCGGAGGCGTCGTCCTCTACCGGCGCTTCTACTCGACGTACGAACCCGACGTCGACCCGGACGCGTCCGTCTCCCGTCGGATCCTAGAGTACAGCGTGCCGCTCACGGCGACCCGGAGCGCGAACGTCATCGACAAGAAGGTCGACACCGTGCTCGTCGGCGTCCTCGTTGACATGACCGCCGTCGGATTCTATACGATCGGGAAGGCCGTCTCCGACTTCGTGTCGATGCCGGCGTCCTCGCTCGGGTACACGATCTCGCCGGCCCTGAGCGAACAACGGTCTAAAGGGAGTGAGGCCAGGGCTGCACGGATCTACCAGACCACGCTCCGATACGTCCTCCTGGCGTACATCCCCGCCGTTGCTGGCTTGATCCTCGTGGCCGAACCGATGGTCCGATACGTATTCGGCTCCGGATACGACGGCGCCTCCCCGGTCGTCCAAGTCTTCGGCCTGTTCATCCTCGTCAACGCGATCAACAAGGTGACCAGCGACGGACTGGACTACCTCGGGCGAGCACGCTCTCGGGCGATCGTGAAGACGGTCATGGCACTTGCCAACGTCGTGCTCAATCTGGTCCTCATCCCACTCATGGGCGTCGTCGGCGCTGCGGTCGCCACCGTGATCACGTTCAGTTTCTACACGTTCGCCAACGTTTACATCATCCATCAGGAACTCCCGCTGAACCCCCGCGATCTCGTCGGCGTCTTCGGGGCCGCGGTGGCGGTCACCCTCGTCATGTCCATCGTCGTCTGGCTGACGCTCCCCTACGTGTCCGGGGTCCCGACGCTGATCGGGGCCGTCGTACTCGGGGCGGCGACGTGGGCCGTGCTATCTATCGCCGGTGGCCTGCTCGACCCGAACGAGGTCACCCGGCTGATCGGTTGACATCCTCCCCGCGCTAATGCCCGAGGATTCCCGACCGCCGTTGGGATACTAACCGCGGTCAGCGACGAGTTTGCCTCCGGGTTGTTTGCCGCTCTATAACAAACCCGGCCGCTGGGTACCCACAACCCATGGATACTGTCAACGGCAGGGAGACGGAGACGGCGGCGATCGACGCCGACATCACCGGACGCACGGTGCTGGTCACCGGGGGTGCCGGGTTCGTGGGAAGCCATCTCGCACGAGCGCTCGTCCGCGACAACGAGGTCCGCGTACTCGACGACTGTTCGACCGGCCAGCCGGACAACGTTCCGGGGGATGCGACGCTGTATGAGGGCGATCTCCTCGACGAGGGGCTGTTGCAGGACGCGATCGACGGCGTCGACCTCGTGTTCCACGAGGCCGGGCTGGTCAGCGTCCCGAAGTCGGTCGAGTGCCCGGTTGAGAGCAATCGGGTGAACGTCGCCGGCACGCTCGCGGTCCTCGAAGCCGCACGCTCCGTCGACGCGCGGGTCGTACTCGCCTCCAGCGTCGCCATCTACGGCGACCCGGAGACGGTCCCGGTCGACGAGTCGCACCCGACCCGTCCGACCTCCCCGTATGCGACCGACAAGCTCGCGATCGACCACTACGCACGCGTATATCACGAACGATACGGACTGGAGACGGTTTCGCTCCGGTACTTCAACGTGTACGGGCCCGGCCAGTCGACGGGCAGCTATGCGGGCGTCGTGAGCACGTTCCTCGAACAGGTGCGCTCGGGCCAGCCGATCACCGTCGAGGGTGACGGCTCCCAGACGCGTGATTTCGTCCACGTCGCCGACGTGGTCCGGGCGAACCTCGCGGCCGCAACGACCGAACACGTCGGCGAGGCGTTCAACATCGGCACCGGCGACAGCGTCACGATCCGAGAACTCGCGGAGCTGATCGCCGACGTGGCCGGCGCCACTGCAGGGATCACCCACGTCCACCCTCGACCGGGCGACGTGGAACGTAGCCGTGCGGACATCTCGAAGGCGCGTCGACTGCTCGGCTTCGAGCCGAGCGTCGACCTTCACACCGGGATCGCCGAGTTAGCCAGCCGACAGTGTCTCGAGCGATAACGGGTCGTCGGCTCTCGCTCACATCGTTACGTGACGCTGTCGAACCGAAGATAGCTGATATCCGGGTGATCGTCGTACGCGTGAGTCCACGCTTCGCCGCGGACGTACGCGTCACGTACACGTTGCCAGTCCGCGTGGCGCTTGAGGACCCGAACCGGAACCGCCCCCGTGTCGAGTAGTTTGAGGATCGACAGTCGATTGCGGCCGTCCGCGAACAGGATCTCGCCGTCGTCGGCGATGTGGACGGCGATCTCGTCTTTCATGCGCTCGGTGAGCAGTCGAGACTCCCTGCCGAGGTCGATGGGGTCAGATTCCTCCTCGAGTAACTCCGCTTGCGTTCGATACCCGTCGGTTTCGATGCGCTCGTACAGCTTGTCGACTCCCGCACATCGTTCGCGGAAGTCCGCCTCGCTGTGGCAATTCCACAACACCGATCCGGCTTCGATCTCGTCGACGACGCGCCGGTAGAACGACGTATCTGCCCAGTCGACCCCGTCGCGGAAGTGCGCACGATAGGCTTGGTACACATCGAGGTCGGTGAACTTGCACTGAGGGGTAGCCCAGTCGCCGTCCTCGACGACCGCTGCTTGGACGTACTTCGACCGGTTGAATTGCCTGACGGAGGTGATCGACGCCGGGTCGACGTCGATCAGCCGGTACGGCTCGGGCGGTGCAGCATACCGGACGGAGTTAGCGACCGTCCGAAGTCGGACGACCGCCCTCGCGTAGCGATCTCTCGCGATCAACAGTGGCAGTTGCAGCGACCAAACGCGTCGAAACAGCGCGGTACCGACTGATCGAACCACCTCACCCACTGAACTCCCGGATAACACGTCTAACACACCGCTCGGGTCCGTCCCCGTCGCTTGACTGGCGGCCAGATCCCCCTCGCTTGCTCCGTTCCCATCTCTCGCCGCGCCCCGTCTTCGTCTGTCCTCCGAGAATTCCAGTCGGGCCTCGTCTTCACTCGAACTTCCCCGCCGTGGCTGTGTCTCGTCGTTATCCACTGTCCTCGACGTCGACCCAGATGTACAGGTGTTTGTCCGCGGTGGTTCGTGACGGGAACTCCGGCGCCGCTCCCTCGTACACGAACACGCTCAGCCGGAGGTCGCTACCGAGCATCGACGGCACCAACGACAGCGTTCGGGTCGCCGTCTCGTCGTCCGCGAGGCTCACGTTCCCCCGTTCGAGAGCGTCCCGCTCGAGCACCGTCACCTCGGTGCTGTCCGCCGACAAAGACACGCGATCCAAGACGACGACGTACTCGTACGCCGTTGTGCGACCGAGGTCGTTCTCGATCGACAACACCAGCTCGAGCGGTTCGTCGTTCGCGACGGCGTCGGGATATCCCGCGGCGACCGGCCCGTCTTCGCTCGGTGTCAACAGCGCGACCTCGGTGTAAGACTCTCCGTCCGGAGGGGCGGCGAGTCCCACCGACATCCCTGCCAGCGCGAGTACCACCAGCACGCCGAGCACGACGGCCCCAGTCTTGTCGACTCGCGTTGCTCGGCGTGACCCGGCGAACGTCCGAAATTCACGCAGCCACCGGTCGACCGGGAGCCCGTAGCGGTTCTCCTCCGGAAGTGCGAGCCGCCGAGCCGCGCCGAGCGCCGACGCCAGAACGACGAACCCCACCAGCGTCACGGAGACAGTCGTTCGTGTCGGTTGGTACCCGAGCGCAGCCAGCAGAACCACGAGAAGGGGGAGAACGGCGACACTGATTCCAACGGATAGCGAGGCTCGTTCGAACCACCCGATCGTTACGCCACCGATCGGCGGGGCGGACACGGCGTCTCCGGCCGAGTTAGCCGATCCCGGAGCCAAGGCGGACAGCAGCGCATACCCCGGAAGAAACAACACGAGAGGTCCGGCCAGGACGACCATTGCGGGCCCCCGTATCGACCCCGTAAGGGCGACGGCACCGACGAGAACGGCGTAGATGGCGCTGAGAACCACGTCGACCGGGGTCCGATTGAGGTCGCCCTTCCCGCCGCGCCGGCCACCACCGCTGTCACTCATCTCTCCACACCTCGCCGAACGTGACCCGTAACAGATGGATCGATCCCATGGAGTCGGTTTGTTCCGTTCCGTGGATTGTTATGTAGACGTTAGTCGCGAGACGTGACGCTGTCTCGTGTGTTCCGAGGACACGACCGAGACGCATCCCGTGGCCTCGCGTTGGGTGCCTTCGTCGGTAGCCTCTTTCAGCAGTAGGTAACACGTATCACTCCTCGTCTGAGTCGGTAGTCCACTCCCGGATCCATCTGGCCCCGGGAGCGCCATCTCGGATCCACAGTGTCGCGGTTCCGAGTAGGAAAACGAGATCCAGTACCAGATACGTCGCTCCCGCAGGCGTCGTGAGGTATCCGAGATATGCAGCGAACAGCTCGGCCACGTACGTGAACGGGGCCGGTGTGGGGTCGTTCACAGCGGGCACCAGCGGCCACAGTAGGAACTCGACGCTAAGAGTGTCCTTGACCAGCAGTGGATACGCCATGTCGCCGAGGAGGTGTGAGACGTAACCGATGGCGACCGCGGGGGTGAAACCGACCGCGCCGACGCGCCGTTGGACAGCGCCAGTAATCGCGACCACGCCCACGGCCGTGAATGCCGAGTGACCGAGCGACCGGCCGGACGGGAAGACGGCGAGCCACCACGACAGCGGCTTGTCGATCATGTCGGGCGCCACCGCGGCGGCGACGACGGCGAGCGCCGCCGCGTCCGACGGGCGCCTTCCGCGGGCCCGTGCGTACACGGCGTACGCGAGGTACGCGACGGCGACGTGATCCCACGGCCACATCGGCTACCGACACCCGGGACGCGGCCGATCCGTCCGGGTGTCGCGGGCGTTCCCCCCGCTCAGATCGCCCCCCGCGCTCCTTGAGTCGCCGCCCACTCCTCTCGCACCGTTGCTCGATCCACTACCGTCGCCGTTCGACACCGGTCCGTCGCCGATCCCGACGTGCCCCCGAGTCATCGATCGCCACCGTGGAGACGCGGTTCGTCCTTTGTTACGACCCGGATACCCACCGAAGACCCCGCGTTCGACGGTCTCGTGGCATTCCCCCGGTCCCGGCCGTCGTCTCCCCGTAACGGAAGCCTGCCGCTTACAATGGACCTCTACCGCCTGGGTACGCCGTAGCTATGAGACCAGACTGGCGGAGCGATATCCGACGGGGCGGCATCGTCGCGCTCGTCGCCGTGATGGTGGTCGCGATGGCCGCCCCGGCGACGAGCGCGGCGACCGCGTCGGCGGCGGACAGCCTCGGTCCCGGCCCGACCACGTACATCGACGGCTGCACGACCCTCGATGACGCCGGCACGTACGTCCTCGACCGCGACGTGCGGTCGACCGACGGGGACTGCTTCACGGTGACGGCCGACGACGTACGGTTGTTGGGTGCGGGTCACGCGGTGATCGGCGAGAACGCAACCGGGTCGGCGATCGTCGTCGACGGCGCGACCGGCGTCCACGTCGAGGGCTTCGACGCGGTCGACTGGTGGCGCGGCGTCACGGTCGTCGACGCCGCGGACGTGACCGTCGAGGACGTGGCCGTCGAGAACGCGAGCGCCGACGGCGTCCGAGTCCGCGACTCCGCGGGCGTCACCGTCGTCAACGGGAGCGTCGTCGCGTCCGGCGGCCACGGGATCGCCGTGCTCGAAAGCGAGACCACGACCGTCGAGCGGATGCGCATCGTGAACAACACCGGCGACGGCGTGTCGGTTCGGCGCTCGGAGACGACGACGGTCCGCGCGAGCGCCATCGTGAACAACGGCGGGATGGGCGTCGCCGTCGCGGACGACTCCGACCCGATCGAGCGCACTCCGGACGTTCCCTCCTGGCTGCTGCCGCTCCTCGGCGGCGGCGGGTACGACGGCCTCGGCGGCCTGTTCGCCCCGACGGATGCGGCCCCCGATCGAGCGTCGGTCGTCGTCGCGGAGAACCGGATCGCGGCCAACCGCTACGAGGGGGTGTTCGTCCGTGGACAGAACGGGAGCCGGATCTCGGGTAACGTCGTCTCCGGCGCGACCGACGGGATCAGCCTCGTCAACGCCTCCGACGGGACCGTCGTCGGGAACAACGTCTCCGGCAGCACCGACGACGGCATCGCGCTCGCGTCCACGGGCGCGACGACCGTCGCGGAGAACCGCCTCGTCGACAACGCCAACGACGGCGTCTACGTGTTCGGGTCCGGGAACGTCCTGACGAACAACACGCTCGCCGGCAACGGCGACGACGGCCTCGACCTCGACAGCGGCGTCGACAACAGGGTGATCTCGAACGTCGCGCACGACAACGTCGACGACGGCGTCTTCCTCCGCGAGGCGGACAGCAACGTCGTCGCGCGCAACGTCCTCCGGGACAACGGCGACGACGGCTTCGACATCCGGGGTTCGACCGATAACGACGTCCACAACAACACCGTGTGTCGCAACGCCAACCGCGACATGCAGGTCCGCCTGGGTGTCGAGGGCAACGACGTACGCGACAACTCCTGCTGACGCTTCCGGCCCTCCACTCGCGATTCCGATTTTCGGCTATGTTCCGTCGAGGAGAGAGTCCCGCCGTTAACGGCGGGAGTGAATCCGACAACTCCGACACGAACTACCGTCGATGGAAGGCAGGATATTCAACGGACGGCGTTCAGATACGGGTGACGAGGTGGACGGAGCGAACGTTGGGTGGTCGATGCTCGAAATCGCCCGCCTCATCGGAGGGCGACTCCCTCGAGGTAGAGTTTCCCGAGCGGGAGGCGACACCCGAGTCCGCGATGACGCTCGGTATCCGACTCCGTCTGCCTGGGCGCTCACGTTCGGATACCGTCTCGATTCTCGATATATTGGGCGCCGATCGGTGCCGTTCAACAGTCTCGATCGAGTGCAACAGGCAGATCCACGGCAGATCGATGGGCCCGACCCGGATCACGTCGCGGTAGACGACCCCGTGAACCAGCTGAACGACGAGCGATTCTGGCTGTACGCAGCGGTTGATCCCGACACGAACCGTTTGCTCCACGTCGGGCTTGCTCCGACGAGAACGCGAGCGCTCACCGAGGTGGACCGTTCTGAACCCCGCGAGAACCATCCTGTCGATGATGCGGTCGTTCTCGTCGATTCTGCAGCGTGGCTGCACGCAGCTCTCCACCGACACGACCTCGAGTACAGATACGAGCACCATGGCGATCGGAGTAGCGCCGAACGTGTCTTCCGCGAACTAAAACGCCGAACTAACCAGTTCTCAACCCGTTCAGCCACGCCGACGCGAACGCCGCCGAAAACCGGCTCCAGTCGGTCTCCTTCGCATTGAACCAGCGTATCTGAACGCTACCTGTGGCACAGCCATCGACATCCTTGTTCGACCGCCAGAGCGAGACGGTTCCTACGGGAGAACGCGTGGTGTCGTAGACCGGCAACTATCCCGACTGCGGTACGGGGACCCCCGTCGTTTGCACGGGGAGGATGCCACTCCCGGCTCCAGGACGAACGACCCGATCATTGTCGCAAGGGCACCGTGATGGCGACCGACAGGACGGGACCGACCGCCGGCGACACGGTGCGGTCGTCGAAGAGTCGCGTGCTGTTCAGGTACTTCGCCTGCGGAACGAGTCCCCGGCTCGCCGTCACCGGGTACGTCGGCGCCGGCGGGCCAGCAGCGCGGCGGCGCCGGCGATCGCCACCGTCGCCGCGAGCGGCCCGAACCCCGGCGCGTTCGTCAGGGTGCTGCTGCCGGTGGCGGTCCCGTCACCTTCGGTTCCCGTGGTCGTGGGGCGGACGGCGAACGCGACCGTCCGGTCCCCGACACTGGCGTTGTACTCGCCCGCGGCGACGATCCGCCTGGTGAACGTGACCCGTGTGCTCATGCCAGGCTGGACGGTCACGTTCTCCGTCGCGACGGTCTCGTTGAACAGCCGCAGCGCGACTGTCTCCGACCCGGGCGCTCGCCCGTCGTTGCGCACCACCGCCGTGAACGTGACCTCCTCACCGGTTTCGATCTGGTCGGCGTTCGCGTCCAACTCGGCGACCGAGATGTTCGGCTGGGGCGGCGTCACGTTGATCAGGAACCGCTCGCTCCGGTCGATCTCGACCGAGTACACGTCGGGCTCCTCGAACGTCCAAGTGAACCGGACGGTCCGGCTCTGGTTGGGTTCGAGGGTGAACTGTCGGGAGTCGACCTGCTCGCCGTCGATCTCGAACTCGATCGTCTTGGTTCCGGTGCCGTTCCCGACGTTGCTCACCGTCGCCGTCGCGACGAGGGTGTCACCAGTCACCAACTCCGTGTCGCTGACGGTCGCCGTCACGTTCGTGTACTCGGGCTCGAGATCGGCCGGCGGCTCGCTCCCGGTGTCGCCGTCGGAGCTCCCGCCGGAGCTCCCCCCGACAGACCCTCCGGTGCTACCGCCGGGGTCGCCTCCGGAACTCCCGCCCGTGTTGCCGCCGGGGGGACCACTGGACGACCCGCCCGAGTCACCGCCGGAGGAGCCGCCCGAACTGCCGCCACCGGGGTTCTGGGGCGCCTCGGTGACGTTCACCGGCAGGTTCGTGCTCGCGATCGCGCTTCCGCCCATCAGCACGCTCAGCGTCACCATGTACCGCCCCGAGTCGGCGTAGGCGTGTTCGACGGACCGGCCGTCAGCAGTCGTTCCGTCGCCGAACTCCCATCTGAACTCGACGGAGGAGCCGTCCCCGACGCCCGCGTCCGCGTCGAACGCGACCGACCGCTCCTCATTGATCTCGGTCGCGTCGGCGGTGATGGACGGGTTCGGTTCCTCGACGGAGACGGTCGCGCTCGCCGTCAGTGTTTCGCCGGCGTCGCTGGTCACTCGAACCCCCGGCGTGTACGTTCCCGTCTCGTTGTACGCGTGTGAGATCGTCGGCGACGCGCTCGCGTTCGTCTCGAACTCGCCGTCGCCGTCGAGGTCCCACTCGTAGGTGACGTTCGACCCGCCGACGGCGCTCCCGCCGGCGTCGAGCGTGACCGACTCCCCGACGACGACCGATTCGGGCACCGTGAGGGCCGCCTGGGCCTCGACTGCGACGCTCGCGGTCGCCTCGTCCGTGATGTTCTCGCCGTCGGTCACGACGACGCGCGGGGTGTAGCTTCCCGTCTCGTTGTACGTGTGTGCCAGCGTCGGCTCGGTCGTGTTCGCGTCGACGTCGCCGTCGCCGTCGGGGTCCCAACGGTAGATCGCGTCGTCCCCGCCGATCGTCGACTCGCTCGCGTCGAGGGTGACTGGTCGGGTCACCAGCGACTCCGCGGGTGCCGACAACGACGCGGTGACGCCCACGCGCACGGCCGTCGTCGCGGTACTTGTCTGTCCCTGCTCGTCGACGGCGGTGACGGTCGCGTCGACGGTCCCGGCGTCCTCGTAGGCGAACGAGTACGTCGGCTCGGTCGTGTTCGCGTCGACCGTTCCGTCGCCGTCGGTGTCCCACTCGTAGCGGACGATCCCTCGGTCGTCGGTCGACTCGCTCGCATCGAGGGTGAGGTCCTCGCCGACCGCGACGTCCTCCGGTCCCGTCAGCGCCGCGCTCGGCGGCCGGTCGGGCGTCACGTCGACCGTCACGGACGCGCTTCCGGTCTGGTTCGTGTCGTCGACGGCGGTGACGGTCACCTCCCGATCGCCGGCCGACTCGAAGGCGGTGGTGAGCGTCGGATCGGTCGTGTTCGCGTCGATCGTGCCGTCCCCGTCGAGATCCCAGTCATAGCGGACGATCGTCCCGTTGTCCGTCGATCCGCTCGCGTCGAGCGTGAGCGACTGGTTCACGGTGACCGTCGACGGCGACGCCGAAAGCGCAGCGTCCGGGGCGTACGGCTCGCCGACGACGAACGTCGCCTCGGCGGTGTCGGCGTTTCCGTACGTGTCGAACGCCGTCACGCGGACGGTGTACTCGCGCTCCTCCTCGAACGCGTGACGCACGGTCGGCCCCTCGGTGACGGCGTCGACATCGCCGTCGGCGTCGAAGTCCCACTCGTAGCCCGCGACCGTACCCGCGGCGCTCGTGCCGCCCGCATCGAGCGTGACGTTCTCGCCGGCGGGGGCGTCGCTCGGCGCCCGAAGCGACGAGCTCACATCGGCGTCGACGCAGCCGCCGGCGTGAATGAACACACGGCGGTCGAGCGCGAGCGAGTGCTCGGCCCCGTCGCCGCCGTAGAGCACCCAGTCGGTGATCCGGTTCTCCTCGCTCCCGGAGTAGTTCCACTCGCCCCACGAGGGCGCCCGTTCGTTGTACCGCGGGTCGATCACGGTCGTCCCAGCCAGCGAGTCGAACCCGCGGTAGGCGCCGCCGTCGGTGCGGTTGTCCGCCCACTTCCAGTCGACCGTGGTCGTCGATGCGCCGACGTCCCACTCGTCGTCCATGAGCGGGTACTCGTCGTCGCGCACCGCCCACGAACCGCTCGGGAGCCCGCTGATCCGGTAGTTCACCGTGCTTCCGCCGGCCTCGTCGCCCCGGCGACCGTGGACGACCACCATGCTGGTGTCGTCGGGGCCGGCGTAAAACAGGAGGGCGCTCGTCCCGGTTCGCTGGAACCGATCCGTGCCGTACGAGCTGTACGTCGAGGACGCCGGACGTCCCGTGATCGACGGGTACGGGTTTCGATAGTCGTAGAACGCGGTAACGCTCTGTGAGCCGTTCTCGTGTGTCGCCACGGCGTAACACGAGTCCCCCTGCGCGACGGCGAACGTCTGATCGTCGCCGGCGGCCGCCCGCGCGGTGTCCGCGAGCGGTCCCACGGCGGGCGCGGCCACGAGAAGGAGAACGACGACCACCACTCGACACACCGCGGGTTCGGAGTACGTTCCCATTACAGCCCAACTCCCGGCAGATCCGGCTTTGTTATGGATCGGTTTCGCTCCCGGAACCCCCATCTCTGTCGTCGACGGTCGGCGGTGCGATCCCCGATTCACGGTGCAGGGTATGGGTAACAAAATCCGATGCGTCGCTTGCTGTCACCAGCCGGCGGTCACGGTTACCTACACAATGTATCGAGGACAGACGGTCGGGGTTGTCATCCCGGCGTACAACGAGGAACCGTTCGTCCGCGAGACGATCGTGACGGTCCCCGCGTTCGTCGATCGGATCTACGTCGTTGACGACGCCTCCACCGACGACACCTGGACGGAGATCCAGCGCGCGGTCGCGCTGGACCGCGCCCGATCCGACCGACGGGGCCGGTCAGAACGGAACGGAATACACGATAGGCACAATAGCTCAGATAGGCAAGAGAGTCGTACCGAACGATCCGACGGCGCCCGCGGAACCGACGAGTCGACGCGAACGGACGGCCCCTTCGACGAGCGGATCGTCGCCATCCGACACGAGGAGAACAGGGGGGTCGGCGGCGCGATCAAGACAGGCTACCTCCACGCGCGCGACGACGACATCGCCGCAACCGCCGTGATGGGCGGCGACGGACAGATGGACCCCAACGTGCTCGGGACGCTGTTCGACCCGATCGTCGACGGCGAGGCGGACTACGTCAAGGGCAACCGGTTCGTCGGGCGACGCGACCGGGGGGACATGCCGCGGCTCCGGTTCGTCGGGAACGCGATCCTCGGTGCGCTGACGAAGATCGCGAGCGGCTACTGGTCGACCGGCGACCCCCAGAGCGGGTACACGGCCATCTCACGGCGCGCCCTCCACGAGGCCGACATCGAGGGGATGTACGAGTTCTACGGCTACTGCAACGATCTGCTCGTGAAGCTCAACGTGGCCCGGCTGCGGGTCGTCGACCTCCCGAACCCGATCATCTACGGCGACGAGGAGAGTCACATCCGCTACCGGACGTACGTCCCGCGGGTGTCGTGGATGTTGCTTCGCAACTTCCTGTGGCGCTTACGGACGAACTACCTCGTGTACGACTTCCACCCGCTCGTCGTCGCATACGGCGTCGGCGCCGGCGCGAGCGCGCTCGGCGTGGTCGGGATATTCGCGTCGCTTGCGTCGTTGGCCGGCCTCGTCGGTGCCGGGTCCGCCGCGGCGTCGACGGTCGGCGTCGCCGGGCTCGTCTCCGCGCTGTTGTTCGTCGTCGGCGCGTGCGCCCTCGTCGGCGCGATGGCGATGGACATCGGCGAGAACGACCATCTGGACGACGTGCTGTTCCCCGACCGCGGGGGGCCGACTGGGGAACCGGTCGAGTCGGGCCGGAACGTCCTCCCGTCGGTCGCCGGAGGCACTGAGTCGAACGGGTCCCAGTTGCCGCGGGAGTCGGGTTCGACCATCGAATCCGACGGCGGCCGTCGGACGGAACCGTCCGACACGGACTCCGAGGCGCCTCCCGGTTCCGACGGGTAGCCGATCGGTACCCCGATAGTCGGGTTGTAACAAACTCGGATCGTCGCGCGTAGCGAATCGTATGTTCGGAACGAGCGGTATCAGGGGAACCGTGGGAGAGGAGGTCACCGCGTCGGTCGCGCTCGACGTGGGCCGAGCCGTCGCCTCCGAGGGCGCGCGACGGGTCGTGATCGGTCGCGACCCCCGATCGACCGGGCCCGCGCTCGTCGACGCGACGACCGCCGGGCTGCGCGAATGCGGCGCCGACGCCGTCTCGCTGGGTGAGGTGCCGACACCGACGGTCGCGCGGGCCGTCGAGTGGTACGGGGCCGACGCGGGGATCGCCGTCACCGCCTCACACAACCCCGCCTCCGACAACGGCCTGAAGCTGTGGACCGACGACGGCGCCGCCTACGTCGGCACCGCACAGGACGCCGTCGCCGAGCGGATCCGCGAGAACGCGTTCGACCTCGTCGGCTGGGACGCCTACGGGAGCCGCATGCGGAGTCGGCGCGCCCGATCGCGTCACGTCGACGCCGTCGTCGACGCCGTCGACGGCGACCTCGGGCTCGATGTTGTCCTCGACGTGGGCAACGGCAGCGGCCGGATCACCGCGGAGATACTCCGGGACCTCGGCTGTACCGTCCGGACGCTCGCCGCCGAACCCGACGGCTCGTTCCCGAGCCGACCCAGCGAGCCGACCGCGGACAACTGCGGGACGCTGCGGGAGGTCGTCGCCGCGACCGACGCGGACCTCGGGATCGCCCACGACGGCGACGCCGACCGGATGCGCGCGGCGACCGCGTCCGGGGAGTTCCCCTCGGGCGACGTACTCCTGGCGCTGTTCGCACGCGACATCGCCGCCGCCGGCGACCGCGTCGCCGTCCCGATCGACACGAGCATCGCCGTCGACACGACGCTGGAGGCGATCGGCGCCTCGACGGTCCACACGCGGGTGGGGGACGGCTACGTCGCCGAGCGGACCCGAGAGACGGATGTCGTGTTCGGCGGCGAGCCCAGCGGCGCGTGGATCTGGCCGGAGCTGGCCCGCTGTCCGGACGGCCCGCTCGCGGCGGCGAAGCTGGCCGAGCTGGTAGCGCGACGCGGTCCGCTCGACGACCTCGCGTCCCAAGTCGAGACCGTTCCGCTGCGCCGTGCGAACATCGAGACCGACGCGAAACACGATCTCGTCGCGCACGTCGCCGACCGCGTCGCCGGCCGGTACGCGAACGTCTCCACCGTCGACGGGGTCCGCGTCGACGTCGACGCCGGCTGGTTCCTCGTGCGCGCCAGCGGGACGCAGCCGCTCGTGCGTGTCACCGCCGAGGCCGGCGTCGAATCCGAGATGGAGTCCCTGTTCGAGACGGCGACCGACCTCGTCAGGGAGGCCGAGCGGGCCGTCGCCGTCCCGGCGTCCGACTGACTCGCCGCCGACCGTCGTCACCCCACTCGGACGAACCGACGGCCCCCGACTGGCGCTCCCACCCCTCTCACCGTTCCTCTCCTCCCGTCATCCCTTCCGTCCGATCGATCGTTGATCGTCCTGACTCCGTTCCGGACGAACCTCCCGACGTCCTCCACCGGTACACAACCACCTAACCGGCACGAGATCTCGTTGTCTGCCCATAACAAGGGGCGCTCCGGTCCTGACTTCGGCCGTCATGCATGCAGTGATACTGGCGGCCGGGCGTGGCTCCCGAATGCGGCCGCTCTCGCGGATCACGCCGAAGCCGATGCTTCCCGTCGGGGACCGCCCGCTCGTCGCACACGTCGCGGACGCGGCCGTCGCCGGCGGCGCCGACGACCTGATCTTCGTTGTCGGCGACAGCGACGGACACCTGCGGGAGTACTTCGGCGACAGCTACCGGGGGGTTCCGGTGACGTACGCCGTGCAGGACCCGCCGGCGGGCACCGCGGACGCGGTCCGGTGTGCGACGCCGTACATCGACGGCCGCTTCGCCGTCCTCAACGGCGACAACCTGTTCGAGGCCGAGGCGATCGCCCGCCTGTTCGACCACGACGCCGCGGTGTTGGCCCACCGCGTCGACGACCCGCGCGAGTACGGCGTCCTCTCGACGGACGGCTCGCGCGTCACGGGGGTCGTCGAGAAGCCCGACGATCCCCCGACGGATCTCGCGAACGCGGGCGCGTACGTCTTCCCGGGGTCGATGCGCGACGCCTTCGACGTCTCCCGCAGCAGCCGCGGCGAGTACGAGATCACCGACGCGGTGGAGTCCCTGATCGCCGAGTGCGACGTGACGGCCGTCGAGACCGCACGGTGGCTCGACGTGGCGCGTCCCGACGACTTCGTTCGGGCGAACGAGATCGTGCTCGCCGAGGGGGTCCCGGTCGAGGACGGCGACCACTGGGGCGACGGCGTGTACGTCGCGCCCGGCGCCAGCGTCGCCGACGACGCGACCGTCCACGGACCCGCGATGATCGGCGCGAACGCCGTGATCGAGTCCGACGCGGTGATCCGCGGTCCGAGCGTCGTCGGCGCCGGCGCCAGCGTCGGTCCGGAGGCGGAGCTGACGCGGTCGGTGTTGTTCCCGGGCGCGCGGGTCGGGTCCCGCGTCCTGCTCAACGGCGTCGTCCTCGGACCCCGGTGTGACCTCTCGACGGGCGCGTGCGTCTCCGGGACGCACCAGTCCGGCGAGACCACGTCGGTCGTCGCCACGCACAGCCCGCTGGAGTCGGCGCTCGGCTACTGATACCTCGTCGTTCGCGGTTTTCCGTCCCGTTTCGCGCGGCGCTCGCGCTTTGACCGACGGTCGTACCGGTCCAGTCGCTCACCGGGTAGTGTCCGCTCAGTCGTTCCCTCACCGGCGCCGCCGCTCGTCGGGATAGCGTCCGTGGGAGAACGGTCCGGCCTCGCGGTCGAGTCGTCGGCCCCCAGGCGACTACTCGGGTTCCGGTTTCGAGGTTACTCGCTCGTCAACGATCGACGACCGAGATAGAGCACGGCCGTCAGGAACCCGAACATCAACGCGCTCGCCAGGAGGTGATGCCCCATGAACTGCGCGACGCCGAAGAGGGCGCCGACGCCGACCGTCGCCGCGCCGTACGGTCGCGGATCGACGGATTCGGACTCGGATTCCTCGTCCTCGTCGCCCTCGTCGACCAGGTACTCGTACAGCGGCCCGGCCTCCGGTTCGAGTTCGACCCGACCCCGGCTCTGGTTGAAGTCGATGACCCCCGCATCGTCCATCTTCGGGAGGTGACACTGGTACAGCCCGATGTACACGCGCTTGCGCTGTTGGGCGCCGAGCGCCTGCACGTCGCAGTCGTTCTCGATCGCGGCGATGTGTTCGGCGAGCTCGCCGATCGTCGACTCGCCGTCGACCGATCTGAGATGGCTCAACACGAGTCGCCGACGTTGGTTCTTCAGGATCTCGAACGTCAGATCCAGCGGTAACGGGTCCGGCTCGGTCTCCCGTTCGGTGTCGTCCTCGCCATCGATCTCGTGTTCCGATTCGATCTCCGGCTGTGTCGTCGACTCAGCAGTCATCGTCGGCTCCTCCGTCGTCGTGGTCGCGTGGGTTGTGTTGACCATTTTCGTGGTGTGACTCGGTTCCGTCTGCGTGTCGATTCCGCTCGAATTCGTCCGCGGCTGCGATCCCCGATCGCATGGTTACGGATCCTCCGTCGTGACGTCCCTGCGGACGACTTCCCCGGGTGCCGTCGTCGCGTTCGCCCCGACGACGGTTCCCACGTTGAGGCGGGTTCCGATCCCCAGCTTCGCTCCCTCGCCGATCACCGCGCCGAACTTCCGTCTCCCCGTTCGAACGCGGCGATCGGCGTGTGTCAGCGTCACCTGCTCGCCGTCGTGGCGAAGGTTCGCCACGAGCGACCCGGCGCCCACGTTCGCGCGCGGGCCGACGACGCTGTCGCCCACGTAGCTTTGGTGGGGGACGTTTGCGTCGTTCATGATGACGCTGTTTTTGAGTTCCACGGCCGCTCCTATCTTTGTGTCATTTGAAATAAAACTGTTTGCCCTCACATAACAGTTCGGTCCGACCGTCGCGCCGGGCATCACGAGGGCGGGCCCCTCGATGACGGCGCCCGAGCGGACGGTCGCGCCCTCGCGGACGGCGATCGGTCCCGTGAGCTCCGCATCGGGGTGGATCTCGCCGGAGCGATCCGATTCGATCTTCGCGAATCCGTCCGAGCCGGCCGTTCCCGCGAGGAGCCACTCGGTCGCGTCGAGGTACTCCCACGGGCGGCGCACGTCGGCGACGTGTTCGTGTTCGATCGCGTCGATGGCCGCGTCGGCAGCGAGGTCGCGTGCGACCTCGACCGCCGCCGTCGGCGGGCGACCCTCGAACGCGTCCGCCGGTACCACCAGCGGACGGACTTCCGGGCCGTCGAGCGGCGGTAGCGGTTCCGCGGGGCGCCGGAGATACGCCGCGCTCCGGCGCCCGAGCGCGTCGAGCGCGCCCGGGGAGACGATAGCGGTCGCGGGCAGCCGGATCACGCGGTCGTGCGCGGTCGGCGGATCCGCCCGTTCCGTCGTCACGATCTCCGGGTACCGATCGAGTAGCCGCCGCTGAACGGTCGGTGCGACGCCCGTAACCAGGAGTTCGTCGACGCCGGCACGCACCATCGAATCGGCGGCCCGGACGGCGACCGGCGTCCCGGCAACCGACACCTGCGCTGCGTGTGTCGACGGCGCGTACGCGGTCCCGATCTCCCCTTTCGACGCAAGTACCCCGAGCATACCCGGCTGTTACTGTCGGACCTACTTGTATTGTTATAGAGATTATATGTGTGGTTAGGTAGCGACCCACTCGATCTCGCGCTCGACCGGCTGCCTACCCGCCAGGTCACGGGTCGACCGAGATCCGGTTGATTTGGGGGATAGAGGCGTTTAACCTCCGGTCCTCGAACGTAACAGCCTAATAACAATGCCCGACTGCCGGGATTGGCGCATGTTACCCCGGACGCTATCCGTTCGGCCTGACCATGATCTGTACACACCACCGCGCCGGACTGACGGCACGACGACAGGAGGAACACGCGCCGAGTAATCACGGGAATACCGGAGTACGTCGCCGGGGAGCGGGCGATCGCTGATGTGCGGGATTACCGCCTGCGTCGCCGACGACGATGTCGTCGATACGGTGCTTACCGGCCTGGAGAACCTCGAATACCGAGGATACGACTCCGCCGGGATCGCCACGCTCAACGGCGCCGGCGTTCGCGTCCACAAGCGCGAGGGCGGCATCGACGAGCTCGTCGCGGAGGTCGACGGCGTCGACCTCCACGGGGAGTTCGGCGTCGGCCACACACGGTGGAGCACGCACGGGGCGCCCACCGACGAGAACGCCCACCCGCACACGGACTGCACCGCCTCCGTCGCGGTCGTGCACAACGGGATCATCGAGAACTACGCCGAGCTCCGCGGCGAGCTCTCGGCGGCCGGACACCTGTTCACCAGCGAGACCGACACCGAGGTGATCCCACATCTCATCGAGGACGAATTGGCCGCGGGGAACCCCCCCGAGGCGGCGTTCCGGGCGGCCATCGACCGCCTCGAGGGGAGCTACGCTATCGCGGCTCTGGTCGACGGGACCGAGGCGATCTTCGCGACCCGGCAGGGTTCGCCCCTGGTGCTCGGTGTCGACGACGGTCGGCGGTTCCTCGCCAGCGACGTGCCGTCGTTCATCGAGTTCACCTCGCGCGTGGTGTATCTCCACGACGGCGATGTCGTCCGGCTCACGCCCGGCGATCACACGATCACCGACGCGGACGGCGACCCGGTCTCCCGACCGGTCGACACCGTCGATTGGGGGTCTGAGGACGCCGAACGCGGCGGCTACGACCACTACATGCTCAAGGAGATCAACGAGCAGCCGGAGGCGTTGGAGCGAACGATCAACGGCCGGATCACCGACGACGGGCGCGTCGCGCTCGAGGAGTTCCCGGAGGGAGCCTTCGACGGGGTTTCGGAGGTCCACTTCCTCTCGTGTGGAACCTCCCATCACGCCTCGATGTACGCCCAACAGCTCCTCCGGGACCGCGGGGTCCCCGCGTACGCGTTCACGGCCGGGGAGTACGCGACGACACCTGCGCCGGTCTCCGAGGACACGCTCGTCGTCGCAGTCACCCAAAGCGGCGAGACGGCGGACACGCTCGCGTCGCTGCGGAGCGCGAACGCGCGCGGGGCGCGGACGCTCGCGGTGACGAACGTCGTCGGATCGACGGCCGCCCGCGAGGCGGACGAGGCGCTGTTCATTCGGGCGGGCCCGGAGATCGGCGTCGCCGCGACCAAGACGTTCTCCTCGCAGGTCGCCACGCTGACGCTCGTCATCGAGCGACTCGTGGCCGATGTCACGGGCGCTCCCAGCGAGGACAGCGAGGCGGTCCTGTCGGCGTTGCAGGAGCTCCCGGACCTGGTCGATAGGGTGATCCGGCAGTCGACGGCGTCGTCGCTGGCGAACAGGTACGCCGGCAGCGACGGGCACTTCTTCATCGGCCGCGGCGTGGCGTACCCGGTCGCGCGTGAGGGGGCGCTGAAGCTCAAGGAGATCTCCTACGAGCACGCGGAGGGGTTCTCGGCGGGCGAACTGAAACACGGCCCGCTCGCGCTGGTGACCGCGGACACCCCGGTCGTCGCGGTGTTCTCCGGAAAACACGACAGGAAGACGCTCAACAACGTCGAGGAGGTCCGCTCGCGTGGCGCGCCGGTGATCGGCGTCGCCCCCGAATCGGCCGACAACGTCGCCGCCGCGGTCGACGAGTTCTTGGCCGTCCCGGAGACGCATCCGGACGTCGCGGGAATCCTCGCGAACGTCCAGCTGCAACTCGTCTCGTACTACGAGGCGAACGCGCTGAACCGATCGATCGACAAACCTCGGAACCTGGCAAAGAGTGTGACGGTAGAGTGACGGGAGGAGGCTTCGGATGTCCGACCACGGTACGTATCGACCCCCGCGAGCGACGACGAACGCGATCGCAGCCCCTGCCCGCCGTCGGGCGTGTCGGGCGCGTTCCGTCGCGGCTCCCCGGCGCCGACAGCCCGGGCGGGCCGAGGTGGTGAACCGCGGAGACCCCCGAGTAGATGTCGAGCACAAACACAGACGCACTCAGCAGGGACGAGGTCTACGACATCCTGAGCAACGGCAGGCGCCGGTTCGTCATCTACTTGCTCCGGGAGGAGGGGGAGCCGATTCCGCTCAGCGAGCTTTCCGACCGCGTCGCGGCCTGGGAGAACGATCTCCCCGTGGACGAGTTGACCGATCAGCAGATCAAGCGGGTGTACGTCTCGCTGTACCAGACGCACATTCCGAAGCTCGAGGAGTCGGGGATCGTCGAGTACGACAAGGACTCGGGGTTGGTGTCGCTCACCTCGAACGTCTCCTCGCTCGACGCCTATCTCCCGGAGGAGGACCGGCGCGAGATCCCGTGGCAGGCGATCTATCTGGGGCTCGCCGTCGTCGGTCTCGTTGTCTACGGCGTCGCGACCATGGCCGCCGGCACGATCCCACAGGCGACGCTCAACGTCGTCGGCCTGCTCGTGTTCGCGGCGTTCGGTGCCGTCGTCGCCGCACAGTATCTGTACGAACGCTCCCGCGGATAACCACCATCAAACCGTGAATACACACGCTTCCGCCGTCGTCCGTTCGACGACGGCCGCACTCTCGTCGAAGACCGCCCCCGAAGTATCGCACACGGGTGATCGCCCGTGACAACCGACTGGGACGTCATCGGCTACGTCATCAGCTCCGACCACCGTGTGGTCGTCTTAGGACGCCTCGCGGAGGGTCCGGCGACGCCGACGCGGATCGCCGAGGACGTGGAGCTGTCCGTGTCGCACGTCTCCCGGGCGCTCGGGTCGCTGCGAGAGAAGGAACTCGTCGAGCTGCTCGTCCCGGAGGAGCGCCGAAAGGGGCGCGTCTACGGTATCACCTCCGCGGGGGAGGAGGTGTGGGCCGACATCAGTACGAAGGACCTCGCGGAGTGACCGCGCGCTCGCGGTCGGTCCGAAAACGGGGGAGGAGAGGAGCAGGTGTTGGATGCCAGGGGAATGGGAATGGGGCCGTGCTGTGTCTCCCCCGAACGTGTGTATGGCATCCGGCCGCTTTGTTAGTCGGACGTGTCGTGGTGAGTCGACGCACACACGTCGATCTTACCGAACCGTCGTACGCTTGAAGGACTCCCGTCACAGACCGACTCACCGGGGAAACGCGACGGCCAGAATGACCACGACGTTGTGCGCCGCGATCGCGAGGTTACACGTGCAGCCGACCCCGTAACAGACGAGCCGTCCGGTCCGGGCGGACGATACGCCGTCGCCGGCGGCACGTCCGGTCGCCAGCCCGAACCCTCCCTCGACGAGGACGACCGTGAGACCGACCGTGAGCAGTCCGACCGCGAGCAGCCCGGGCACCGTTCCCAACTGAACGATCGCCGCCGCAGCGATCGGGTTGCGCTCGACGATCGCCGGAGACACGCCGAGGCCGATCATCGTGGTGCCGAAGTCGACGGATTTCGTCACGGTCAGGCCCACCACGCCGGCCGTCGTGACCGCGCTGACGCTGCGGTCGGTCTCGACGATCGCGTCCGGATCCTCCACCCCGGGTGCGACCTGATCGCCCCGGCCGGCTCGACGCATTCGTTCCGGACTACGCGGTCGCGACCGTTCGTTATGAAGACTGTTCGTCGCCCCGACACGACCGAATCGGTTCCCAGGGTCGGTCCGAGGCGTTTGCCGTTTACTAACAAAGGCCACCCCGGTCCGTGTCCTACCATGACACTCCGTGCTCCCGGCGACGACGCGCTCGGCGCGTGCCCGCGGTGCGGGCGGTCGATTCCCCGCGCGAGCCACCTGATCAGCTACCGGGACGGCGATTGGCCGCTGATGTTCGCGACCTGTCGGGAGTGCGACGAAGTCGTCCACCCCAGGTAGCCGGTCGACCGTCGACCGGCTGCTACGCCGGGTGCCTATCGGCGACCCAGCCCGACGGGGCCGTCCCCGCTATCAGGTGTATAACGATGGGTGGCATCGTCCTGGACCCGACCGCAATGTCGAAGAAACCCATCGCGTTCGCGGTCATCGCAGCGATCGTTCTGGTACTTGCTCGCGTCGTCGAACGACGTACCCGACCGGAGTTGGCCGACGAGTACGGGAGCTGAACGGTCGACGACAGCCCCGACGCGCCGTCCGGAGGAGATCGGTATCGACGCGTCGTCCGGAAGATCGGTAGGCGGGTGCTACGACTCGCAGCTCCGATCCCGGCGACATCCGTCCTCGACGAGGCTCAACCATACCACTGGAATCGTTCTTACAGGCATGGAACAGAGGTTCCCCGGCGATCTCAGGGTTCTATCACCCGTTTAACGACGTGCTACTTTCGGCTACCCTGAATATTACTTTATCCTATATGGTGGTATCACGGTTCGTGCCGAACTGGATCACGGACGAAGAGCAGGAACGGATTCGTAAGTTCGCCGCGACGCCGCGCTACCAGCGCGGACCGCACTTCCTCGAGCCGGAGTCCGAGGAGGACTCCGACGAGCACGAGGAGGCGCCGACGCGGCGGTAACTGCGTGACAGGGGCGGAGCTCGGTACAACGGGAACGGGGCACTCACACGCGGTTGGCCGGCGCGACCGTCGCTGACCGCCGTGATCGCCGGTGTGTCTCCGTGGCACCGCCCTCCCGAGCGGACGAATCGATCGACGTGTCGTATCGACCGTCGAACCAGCCAGGGTCGCGGTCGCCTCCCGGAGACCGCGTTTTTTGCCTCCTCAACCCGTCGTCGACGACCGGATCCGCCATCGTACGGGTCGAAACGACACAATACCGCGATTGTACGGGTGTATAACTAACGGGGCGCTTGGTCGATTCCGTTGTATGTGGCGTGTCACCCAGGTCACGACCCGTCGTCGGCCGACACCGGCCCCACGTACCGGCGTTGAGCGCGCGCTCCAGCGGGGTGGGCAGTGACCCGTTCGACGGCGTCCGATCCGGCGACCGGCATCGAGACGCCGGTGGTCCACGCGTCGCCCGCGGAGACGGCCCGGCTGTTCGACGCACTCGACAGCGAGGCGTGCCGCACGGTGGTCCGGGCGCTGGAGGATGGCCCGCTGACCGCGAAGGAGCTTCAGGCGGCCGGAGACATCCCGCTCTCGACGGTGTACCGCTGCGTGAACGAACTGGTCGACACCCCGCTCGTGGAGGAAACGACTCGCGTCAGCGAGGGCGGCCACCACGCCAGCGAGTACTCGCGCCCAGTCGAAACGCTGGTCGTCAGCTTCGGCGCGGAGCCGACGATGCACGCCGTCGACGCGCCCGTTCTCAAGCTGACCCTCTGAGGCGGCTCCCCGCGTCGCCCGGTCAGTCGTCGGCACGCGCGCGCTCGAACCGGTCGGCCGGCAGGCGCAGGTCTTCGAGCCCGGGCAGGTGCTTGACGTTGTAGACGACGCGAAGCGTCTCGGAAACCGGCCGGCCGATACACGAGAGCCGGAACCCGCGGTCGACCAGATCGTCGGTGAGCACGTTGTCGACGGTGCTGTCGAGTTCGCCCTCCACCACCGCGACGGCGCAGTTCGCGCATGCGCCGCCGCGACAGGCGAACGGCCACGCGAACCCGCGCTGTTCGGCCGCCTCGAGGAGGGTCTCGCCCGGCTCCGCGAGGAACATTCCGTAGTCGTCCGCATCGAGGTCGGCGTCCGACGCCGTCTCGAAGAGGTCGTCGTCGTCGATCTCCCACCCGTGGTCGGCGACGACCTCGTAGTTCAGATACTCGACGCGGGTGGTCGTCGCCTCGGACCCGTTTGCGGTGCCGTTTCCGTGCTCCCCGCCGGTTCGATCGGCCGGGTCGGTGCTCGTGTCGGCGCCCGACTCCGCAACCCCCGGTTCCTTCCGAGGCGGTGCCGCCCCGTTACTCTCGGGGACGGCCTCGGTGGCCGGGACCGCAGTTCCCGAGATCGCGGCCTCGTACGCCTCGCGGACGCGCTGGAACTCCTCCATCGAGCCGCCCCGATCCGGGTGCGCCTCCTTCACCCGCCGTCGGTAGGCGCGTTCGATCTCCGTATCGTCGGCGTCGGCGTCGAGCCCCAGTACGTCGTACGGAGAATCCACGACGCACGGTAGGGACGAGGGACATATAACGCCGTTCCCCGCGGCGACGCGTTCTGGACGCGGCCGACGCACGACCGCCGTGAGAATATGTCGACTCACACACTACTACGCGCGGGAACCCGGGAGTGGTCGGGATGAAACTGTCAGAGGTCCCCGGTTCCCTCATCCCCCGGCGGTCGTGTGACCGCTCAGTCGTCGAACACCGTGATTCCGTTGTCGTTCGATCGCTCGCGGATCAGCCGGCCCGACCAGTCGTGGTTCGACAGGTCCCCGACGTCGAGTCCCGCGTGGACCCGCTCGACGCGCTCGGGGCCAACCTTCCGGGCTCGGGCTTCCACTCGCGGGAGCGCACGACCGTCTCGAACAGCCACCGGCGAGATCTCGCGAGGGCACGTCGTTCGTGCCCCCGTAGGCGGTTCCTAATCAGTGTTCGGCCGTGTGCGAGTCCGCAGTGTCGAGGGGCGGTCCCGACCGACGGCGGTCGCTTGCATCCGCCGTCGGCGCCCGACCCGTTCGTGCCGGGCCCGCCCGTGCCGCGTGCCTACTCGGGCGTCTCCGTCGGCGTTCCGGTCGGAGTGCCGTCGGGGGTCCCAGTCGGAGTTCCGTCGGGTGTTCCTGTCTCGGTACCGTTCGGCGTCCCGGTCTCAGTACCGTTCGGCGGTTCGGTTCCCGGCGTCTCGGTCCCCTCGGGCGTCTCCTCCGGGGTGCCGGTCGGCTCCTCCGTTCCGTCGTCGTCTCCGTCGTCCGTGTCGGCGCCCGCATCGCCGAGCACCGAGAGCGCGCCCTCGTAGGTATGCGTGTACGCGCTCTCCATCCCGCGCCGGCGGTACTCCTCCGAGAGGATCTCGTTGCCCCACGGGCCGGCGAATCCGGCCTCCCGGCAGGCGTCGACGAATCCCTGCACGTCGAAGTCGCCGTAGCCGGGGACCCGGCGCATGTTGACGGTGTTCTCGACGAAGCCGCCGCGGCCGGTGTCGGTGAACCCGTCGTCGATCTCGACGGCGGTGATGTCCTCGGGCGACAGCGCCGCCACGTCGTCGTAGTCGATCGTCTCGATGTTCGTGATGTGCCAGGTGTCGAGGAACAGGCCGCCGTTCTCCGGACCGCTCACCCATTCGAGCGCCTGATCGAGGGTCTGCGAATTCGGATCCGGCGGCAGGATCTCCATCCCGACGAGCGTGTCGACTGCGGCCGCCTCTTCGCAGAACGTCGCGAACCGGTCGGCGAGCGCGTCCGTCTCCACCGGGTAGCCGTTGATGTTCCCGATCTTGATGTGGCGCGCATCCATCGCCTCGGCGGCATCGAGAAGGAGCTGTCGAGTCTCCTCCTCGGCTTGCCGTCGCGGATCGTCCTCCGGGAGGAGCCAGTTCACGAGGAACTCCAACTCGATCGTGTCGATCCCGGCGTCGCGTATCGTCTGCCCGATCCCTTCGAGCGTCCGACCCTCCGCCTCGACCATGTGCTGGATGTCGGCGTGGTAGAGGCCGATCCCCGTGAAGCCGACCTCCGCGAGCATCTCCACGCGGTTCTCCAGGTCCCAGGGACTCCACTCGCGTCCCGTGAACGGTTTCACGTCGCCCGCGTGTGCCCAGTAGGACGCGAGCACGTCGACGTCCGCCTGTTGTTGCTGCTGTCGTACTTCTCGCGCTCGGTCGATGTCCTCCGCCAGCGCCTCGTCCATCCCCGCGGCGCCTGCGCCGAGCGCGACTGTTCCACCCGTCGCCTTGAGTACGTCTCGTCGTTTCGGTGGCATGGTGTCGTCACTCCGTGACCTCGTTCGGGTCGCATCGCGTCGCGTCACACACGATAGCTGTGTGACACGTTACACACCGGCGTGAGTACCGAAAAGGGTAGTTGGCGATTCCGTCCGTTCGCCTCCCCGATTCGTTTCGGGCGGTTACGAGTTGCTGTGCGTTGGCACCCGGAACGCATCGGAACCGCTGACGCCGGCGAGATGACGCCATTCGGGGCAAACGTGCCCGCACGTGACAATCTGGGGTCACCTTGATATGGTGATACGTGGATAGTTGACGCGGAGCATGCCAACAGCTAGCCCGGACCAACTGCGGCGGATGTACGAGGACATGGTAACGGCGCGCCTCTACGAGGAGCGCCTCCAGGAGGAGTACATGGAGGGGAAACGACCGGGGTTCGACATCAGCGCCGGCGAGGTTCCCGGCGAACTTCACCTCGCGGCCGGCCAGGAGGCGGCCGCGGTGGGCGTGTGTCACCACCTCCGCGACGACGACACCGTCACGGCACCGCACCGACCGCACCACGTCGCCATCGCGAAGGGGGTGGACCTGAAGCGAATGACCGCGGAGATCTTCGGCCGGGAGACGGGGCTGTGCCACGGGAAGGGCGGGCACATGCACCTGTTCGACCCGGACGTGAACTTCGCGTGTAGCGGGATCATCGCGCAGGGGTGCCCGCCCGCGGTCGGCGCGGGGATGGCCGCGAAGAAGCGAAACACCGACAGCGTCGCCGTCGCGTACCTCGGCGAGGGCGCGATCGACCAGGGCGGGTTCCTGGAATCGCTCAACATGGCGAGCGTCCACGACCTGCCGGTCGTGTTCGTCATCGAGGACAACGACTGGGCGATCAGCATGCCGAAGGAGCGCGTCACGAGCCCGCAGGACGGCTCCGCCCGCGCTGACGGCTTCGACATGCACGGCGTCCGCGTCGACAGCGACGACGCCCGCGCGGTGTACGAGGCCGGCGCCGAGGCGGTCGGACGAGCCCGCGACGGTAACGGACCCACCGTCCTGGAGGTGCAGGTCCACCGCCGGATGGGCCACTTCATGGGCGACCCGGAGACGTATCGCCCCGAGGAGGATCAGGAGCGGGCGGCCGAACGCGACTCCATCGAGCGCCTCGCGGCCGACATGCGTGAGTTCGGCATCGACGACGAGGAGCTGGAGGAGATCCGCGACCGGGCGGCAGAGCGGGTCGACGAGGCGGTCACGTGGGCGAAACAACAGCCGCTGCCCGAGCCGGAGGCGGCCCACGACCACGTGTTCACGAACCCGCCGTCGGGCGTGACCGACGAGGAGCCGGAGTTCTCCGACGCCGGCGCGGCCGCAGGGGGTGACGACTGATGAGTTCCCAGGAACAACAGCAGACGGGGCGCACAGCGACGATGAGCGACGCGATGGTCGAGGCGATCGCCAGCGAGATGCGCGCCGACGAGGAGGTGTTCTACATGGGCGAGGACGTCGCCGACTACGGCGGCATCTTCGACTCCACCACGGGGCTGCTCGACGAGTTCGGCCGCGACCGCGTGATGGACGTGCCCATCAGCGAGACGGCGTACCTCGGCGCGGCCGTCGGCGCCGCTCAGGCGGGGATGCGCCCCATCGCCGAGCTGATGTTCGTCGACTTCTTCGGCGTCGCGATGGACCAGATCTACAACCAGATGGCGAAGAACACCTACATGAGCGGGGCGTCCGTCAGCGTTCCGATGGTGCTCACCACCGCCGTCGGCGGCACGTACAATGACGCCGCCCAGCACTCCCAAACGCTGTACGGGACGTTCGCGCACCTCCCCGGCATGAAGGTGGTCGTCCCCTCGACGGCGTACGACGCCAAGGGGCTGATGCACAACGCCATCCGCGACGACGACCCGGTCGTCTACATGTTCCACAAGCGGCTCATGGGGATCGGCTGGATGCCCGCCCCCGACGGGCCGAAGACGCCCGTCCCCGAGGAGGAGTACACCATCCCCTTCGGCAAGGCCGACGTGAAACGCGAGGGCGACGACGTGACGGTCGTCACGCTCGGGCTGCACGTCCATCGCGCGCTGGAGGCCGCCGAGACCCTCGCCCACGAGGGGATCGACGCGGAGGTGATCGACCTCCGGACGCTGAAGCCCCTGGACCGCGAGACGGTGCTGGAGTCCGTGCGGAAGACGGGTAGCCTCGTCGTCGTCGACGAGGACTACCAGTCGTACGGCGTCACGGGCGAGATCATCTCCAGCGTCGCCGAGTCGGACCTCGATGCGCTGGAGGCGGTCGAGCGCGTCGCCGTTCCCGACGTGCCCATCCCGTACTCGCGGCCGATGGAGGACGCGGTGATCCCCGGCGCCGAGGACGTGGCCGAAGCGGTCCGCTCGGTCGGCGAATGAGCCGGCGCGATCCGCACATCGACGGCGGCCTCACCACGGCCACTGACGGCGGCGACGACCGCGTCCCCGTCGACAGCGGGGCGCTGTGGCCCGGCGACACCGACGACGACGTGGGGCTGCTGCTCAACTGGTTCGTCTCGGAGGGGAGCCGGGTGTCGGAGGGCGACCGGATCGCCGAGTTCCAGGTCGAGAAGGTCGACGTGGACGTGCCCGCCCCCGCGTCGGGAACCCTCGCGGAGATCGTCGTCGACGAGGACGGCGAGTTCGACCGCGGCGACGTGCTCGGCTACGTCGAGCCGGAGGGGTGATCGCGGATGGCAGATGACCGCCGGGGTTCACAGCACGTCCGCACGGACGGCGGCGACGCGGCCGATACGCCACGAGACGAGCCGGCGACACGCACGGTCGCCGAGGAGCACACGCCGAGTCCGATGCGGCGGACGATCGCGCGCCGGCTCCACGAGAGCTACAGCGAGGCGGTTCACGTCACGGCGACGCGCGTCGTCGACGCCGAGGCGCTGTTCGAGGCGGTCGACGTCGCCGGCGACCGCCACGGCGTCGATCTCTCGCTGTCGGACGCGGTGTTGGCGGCGGTCTCGGCGACGCTGGATCGACATCCCTCGTTCAACGCCACGTTCGAGGACGGCACCCGCCGCGTGTACGAGGAGCACAACCTCGGATACGGCGTCGACCTCGAACAGGGGCTCGTCGCGCCCGTCCTCGCTGACGTGGGACCGCTGTCGATCGCGGAGATCCACCGCCGACGAACGGCGCTCGTAGACCGCGTGCGCGCCGGCGACTACGACACGGCCGACCTCCGCGGCGGGACGTTCACCGTCTCGAACCTCGGCCCGCTCGGGGTCGACTCGTTCACGCCGATCATCAACCCCCCGCAGGTCGCGATCCTGGGGGTGAACGCCGTGCGGGAGCGGGCGGTCCGTCCGGACGACGACGGCGGCGCCGTCGCGTTTCGCCGGCACCTCCCCTTGGATCTCAGCTTCGACCACCGCGTCGTCGACGGTGCCGACGCGGGACGGTTCCTCCGGACGCTCGCGACCGTGATCGAGGAGCCGGACGAACTGTTCGAGGGATGACCACGGACGGGGGCCGTACCGGCTCAATACTATCATATTCTCCAGACAACTTTCAGGCTATCAGACGGCACTGGGGACGATCCGTAGCTAGGGATAAATGATGGGTATGTGAAATAATATAAAATTATTTATACTATCTACCTCGTATCCGGTTGAGATGACATGTGTTCACTGTGGAATAGGAGACTGCGATCGCTACACACTGCGGTTTTCTCCTGAGGGCGGGGAAGAACGGAGGACGGAGTTAGAACTCTGCGAGGGGTGTCTCGAGCAGTTTCTCACTGAGGCGAACGCCGACCTCATCGAACCGAACATCGTACTGACTGACGACATTCCATCCGACATATTTCCCGACAGTCTTCGGTAGTACTGAGCAGGATCCGAGTCGGGAACGCCGTAGCCGGCCCTCACCTGTCGAACGTCCCCGCCGGTCACTCGTCGACTAACGACCGCACGCGCGCCGCTCCGTCGATGTCGTCGATCACCGCCTCCACGGGCGGCGGCACCGACTCACGCCAGCGACCGGCGTTGGCGTCGGACGTGGCATCCTGTCGGTTGCTGTCCCGTGCACCGCGGCCGTCGTCCTCGGCGGCCATCGATTCACGGATCGCCGTTCCGCTCACCGTGCGCTCGGCCTCGATCGTCCGCACGGCTCGCCCGTGCTCGCGCAGACGGTCCGCCTTCACCTCGTGCCACGGTTCGAGCACCCTGAGGAGGTGCAGCGCGTCCGGCGGCGCGTAGTGCTCCCACAGCTCCGGGCGGTTGATCGGGAACGGGAGTACGCGAACGGGGACGTCCAGATCCGCGGCCGCCAGCGCGTCGCGCACCATCCGGTGGCGCTCGTGGTAGCGGAACGGGTTGTTCCGCGGGTCGTCACGCTCCGGGTCGGCCGTCTCGTGGGCGACGTGTGCGGGGTCGGCGTTGGTGATCCCGACGATCAGCTCGTCACACTCGCCGGCGGCCCACTCGCAGTACGCGAGGTGGCCGTCGTGGAACGGCTGAAAGCGGCCGTGGACGTGGCCGACGGTCATCGTTCCTCCCCCGCGGCCGGCCAGCGCGCGGCCGCCTCGACGAACTGCACCGGGTCGCCGCCGGTGGCGTCGCGGATCGGCGCGTCGCCGCGGTCGAGCGTACCGATCCGGACGGGGTCGGCGCCCTCGACGCTCCGAAGTCGCTCGCTCGCTCGCGCCAGGGCGCTCGGCGTTCCGATCGCCGCGAACGGGCCGTTCGTCTCCACGGTCGCGTCGGGGATCGTCCATCCTCCCGCTGCCGCGTCGGCGACTCCCGGCAGGAACGGAAGTCGGTCGAGCCGAAGCGACCGCCCGTCGCGAGCGACCAGCCGGCCGACGCCGCCGATCCCCTCCCCGGACACGTCGGTAACGCGAGCGAGGTGTCGCGCCGGATCGAACGGTTCGTCGGGCTCCGGTCGACACGCGGCCAGCGCCTCCGCGACGGGTCGGGCGTCCCCCGTGAGCCGGTCCCGTCCCAACTCGCGGAGGCCCCGGTCGCCGTCGATATGACCGAGCGCGAACGCCGCCAACCCGCCGAGCGGCCGCGTCAGGAGTACGCCGCAGTCGTCGGGGAGCGGCGGCTCGGTCGGGTCAACGCCTCCGCGGGCGGTGACGCTCGCGCCGAGGAGCCAGCTCTCCCCCCCGTGACCGAGTACCGACGCCGGGAGCACCGATACCTCTGCTGGGATCCCCGCACGATACCAGTCGGTCGCCTGCGACGCGGGTGGGTCGACGCCGGCAGGTGACGCGACGACCGGACGGACGACGCGGTCGGCGGTCGCCCCGACGGCGTACACGTCATTGCAGGCGTTGAGGGCGGCGATCCGCGCCTGCTCCGGCGGCGTCAGGTCCGGAAACGCGTGGACCGCATCGACGTTCGCCGCGACGAAGCCCGCGGATGCGGTTCCCGACGCCCCGCCGGCCCTTCCGGCGTTGGCTTCGCCGCCGTCGCGGTCGGAGTCGGTGGCGCCGTCGCGGTCGCAGTCGTTCTCGCTGTCTCCCCGCCGGAGGTGCTCGAGCCACAGGACGCCGCCATCGAGGTCGGGAATCTGCACGGCGTGGCCCTTCCCGATCGTCACGTCCGGCCCGTCGAGGCCGGCGTAGGCGGTCGCCAGCGCGTCGCCGAGGGCGTCCGGGTCCGCGAGGTCGTCGCCGACGAACACACACGCGAGCGTCACGACGGGAGCGCCGCCCCCGTCGCCGGCGAACGGGGCCGCGGGTTGTTCCTCGCCGAGCGCGACCGTGTCGACTTCGCGATCGACCGGGTCGACGCCGGCCGATCCTCGGAGGATCGCCGCGTCGGTGTCTGGCCCCAGCCGGACGCTCGTCCCGTCGAGGGCGGCCGCGACGCGGTCGCGTGCCGGCAACACCACCCGGTCGAGTGGAGTCTTGCCGGCACAGCCGCATCGCCGCGGATCTGCCCCGGTAGCCGGCGTGACGCTGGGTGCTCCGCCCGACCGGTCGCGGTCGCGTCCGCCGTCGGCGACGACCCGGCTCCAGTTCACTCCTCGCGCGGCCACAGCGGGGTCACCTCCGTCGTCGGGTAGTCCCGGACCGCCGGCGTCCGACGCAGCCCGTCGAGCATGACGCGGTCGGCGGCCGCCCGCGCGGTCTTCAACAGCTCCCGACCGCGCACGTCCCGGAAGTGACCTCGGGCGGCCGGGCGCTCGCCGACTTCCTCAACGTCGTCGACGCGGACGGGGTCGGCGACCATCGTCACGGGCACCGGCTCGCCCGAGTGGACCACGTCCTCAGTGCTCGGCGTGGTGTGGTCGGCGGTAACGACGGTGACCAACTCGGGGTCCTCCAGCGCGCGCTCGACCACCGGCGCGAGCGACGCGTCGATGGACTCCAACTCGTCGCGCTTCGCTGACGGGCCGGCGGCGTGGGACACTTCGTCCGGCTCCGGGTAGTGGACGTGGACGAACTCGTTCTCTGCGAGCGTGTCGAGCGCTAGGTTCGCCCTGGCGTCGTACCCGTCCGGCGGGTCGACGTGGGTCATCCCGAGGGTCCGAGCCAGCCCCGTCAACACCGGCTTGGGCGTCACGCTCGCGGCCTCCAAGCCGTGGCGCCGCCGGAACGACTCGACGCGCGTCGGCGTGCCGGCCCACTTCGAGAGCACCACGTCCGCCGGTCCCGTTGCGTCCGCCAGCCCCGACCGTGTCGAGCGCGTGTACGTCCGCAGCGCGTCGGCGGTCCGGCGGGCGGCGGCCCGGTGGTCCGCGGCGCGTGTCGGCTCGCTGGCGATGACCGGGAGTCCCTCCTCGAAGGGGTCCACGTCGGTGACCGCCGGCGACACCACCGTGTCCGCAGTAATCGTCACCAGTCCCCGGTTCTTCCACGTGTATTCGAAGCTCGCGGTGCAGCCCTCGACCACCGGCACGTCGACGGAAGCGACGCCGGCCCGGTCCGCGAGCGCGGGGAAATCGGCGGCGTCGGCGGGGAGGTGTCGGTCCGTGACACGCGTTCCGGTCTCCGGGTCCAGCGACGCGAACGACGCCGAGCAGACGACGCTGCCGGCGGGGGGGTCGCGGCCGAAGCCTCGTGCCTCAAGCACGCCCCGCCCCGGTACCTCCTCGGGATCGTAGCCGAACAGCCGGGTGTGTGCGAGGTCGCTCGACAGCGGGACGCCCGGGTCGGCGACGTGCATCGTCCCGTTGATCCCGGCGGCCGCGAGGCGGTCGAGGTTCGGCGTCTCCGCGGCCTCCAGCGGCGTTCGGCCGTCCAGCTCTGGCGCCGGCCGGTCGGCCGCCCCGTCGAGCAGGAGCAGCAGGATGGAGCGGTCCGTCCCGCGCATCACTCCAAGCCGAGGGTCTTCGCGATGGTACGTTTCTGCATCTCCGTCGTCCCCGCGGGGATCCGGAGGTTACGGGCCACTCGGAACACGCGTTCGACGCCGCCGGCGCGCATGAGGCCGTAGCCGCCGAGCACCTGGATCGCGCGGTCGGCCCAGTCGAACAGTCGGTCCTCGGGGTAGTACTTCAGCATCGAGAGCTTCCGACGTGCGGTCGCCGGCTGGTCGAGGTCGTGAAGGTTCGCCTCGGCGTCATAGGCGCCCAGCAGTGCCGTCCCGAACTCGCGGACGGCGTGGATCTCCGTCGCCGTCTCGACGATGGGCCACTGCACGGCCTGATTGGTGCCGATGGACTCGCCGAAGGTCTCGCGATCCTTCGCGTACGTGAGCATCCGGTCGAGGAGGTACCGCCCCATCCCGGCACACATCCCGGCGCGGCCGGCGCGGCGCCAGTTGACCCACGACAGCGCCAACGGCAGACCGTCCCCGACCTCGCCGACGAGCTGGTCGCCGCCGACCCGGCAGTCGCGGAGATGTACGTCCGAGGTGATGCCGTCCATCATGATGTTCAGGTTCGGCTGCCCCACCTCGAAGCCGGAGTTATCGGTGTCGACGAGGAACATCCCCATCGTCTCGTGGGCCGGCCCCTCCGCCCCCTCCACCTTCGCGAGGATCTGTGCGGTGTCGGCGAACGGCCCGTTCGTGATGTAGCGCTTGTCGCCGTTGAGCACCCAGCCGTCGCCGTCGCGCTCGGCGGTGGTCGAGATGGCCGTCACGTCCGAGCCGGCGCCCGGCTCGGTGATGCCGATGCAGGCAGTCTTCCGCCCTTCGACGAGCGGTCGGAGCCACTCCTCGCGCTGGTCTTCGTCGAGATGCAACAGCGCGGGAGAGGGCCCCTCGGTCCACGCCATCATCGCCCGGGCGACGCTGGACCCGTGTCCGGTGCCGTAGCGGAACACCGCCTCCTGGACGTAGAAGTGCTCGCGGTTCGAGAGGCCGCCGCCGCCGACCTCCTCGGGGAGATGCAGCGCGTACAGCCCCGCGTCGGCGCTGCGCTTCCGGATCTCCTCCTGCATCGCGCGCGTCTCGGGCTTCATGAGGCCGTCGTCGTCGAGGTAGTCCAGGGGGCCGCCGACGTGGTCGGCGTGTTCCTCCTCGTACGGCAGCACCTCCTCCTCGATGAACTCGATCACTCGATCGACGACCGGCCGTACGTCGTCGGGGACAGTGAACTCGCCAGCGAGCGCGTCGTCCTCGGGGAACGTCGTCATATGATACCGATTCGCACTCCGGTGGATAAGTATTGGCTCGACCGTGGCCGATTACCGGTTCATCGTTCCGACAAACGGGTTTCCCCGCGTCCGAGACATCTCGAGCCGCTCCAATGAAATCCGCGGGGGAATCTAAGCTCGAAAGGTCGGCCTGTCAAATACAGGGGGAACGGACGAATCGCGCCGGATCACTCCAGCGCGAGGATCCGCTGATCGCCGTCACCGACGGCCGCGAAGACGGCGCCGTCCGCGACACTCACGCCCGAGACGTACCCGCCGTCGTGGGTGTACTCCCATCGCCGTGGGTCGATCCGTGCCCCGCCGACGCCGGTCCCGCCGTCGAACTTGTACGCGAGGATACTGTCCTCCCCGGCGATGTACAGCGTGTCACCGGCGGCTGCGGGAACGCTGCTCGCGGCGTCGTCGACCGTCCAGCGTTCCTTTCCGCCGTCGGTACCCAACGCTGTAAGGCCGCCGCCATCGGCACCGTATACCCCACCGGCAGCACGAACGAGTAGCCCCTGTGCGACCGGTCCATCCTCCGTGTGCCAGCTCACACGGCCGGCGTGGGCGGCGGTTCGTAGCTTGAGGACGCCGCCGCCGAAGGTCGCGACGTACAGCGAGTTTCCCCGTTCGGCCGTCATCGCGGTGACGCCGCCGGGGACTTTCGTGCGCCAGAGCCCCCGGCCGTCGTACACCATGAACACCTCCCCGCCACTCGTCCCCGCAGTCACGCCGGCGACGTTCGAAGCGACGAGCCTGACGATCTCCCCGTACACGGATTTCGTCCACTGGACCGTCCCCGGCGGTTCGGAACTCCCTTCCTCGAGCACCACGTCGAGGAGGGTTCCCTCGATCGTCCCGACGTAGAGGTGGTTCCAGTCGTACCCCGCTACCGGCGGTGCCGAGACCCGACTGTCCGTTTCCACGCGCCATCGCACCTCGCCCGATCCCGCATCGAGCGCGACGAGGCCCGATTCCGTTCCCACGTACGCGATTCCGTCGTGAACGGCCGGCGGCTGGTACTGGACAGCCGTGTCTCCCGGCTCCTCGTCTCGGAACCGCCACAGCGACTCGCCGTCGGCCGCATCGAACGCCTCGATACCGTACCACGTCGACTGGAAGACGGTTCCGTCGGCAACGATGGGTTGGCCGATGGGCGTTCCCTCAAGCGAGGCCGTAAAGCGTTCGCTGGGTGCGGATCGTGGAGCGGCCGCCGAGGGAACGTACCCCGACCGCAGGCGATCGGCACCGAACATCGGCCAGTCCGTGTCCGAGTCGGTTCCCGGCGTTGCCGAGGGTCCGGCGGTGCTCACACAGCCCGCGAGGGAGCCGACGGTGCCGCCGGCGAGTCCGGCAAGTACAGCGCGTCTGGAGGGCATCGTTCACACGTCCGTACGTGGACCAATATCTTTTCTGCACCGTCCCCCGGTCGGCGTCTCACGGCGGACAGTAGAACGCGTTGGTTACAAGATCGTCACTCCGAAGGCTTCGACGGGGTCGACGAGTCAGCCGGCGGTCCACTCCAGCACGGTCGCCGCCCACGTGTAGCCGGTGCCGGCCGCGAGGAACAGGATCACATCGCCGTCGGCGACGCGTCCCCTATCGAGCCCCTCGGCGAGTGCAAGCGCCTGATCGGCGCTCTGGACGTGGCCGTATTCGTCCAGGTAGTACTGGCCGCCCTCGTCGACGCCGAGTTCGTCACACAGGTACTCGTGGAACGACCGCTTCATGTGGGTGAGCGCCAGGAAGTCGATGTCGTCGCGCTCGTACCCCGAGTCGGCGATCGCGTCGTCGGCGACCGAGAGGAACGACGGCGCCGACACGTCCGCGAGCCGTTCTTTCATCCCCTCGGGATCCGGCACGGTCAGCGTGTGTTCGCCCGCGTCGACGGTCTCGCGGCTCGGCGGCTTCGCCGACCCGCCCGCCGGCATCACCACGTCGCGGGAGAAACTGCCGTCGGTCGTCGCCGCCGACTCCCGGACGACTGCCCGCGTCCGGTCATCCCTCGGATCGGCTTCAAGCACCGTCGCGGCCGCGCCCGAGCCGAAGTTGAACATGAAGCTCGCGTCCCCGTCAGTGTAGTCGACCAGGTCCTCCTCGCGGCTCGCGGTGACCAGCAGCGCGCGATCGATGTCGCCGACGCGGAGCTGGGCGGCGGTGTGCCGGATCGCGATCGGCGCACCCGCACACAGCGCATACGACTCGTGGGCGTACGCGTCATCGGCGCCGAGGCGCTCGGCCACGTCAGCGGCGGCCGACCAAACGACGTGGTCCTTGTACTCGCTGCCGTGATACAGGAGGAGGTCGAGGTCGCCGGCCTCGATCCCGGCATCCGAGAGCGCCTCGCGCCCCGCCGCGACGCACATGTCGCTCACGTGGTCGTCGTCCGGGGGGCAGACGCGTTTCTCGCGCATCCCCATCTTCACGACGACGACCTCCTCGGGGATCCCGCTGATCTCGGCGATCTCCTCCCCGGTCAACACCTCGTCGGGTACGTACGTTCCGAGGCCGGTGAGGCCGACGGTCCGCCCCTCAGCCATCGAACCACCGCCGGAGGCGACGAGGAACGGCCTTCGCTAGCGTGCCGCCCATGCGGTCGCGGGCGGTGCCGAGCAGGCCGTTCGGGACGTACAACACGAACAGGACGAACAGCAGGCCAACGTACAGCGCGGCGTGCCCGTTCAGGAACGTGTCGATAGCCTCGGCGACCGTGAGTCCGTTGTAGATCTCGGTCGCGAGCGTCGCGTCGCCGACGTTCGCGCGGAGGTACGGTAACAAGCCGCCCCCGCCGCCCACCTTGGAGAGGAACTCGCGGACGGTAGCGTCGAACAGCTCGCCGTACAGCGGCCCGGCGAGCGTGCCGAAGCCGCCGATGATCGACACCAACAGCGCGTCGCCGGCGACGAGGAAGTAGAACCCGCTCTCGGGCGTCACCGAGCGCCGGAACCCGACGAACAGCGCGCCGGCGATCCCGGCGAAGAAGCCGGAGACGACGAACGCGCCGAGCTTGTACGCGTAGGTGTTGTAGCCGATCGCCCGGGCGCGCTCCTCGTTCTCGCGGATCGCGATCAGCGTCCGCCCGAACGGCGAGTGGACGAGCCGCTGCATCGCGAGGTAACACACGAGCACCACGGCCCCGATGGCGTAAAAGGACACCTCGGTGGGCGAGAGATTGATGAAGCCGAACAGCCCCTCGATCGAATCGCCCGTGAGCTGTCCGATCGCGACCGAGAGCCCGTCGACGCCGGGGACGCCGATCCGGAACCCCTCGAACGTGCCCGTCACCGCGACGCCGTCGCGCGGCGCCGAGGAGACGAAGTCCCAGTCGCGCACGAACACGTAGAGCACCTGCGAGAACCCGAGGGTGATCATCGCGAAGTAGACGCCCGACAGGCGGAACGACACGCTCCCGATGGCGAGCGCCAGCGCCGCGGCGGCGACGCCAGCGAGCACGAGCAGGAGCATGAACGGCGTTTCCGGACCCAACAGCGGGATCTTCCCGTTGGCCGCGAGCGCGACGAGGTAGGCGCCGGTGCCGTAGAACGCCGCGTGGCCGAACGAGAGGTAGCCCGTGTAGCCGCTGATGAAGTCGAACGACATCGCAAAGAGCGCGAAGAACAACACGACGACGAGCGTCTCGATCCGCGGCAACAGCGCGACGACCTCGGCCGACAGCCCGGAGTTCACGAGCAGCGCGTACACGCCGGGATAGGCGGCGAACGCGAGTACCACAGCCAGGTGGACCAGATGGTCCTCGGCGTACTGCCGGTACCACGCGGTCTCGTCGTCGGCGCCGGCGTATCGATCGACGGCACTTGCGGTGTCGCCGTCGGCGGCCTCGGCAGCGTCGCTGTCGGCCGTGGTGCCGTCGGCCCGACCGACGCCGTCAACGGGCTCCCCACCGTCGCCGACGGATGTCTCGGCGGATCCGGTGTCCGCGTTGGTCCCGTCGCCGGCGTGTGATTCGGAGTCGTCCCCGTCGGCGGGGTCGTCGGGGGAGCTAATGGCCCCCCACCTCCGAGACGCCGTACAGCCCCTGCGGCTTCACGATCAGCGTGATCACGAGCACGAGGAACACCACCATCTCCGGCAGGCCGGTGAAGTCGACGAAGTTCTGGAACCACCACGTCATCGACGAGTCGACCAGGCCGACGATCAGCGCCGCGACGACGGTGCCGCGGAACGTTCCCAGCCCGCCGACGATCACGACGACGAACGCCGGGAGCAGCGTTTCCGCGGCCAGCGGGACCGACGCGCCCCACGATGGGTCCCACGCGAGCAGCACGCCGGCGGCGCCGGCAATGCCGGTCCCGAGCGCGAACACGACGGTGAACACCCGGTTCACGTCGACACCGAGCGCCGACAGCATCTCGCTGTCCTCGCCGCCGGCGCGCACGAACAGCCCGTAGCGCGTCCGGGTGAGAAACAGGTGGACGCCGACGACGGTCGCGACGCCGAACAGGATGTGGAACAGCTCCAGCCCGCTCGCGGAGACGCCGGCGACGCCGAGTGAGTCGGCGAGGAACGCCGGCTTCGTCCCGAGGACGTCCTGCCAGACGGTCGTCGGCTGCAACCCGTAGAACAGCACGACGATGCGCGCCAGCTCGTCGAGTACCAGCGTCACGCCGAAGGTGAGTAGGATCTGATACAGCGGCGGCCGGTCGTAGATCGGTCTGACGAGCCCGATCTCCACACCGCCGCCGAGGGCTGCGAGGGCACCGAAGGCGACGACGACGGCGACGCCGAACGCGAGCAGCCGCCCGGCCCCGCCGGTCGACTGCGCGACTACGGTCACGAGCACCAGCCCGCCGAGGTACGCGCCGAGCATCGTCAACGACCCGTGGGCGAAGTTGAGCACGCCCATCAGCCCGAACACGAGCGTCAGGCCGGCGGCGATCATCACGTAGAGGCTCGCCTCGGCGATCCCGCGGACGATCACGTCCGCGAGCGTCGTCGGCGAGAGGAACTCGATCAACGCGTCCGCGAACTGCAGGGGGAGCGCCGTCCCGACGGACGCGAGCGAGGCCAGCGACGCCACCGGAGCCAGCGATGCCATCACCTGAGCGATCGCGCTCATGCCGAGAGGTACCTCCGAAGTCGGTCGCCGTCGGCGCTGACGGCATCGGTGTCGCCCTCGTCGACGACGGTGCCGTGATCGAGCACGTAGAACCGGTCGGCAACGTCGAGCGCGAGCGGGAGGTTCTGTTCGACCAGCAGCATCGTCGTGTCGCTGGCCGCCTCGGTTAGTGCCTCGGCGACCGCCTCGACGATGAGCGGCGCCAGCCCCTCGCTTGGCTCGTCGACGAGCAGCAAGTCGTTGTCGCCGACGAGACCACGGGCGATGGAAAGCATCTGCTGTTGCCCGCCCGAGAGGTCGCCCGCCTTCGCGTCGCGTCGCTCCCGGAGGTCCGGGAACGTGTCGAATGCCAGATCCAGCGCCGCGTCGGCGTCGTCGGCGTCCGGGACGGCCACGCGGACGTTCTCCTCGACGGTGAGCTGTCCGAACATCCGCCTGTTCTCGGGGATCCACCCGAGGCCGCGGGCGGCGACCTCGTGAGTCTCGCGGCCCACGAGCTCCTCGCCGCGGTATCGGATCGATCCCTCACGCGGGGGCGTGAGCTGCAACACCGAGCGCAGCGTCGTCGTCTTCCCGACGCCGTTGCGCCCCATCAACGCGACAACCTCGCCCTCGTACACCTCCAGATCGACGCCCTCGAGCACGTGACTGTCGCCGTAGTACGTCTCGACGCCCGATAGCGATAGCAGCGGGTCGCCGCGGTCGTCGGTCGTGGACTCGCCGGCGACACGGTCGTCCGCGTCAGTACTCGCATCCGAACTCGCGTTCGACTCGGCGCTCGTGTCCGTGCTCACGCCGGTTCACCCCCGTTCGTTCCCGTGTCAGCGTCGTCGCCGGCGTCGGACGATGCGCCGTTGCTCGCGCTTCCGGGCTCGTAGCCGCCGAGATACGCCTTCTGGACGGCGGGATCGTCCCTGACGGCGGCTGGCTCGTCGTCGGCGATCACCGCACCTTGGTTGAGCACGACGACGCGGTCGGATACCTCCATCACGATGTCCATGTTGTGCTCGACGAGCAGCACGGCGTGATCCGTCGCCACGTCCTCGATGAGGTCGACGACGCGGTCGACGCTCTCGGAGGAGACGCCCGCGTTCGGCTCGTCGAGCAGGAGGACATCCGGGTCGCCGGCGAGCGCGATACCCACCTCGAGCTGGCGCTTCGCCCCGTGCGACAACGCGCTGGCGGGTTCCTCGGCGCGATCCGCCAGGTCGACGCGGTCGAGGATCGCGTACGCCTCCTCGATGTACCGGTCGAGCTGCCCGGCGTTGCGCCAGAAGTTTGTGCCGTCGCCGCCGGCGGCCTGTGCGGCGACGCGGACGTTCTCCAGCACGCTCGAGTTCGGGAACACGTTCGTCACCTGATACGACCGATGGACGCCCAGCGACGCGATCTCGTGTGGCGCGTCGCCGGTGATGTCGCGCCAGCCGTCGGCGTCTTCCGCGTCACCGTCCGCTGCGTCGGCTTCATCGCTGCCGGTCGTGACGCTCCCGTCGTTCCCGGTTCGGAATTCGACGGCGCCCTCGGTCGGTTCGAGCACCCCCGTCAGGAGGTTGAAGAACGTCGTCTTGCCGGCGCCGTTGGGGCCGATCAGCGAGCACAGCTCGTCGTCGCCGAGCGCGAAGTCCACGTCGTCGACGGCGGTGAGCCCGCCGAACCGCTTCGTGAGACCACTCGTGCGAAGCATCTACAGCGAGCAGGTCATGTCGTCGCCGTCGGCCGGGATCGTCGTTTCCTCGGCCGCGATGCGCGCGACGGGGTCGCTCGGCTGGACGGCCGCTCCCCAGGTGTCACTCCACTCGTCGGCCGTGGGGACGACGTTCGCGACAGTCATCTCCGAGCGGGCCTGGTTGTTGTACTCCTGGAAGGTGTAGGCGTCAGTCCCCTTCGGCGTCTCCGCGACGGTCATCCCGCGCAGCGCCTCGGCGATGTCGGCGCCCTCGGTCGAGCCGCCCTCCTCGACGCCCTGCACGATCGCGGAGGCCGCCGTGAACGTCCCCGACGTGAACAGGTCCGGCACCCGCCCGTAGGCGTTCACGTAGCCGTCGACGAACGCCGAGTTGATCTCGTTATCGTACTGGTTCCAGTGGTACCGGGTGGTGAACGGCCCGACGCCGAGGCCGTCGAGCTTCTCCTCGGTGAGCGGCTCGCCGAGCTGGTTCTGGAGCAGGCCGCCGACGACGTTGTTCGTGATCGCGGTCGCGAAGCCGCCGAACACGGTGAAGTCGTAATCGCCCTGGAGGTACGTCGTGAACAGGTTCGGGAGCGTCGCGACGGTGAACCCGCCGACGATCCCCTCGGCGCCCGCCTCGACGGCGTTGTCGAGCAGCCCCTCCCACTCGCTGTACCCCTGCGGGACGAACCGCTTGCCGACGATCTCGACTCCCTCGTTCGTGAGCACCTGCTCGTAGTTGTTGACGACGGCGCGGCCGAACGAGTAGTCGGCGCCGAACAGGAACACCCGCGACACGTCCGACTCCTGGGCGACGTACTTCCCGCCCGAGCGCGCGTCCATCGCCGTGTTCTCCGAGGCGCGGAAGACGTTGTCGGCGCACGTCTCCGAGTCGCCGGTGAGCGACGCCGACGCGGCCGGCCCGGCCATGTACGGGACGCCGGCCTGCTGGGCGACCGTCGTGCTCACGCGGCTGGCGGCCCCCGAGGAGGCGCAGCCGAACAGCATGTCCACCTCCTGGTCGGTGACGAGATTCGTGGCGAGCGTCTGGGCGGTGTCCGCCGAGAACTGCGTGTCGCGGATGTACAGCTCGTAGTCCACGTCGCCCACGGTGACTGTCTGGCTGCCTGTCTCGGCGGTCACCGCCGGCTCGACTCCGGCCTTGTACGCGAGCCCGCAGGAGAAGCCCCACAGCGACTGTTGGCCGTAGTACTGGAGGTCGCCCGAGATGGGCTGCAGCACACCGATCTTCACCGTCCCGGACGCCCCGCTCGAACTTCCCGTCGTTGTCCCGTCCATGTCGTCGCTCGTCTCCGTGTCCGCCGCCGCGGTATCTCCGTCGGTTTCGGTTCCGTCGCCGCCGTTCCCGCCGGCACAGCCGGCTAAACCCGCGATGCCCGTCGCACCCAGCGCGGCCAGCGTCCGGCGTCGTGTGATACGCTCACTCATACAGTGCTGTACTGTGACGTATCCGGCAAGAACTGCGGGGTTAACATGTGAACGAGGCGGCGTTCGCCGGGATCGGATCCGAGGCGAGCAGGAGTTCGAACGGCTGTACGACAGCACGGGTGAGACCTAGCGTCCGTCTCGCCGCGTCCAGCTCCGTAGAAACCTATTGGACCGACACGATCTGCGGTGAAACAGCCGGTACGTAGGATTGCATATGGAGTAAATGTCTTGGCCCTATTTTACTACTCTACCGGCGGACTTCGTGATTCTGTGGTTGAGTATTTAAGTAAGTCAGATAGACAATGCGTTGGTTAGATATATAAGTACTCGCGTTAACCAATGTATCATGGCGTTGCTGGAGCAACCCAATCGAGAACGTGGCTTCACCAAGGAGCGGATTATTCGCGTCCTGTTAAACCACACCGGAAATGATCTGACGAAGTACCGGCTGGCGCAGCTAGCAGACGCATCCGAACCGTGGACGCGGCAATACACGGAGAAACTCGAAGAAGTGGGACTGATCAAGGGAACCGAGGTTGTCGGTGCTGCTGATCTGTACCGAGTCTGGTTGGACCAACGGATTGAGCCGAATCAACTGGAAATATCACTCCAGCAGCCGATGGACCTGTTAGCAGAAACCGACCTAGAGTATGCGTTAACGACGTACCAAGCAGAAAACCTCCACCAAGGGTTCCTCTTCGCCTCCAGCACTGACTTCTACATCTCCTCCGAGGACATTAGTAACTGGCTTGAAACCGTTGAGGAGAAGGGATTACTGGGTGGTGGGAATACCCGGATCAGGGTTCTGGACGATCACGTATTCTATAAGCAACAGCGTGTCGATGGGTTCTCGACCGTATCCATCCCGCAGTTGATTCTGGATCTGCTTGCGGAGGGCGGACCGTGTGAGGAGGCCGCAGAGAAACTCATTGATTCATATCACGGTGAGCAACGATGGTGAGACAGTACTATATCCCGCAGGTAACAGCGCTGTCCGAGCAGGAGCTTCAGGCAGTGTTTGAGGCTGCTGAGCCACCTATCTGCTTGCTCGGTGGCTGGGCAGTCCATCTCCACGTCAATCCCGGCTTTCACTCCGAGCATAGTCGGGAGTACATCGGGTCGCGTGACATCGATATCGGCGTCCATGTAGACTCCGACTGGAGTGATGAAGAACTCCTTGGGACTCCGATTGGGACATCTATCTCGGCAATCGAGGACCTGGGATACACGAAAAGCCGGTTTGGGTTTGTTCAGAACTTTCTCCGTGACAGCCAAGAGCGCATCAGTGAGGACGAGGCCAGCGAATATGGGATGCACGAGGTGTTCCAAGTCTACGTTGACGTAATTCCGAATACCACAGAGTTAGACGGGTTCCGGGAGGTGTTCGGGTTCAAGCCGCCAGCAGAATCCCTGCTTGCACCGGTGTTCGAGGACGACAGGGGCGAACCATTATCTGAATATGTTTCGTGGTCACCATCCAGCCAGAAGCTGATTGTCCCACCAGCATTGTTGGCAGCGATGAAGATTCGGTCGCTTCCAGATCGGGATAAGAGCCACAAGCGGGTGAAGGATGTCTCTGATCTTCATGCCCTTCTCTGGTACGTCAAAGACTACGGTGAGATGAAAACAGACGCACTGGAGTACGTCTCGAAATCTGACTTGGGTCGGATGGAGGATGCAGTAGACGAAACCATATTCGAAAACGCAGCGCAACTCCTCCAAATCGACCAACAGCTCATCAGTGACTCGATTACACGACTAATGCAGTAGTGTCTATTTAGGGTTTCTCCGGTGGATCTCGGGAATACGTCCTACAATCGAATTTTCCCGTACCTCTACGTACCAATCCGGTCGTTTGAGCTTGAGGAGGACTCGTCTGAATAAAAATCTCGTGTTAACAACTCCGTCTCTAATCGCTGTGCTAACTGACTCGTCTGTATTTCACATGGCTACCAATCAGGAACCGCTCGTAATCCACCGGAGTCGAGGGATTTCATCCCCTCTGAGCGGAAACCCCACGTGTCAACTCCGGGCTCTCCCCAAGGCACCACCTGAGTCAGAAATCCGCGAGCCGTATCACCTCGACGGCGGTCAGGACGAACCAGGCCATCCAGATGGTAAACGTGACCAACGCTGCAGTGTAGTACGCCACGCTCGAACCGAGCGAGGACGCGACCCCGAACGCCACTGCCACACTGGCAACAGCGGCGGCGTGACGGCGCCAGTCGCGGAGGGCCTCCATGAGCACCGCGTGTGCCGGATAGCTCGCCATCGGGGACCGTTCGTCGCCCGCGGAGAAAAACCGTTCCGGGATCGACAACCCTGAACATACCGGACAGTCTACTCAAGCGCCCGTCTGGCTGAATATCCTGGACGCTGCTCCTCCACGACCTAGTCACGAGCGGCTATCCTGATGACGGCCTCGGGGCCCTCGACACGCTCGCGTCGGGGAACGGCGTACCGGCCCGCACACTCGTGGGCGACGAAGCCGCCGAGCATGGGATCGTCCGCGCGTCCCGCCTCAGCACCGAAAGTCATGTTACCGCAAGGATACCAGTTCCGCTCAACGAAGGCGAATATGATACTGGTACTCGACAACGCGGTCGACGGCGGCTACATGGCCGGCGAGATCGTGCACTTCCTTCCCGACGCTCGCGCGTACAACTACCCGAACGAGGACGGCGACCCGAGCCTCGAGGACGTGGACGGCGTCGTCATCGGCGGGAGCGGCGCCGGCGTGTACGACGAGCCGGACCAGCCGTGGATCACCGAGCAGAAGCGGTTCGCGCGCCGCCTCGTCGAGGACGGCGTGCCGACGCTCGGCATTTGTTTCGGCCACCAGATCCTGAACGCCGCCCTCGGCGGGGAGGTCGAGGACAGCGGAACCTCCCGGCTCCACCTCCGTGACGCCGAGTTCGACGACGACCCCCTCTTCGACGGGGTCGAACCAACCGTGCCCGTCCTTCACTCCGACGTGGTTACCGAACTCGGGGAGGGGATGGAGATCATCGGCCGCGCGGACTACTACGAGTACTTCGCAACCCGGCACCGCGACAGCCCAGTGTGGTCCGTCCAGTATCACCCGGAGTTCACGCCGCGGATCGTCGACGAGTACGACGACTGGGAGGAGTCCGACCGCTCCTTCGCGGACGCTACCGCCACACGAACGCTCGCCAACTTCGCGGACCTCGTGGCGTCCCACGCCGGCGAGTGAGCCAGGACCGCACACGAGTTCTCGGGTACCGTGAACCAGAGGGCGAATCGCCGATAGTGTCCCGGAACGAGCGTCCGAGGCGGGTCACTCCTCCAGTTCGCCCATCGCGTCGACGACGCGCTGGAGCATCTTCCGCTGGCCGCGCCGGAGGTTCTTCGAGACGGCCGGCTTGGACACGTCGAACTCCTCGGCGAGTGTGCCGAGCGTGGCCGAGCGCGGACTCTCGAAGTACCCCTCCGAGGCCGCCGTCTGCAGCGTCTCGCGCTCCACGTCCGAGAGGTCCTTGCAGCCCTCGATGAGCGTCATCGCGGCGCCGGCGTTCTGAATGAACCCCTGCAACTCCGGCAGATCGGGCTCGTCGCGTTCCAAGACCTCGTACTCGTTGTCGCGGTCGAGCCGCGAGAGGGTCCCGTCGGCCTCGCCGCGGCCGTCGAAGCCGACGTGCCACAGCTCGGAGCCGTCCGCGATGTAGAAGGGACCGGTGATGTAGCCGCCGCCGTCGCGGATGGTCGACATCGCGGCCGTCTCGTCGATGACGGTCCGGATGTGGCCGACGCCGCCGGTTTTCGAGAGGAGGTTATACTCGCGCAGGCCGTCGTGCTCGCGCAACTCCGTGAGCCCCCGCCCGAGCGACTCGCGGTCGTCACCCTCGACGACCATGCGCGTCTCCAGCGTGTCGGTCGCGGTGTCGAACTCCCAGTGCACCGCCGAGAACGCCAGATCGTGCTCCTCGGTGGCGTGGATGAACGGACAGTCGTACTGCTCCATGTCCAAGGTGACGTCGATCATGGTGCTCCCCGACCTTCGTGGGAAATTCGGGACGAACTACATAATTGTTTGTGTGGTGACTCCCAGGTCGGTCCCGCCCCCCGGTCGAGGATACAGTCTTTGTCGCCGGGAGCCTCCGGGACGGCAGAATGAAACGAACTGACGGCGCTCGGGTCGTCGCGGTGACCGGTGCGAACGAGGGGATCGGCCACGGCATCGCGGCCGCGCTGCTCGCCGACGGCGACCGGGTCGCCGTGCTCGACGTGAACGGCGACGGCGTCGACGCCCTCGCGGCGACCCACGGCGACGCCGTCCGGTATCACGAGTGCGACGTGACGGACGACGACTCGGTGACGACGGCGGTGGGCGCCGTCCGCGACGAGTGGGGACACATCGACGTGCTCGTCAACAACGCCGCGGTGTTCACCGCCGGCGCGTTCCTCGATCGCGATCCGACGGATCTCCGGCGGGAGTTCGACGTGAACTATTTCGGCACCGTCCGCACGATGCGGGCCGTTCTCCCCGAGATGCTGAAGCGCGATGCCGGGACGGTCCACACCGTCAGTTCCGGTGCCGGGATCGTCGGCCACCCGCTGCTCTCGGGGTACGCCTCGACGAAGGGGGCCCTCGAGGCGCTCGTCCGCTCGGTCCGCTCGGAACTGCGCCACGCGAACGTCGCGGTCACGCTGATGCACCCGCCCCTGACGAACACGCGCTCGGCGGCGCGGATCGGCTACCCCGAGTCGCTGCTCGCCGACCCCGATGAGGTCGGGCGGAAACTGGCCCGGAAGGTCGACCGCACCGACGCCGTCATCTACGCGGACTGGCGAACGCGGTTGGGGATCGCGCTCTCGCGGCGCTTCCCCGCGCTCGTGGACCGTGGAACCGCGCGGTTCGTCGAGGAGGGGGAGTAGGGTTCGTCACTCGTCCTCGCCGAACCGCTCGCGCACCGCCTCGCGGTCGATCTTCGAGGGACCCGAGTACGGGACCTCGTCCACGAACGCGAGGTGTTTCGGGTGTTTGAACCGCGCGAGGCGGCTGTCGAGGAACGCCGTCACGTCCTCCAGCGTCAGCGACTCGTCGCCGTCGATGACGGCCTTCCCGACGGTCCCCCACGTGTCGTCGGGGACGCCGATGACGACCGCCTCCCTGACGCCCGGATGATCGGTGAGCGCGTCCTCGACTTCGGGCGGAAAGACGTTCTCGCCGCCGCTGACGAACATGTTCTTCTTGCGCCCTTCGATGTGGTAGTAGCCGTCGTCGTCGACGCGCGCGAGGTCGCCGGTCGACACCCACCCGCCGCCGAACGTCTCGGCGGACTCCTCGGGGGCGTTCCAGTAGCCGTCGGCTGCCGCGGGACTGGACAGTTCGAGCTCGCCGACGGTCCCGTGCTCGACGGGGTCGCCCTCGGCGTCGACGACCCGCGCGGAGACGTGGGGCGCGGGGACGCCGACGGCGTCGGCCTTCTCGCGGGGCCAGTCGTCGGGCATCGCGAAGTTGTTCGGGCCGCACTCGGTGAGGCCGTATCCCTGCGAGAGGTCGACGCCGCGGTCCCACCACGCCTCCAGCACCGAGCGTCGGCAGGGGCCGCCGCCGGACTTGGCGAACCGCAGCGACGACAGATCCGTGTCGGCCCAGTCGTCGTGGTCGCGCATCATCCGCAACACCGCCGGCACCGCGACCAGCACCGTCGCGTCCCGGTCGTCGACGACCCCCAACACCTGGCCGGGATCGAACCCGCGGGCGATCACGACGGTCCCGCCGGTGTGGAACAACGGTACCGTGAGCACGTTCCACCCGCCGGTGTGGAACATCGGGAACGGCATCGGCGTCACGTCGTCGCCGCGGAGGTTCCACGCCGCGATCGTCGTCATCGAGTTCCAGTACACCGCCCGGTGGGTGATCACCGTCTGCTTCGGCGTCCCGGTCGACCCGCCGGTGTGGAGGAACAGGTGGGGGTCCGACAGCGACACCTCGGGGCGGTCGAGTTCGTCCACGCTCCCGTCCGAACTCGTTCGCCATCCCGCCCCGCCCCCCTCCGGCCGGGCGTCCTCGAACGACTCTCCCCCGAGGTCGTCGGCCGCGCTCGCGACGGCGTCGGCGTCGTCGCCGACGACGAACACCCGAACGTCGGTGCGGTCGATGTCTCCCTCGTCGAGCGCGTCGGCCGCGAGGTCCGCGAACGCCGCCTCGACGACGACCGCGGCGGGGTCGGTGTCGCCGACGAGCTCGGCCAGCTCCGGCGGCGCCAGCCGGTGGGACAGCGGCGCGAGCACGGCGCCGACTTTCCCGGTCGCGAAGAACAGGTCGACCAGCGCCGGCCGGTTCCGAGAGAGCGTCACCACCCGGTCGCCCTTCTCCACGCCCGCGGACTGGAGGACTCGTGCGGTCCGGACCGCGCGATCGTCCAACTCGGCGTAGGTGTACTCTCGGCCGGTCGTCCCGTCGACGAGCCCCACGCGGTCGGGCGACAGCGACGCGCGACGACCGGACCAGTCGCCGACCCAGTCGGGACCGGAGGAGGGCGGGCTGGTCGTTCCTTTCTCGTCCGGGGCGCCCGTGTCCCCCTCAGGCATCGGCGAGGAACTCGACGAGAAGGTCGTTCACGCGTTCGGACTCCTCGATGAAGAACAGGTGCGAGCCCCCCTCGACGAACTCGGCGTCCGCGTTCGGGATCGCCTCCGCGAGCAACTCGCCGTTCTCGACGGGGAGCACCCGATCGTCGGTCCCGTGGGCGACGAGCGTCGGAACGTCGAGCGTGTCGAGTTCGTCGCTCGCGTCGAACGCCTGCACCGCCGCCGCCTGCGCCTCCCGGGCCCTCGGCGGCGCGTCCGACTCCAAGCGCCAGTCGACGATCCGCTCGATCAGCTCCGGGTTCCCCTCGATGAACCCGTCGGTGACGGCGGGCGCCATCTTGTAGCGGATCGCCTCGCGCTCGTCGGCGTCGTCGGGGACCGAGAACATCCGCGCGAGCGTCGACTCCGGCGTCGGCACCGCGTCGGGGCCGCCCGGGGAGGTGCACAGCAGCGCCAGCGACCGCGCCCGGTCGTACGACAGGGCGTACCGCTGGGCGACCATCCCGCCCATGGACGCGCCGACGATGTGCGCCTCCTCGATCCCGGAGTCGGCGAGCACCGCCTCCAGGTCGCCGGCGAGTTGATCTATTGTGTACGGCCCCTCCGGCACGTCCGACTCGCCCGTCCCGCGGTTGTCCCACAGCACCACGTGATAGGCGTCCGTCAGCGCGTCGGCCTGCCAGTTCCACATCCAGCGCCCGTAGCCGAGCCCCTCACAGAGGACGACCGTCTCCGCCTCGGCCGGGTCGCGCCCGCGCTCCTCGTAGGCGATCGCGACGCCGTCGTGATCCGCGGTTTGCACGAGGGATCCCAGCGCTCGCGTCACCTTCAAGCGGGCGCTTCACATGTTAACCCGCGACGCTTTCCCCGACCCGCGACGAGCACGACCATGCCAGTCGCAACCGTCGGCGACGCCGCGACCGCGAGCATCGACGTGACGGCCGAGACTATCGACGAGTACGCCGCCCTCACGGGCGACGAGAACCCGATACACCTCGACGAGGCGTACGCGAGCGAGACCATGTTCGGCGGCCGGATCGCCCACGGGATGCTCGGTGCCGGCGTCGTCAGCGCCGCGCTCGCGTCGCTTCCAGGCGACATCGTGTATCTCGATCAGGATTGTTCGTTCGAGGCCCCGGTACGACCGGGCGACACGATCGAGGCGCGCGCCAGCGTCGAGGAGGAGATCGGCGGCGACCGGATCCGCGTCGAAACGGTCGCGTCGGTCGACGGCGAGCCGGTGATCGAGGGGGAAGCGACGGTGCTGTCGGTGCCCCACGACGCCTGACCGGGGTGGACTCGGCGTCCGGTCCCCCGGTTCGTCGCCGGTGGACCGCTTGGTCGAACCGTTCAATGTGTCGGGCGACGAAGACGCGGGCGTCACGACGCGTGAGAGGACGACGGATGTTCGAGGACAGGAACGACGCCGGCGACCGGGTGGCCGCCCTCCTCGCGGAGCGCGGCGTCGAAGCCGAAATCGTGCTCGCGGTGCCGCGGGGTGGGCTCCCGATCGGTCGCGCGGTTGCCGACCGCCTGGGGGTACCGCTCGACATCGTTTCCGCCCGAAAGATCGGCGCCCCGTGGAACCCGGAACTCGCGATCGGTGCCGTCGCGAGCGACGGCAGCGTCTGGCTCAACGAGGAGCTCATCGCGGACGCCGGGATCGACGACGAGTACGTCGCCGAGCGTCGCGAGCGCGAACGCGAAGCCGCCCGTGAGAAGGTGGACCGCTACCGCGGCGACCGTCCACCGTTGGAACTGGCGGGCAAACGCGTCGTCGTCGTCGATGACGGCGTTGCGACCGGCGCGACGATGCACGCGTGTCTCCGGCAGATCGCCGCCGCGGACGCCGACCGGATCGTGTTGGCCGTTCCGGTCGCTCCCCCGGACACCCTCGCCCGGCTGGCCGCCGAGGTCGACGACGTTGTTTGCGTGGAGACCCCGTCATCTTTCGGCGCAGTCGGGCAGTTCTACCGAATATTCGATCAGGTCACCGACGAACAAGCCCGTTCGTACCTTACCACTGACGGACACTGACGGGTACACGACGATTGCTGCCGATCTGATACGCTTCGAACCCCACCCGTCTCCGAAGACACGGCCGACGTTGAGCAGCCGGCCGGGACGAGCCGACGAGTCATCGTCGCGCTCGGCGGTTGCGGACCCGAACGGCGTCGTTTACTCGACTTCGATCTCCCGGGCCGATTCGATCTCCTGTCGCGGGAGCGTCACGGCCAACACGCCGTTTTTCATCTCGGCGGTGACGCCGTCCGTCTCGACCTCGTCGGGGAGACTGAGCGACCGTTGCACCGACTGGTGGCGCCGTTCGCGCCGCAGGATACGCTCGTTTCCCTCCCCTTCGCGTTCCTCAGTTGCGTCCTCGCGCTCGCCGGCGATCCGGAGCGTGTTGTCCGTCACTTTGACCGTCACCTCCGACCGGTCGAACCCGGGGAGGTCGACGGTCGCGACGAACTCGTCGTCGTACTCCACCAGGTCGACGGGCGCGTACTCCTCCTCGTCGGCGAACTCCTCGCCGGACCACGACCCGGTCGCGGCCTCCAGCTGTCGGTTCATCCGCTCGATGAGCTGTTCCACTTCGGCGAACGGGTCTCTCTGTGGTGGCATCGGTGCTCCCTCACTCGTCGTTCGCCGACCGACACAAAATACGCTCCGTCGATCGGACCGGCGTGGAAACGACCGCCGGGGCCTTATCGCCGACAGCTAGAGGTAGGTACGGTTCGTGATCGGACGTAGCGACCGGCGGCACGTCGGATCTCTCCCGAACGTTCGAGGAGTCCCGCCCGCCGTGTTCCCGAGCCGCCACACATCCGAGATTCCATGATCGACTGTGACGAGGTGCTGGCCGAGGTGAACGCGGAGACGGCCGATCCCCGACTCGACTCGGGGCACGTGCGCTGTCTTCGTGGTTCCGACGGCTCGGGCTCGGTGCTGCTCCTCGGAGTCGTCCACGATCACCCGGCGAGCGTGTTCCGGGTCTCACACCTGCTCGAATCGTTCCCGCCGGACGTGCTCGCGGTCGAGTTGCCGCCGCTTTCGGTCCCGTTGTTTCGCCGGTACGCGAGCGACTCGCACGTGCCGCCGCGGCTGGGCGGGGAGATGAGCGCGGCCATCCGGGCGGCCGAGGGGGCCCGCGTCGTCGGCGTCGACGCGCCGAACCGCCGCTACCTCGCGGCGCTGTTCGACCGATTCCGGAACGACTCCGCCGCACGAACGCTCACACGGCCGGTCGTCTCCGATCTCGCTCGCGGGCTCGGGCAGGCCGTGGCCTGCCGGCTCGGGGCGATCGTCGCCGCCTTCACGCCGTACACGCCACGAGTGTACGCGCATATCCAGTACGACGCGACGCTGCTCGACGATCCCGACGTGCAAGCCGAGCACGAGGCGAGTCACCTCGCGCAACATCGTGCGTTCGTCGGCGTGGTCGAGCCGCCGCCCGAAACGGCGCTCGTCGATCGGACCCGTGAGGACGTGATGGTGGCGAGGCTCTCGGCGCTTCGAAGCGAGGGGGACGTCGCCGTCGTCGTCGGGATGAGCCACCTTGAGGAACTGGAGCGCAGGCTTGTCGCCCCCGGGAGTGCTCCCAATGATGACGGCGAACCCGCCGAACAGTGATAAACGGTAGCACTGTCCATGGCCGTCGGCTATGTCCCTGGCGTGTGAATCTCAGGGATACGCGCGCCGACTGCGGGCGACCGCGGTCGACGCGCCGATAACGGAGGAACCCAGATGGGACCGACACACGCAGACACGACGGGGTGGAAGCGGCTCGTGACGGCCGAGGGGCAGCCGGTCGGCTGGGCACGTCGGGGCGACGGGGAGGACGGCGACGGCGAGGGCGACGCCGACGAGTGGCACGCCAAGCCCAACCCGGGGTTGTTACGCGGGTGCGACTCCTGGATCGCTCCCTCATGGCACGAGGGCGGCCGGTACAGGCTCGACCCGGACGCGGTGGTCGGCGAGGGGGAGGCGACCGTCGTGCTCGCCGCCGCCGACTCGGACGCTGACTCGCTCCTCGAAGACGCTCGGGGGACGGAGGGTCGGGGCGTGGCGGACGATCGATCCGGATCGGAACACGACAAGCCTCACCGCTCACGTCGGTGAACCGTCCTCGGTCACCCGCATAGCAGCCCGCCGCATGTCAGTCACGAGAGTTCGAACGCTCTCGAAGTGAGGCGCCGAAGAAAAATTTCGCCGTTCGAACGGTCTCTCCGTGGCGTTCGCCGCCGCTCAGAGGTTCTTCTTGAGTTTGATCTCGTTCGACCCGATGTCGTCGACCTTGGACGTTCGCAGCTCGTACATATCCTCCCCCTCCTCCGCCCAGCCGAGGCGGCGTCGGACGCTCTGTGACAGGTTCGACGACGGTTTGACGTGCGCCATCGATCCCGACGTTTCCTCGATCGTTCCGATCTCGTCGCCGTCGGCGGTTATCACGCGCTTCCCCTCGTCTTCGGCCCTGAAGTTTCGTACCATGGATGCTGTAGCTCTCGTGTTCGTTCGCGCGTCCTACGGTCGCCATCCGTCGCGGTCGCGCCGATCGCGTTCGGGGTGGCCGACGACATGTCGTCCGTCGACCAACTCCCCGCTCATATCCTCGCCGTGCCATCGTATGAACGCTGACTATCGGTCTCCAACGAGTTCAAGACGGGGCGGGTATCGGTCCGGTCATCGGTCCCGGGTGCCCACCGTGATTCCACGCTCTGGAAAAGACTGGCGCGATTCACGTCCCTGGCGGATCTCTGGTCGCCCGAATGGCCGTTCACGCGACGGTCGCGGTTGCCCCTCGCGAGTTCCTCCTCGGGAGGGCCCTCGCCGTCGCCGGCGACGCACGGATCGAGCTCGAATGCGCGGTCCCGCTCGGGGACGAGTTCGCGCCGTACCTCACGGTCTCGGCCGACGATCCGAAAACGGTGTGCGATCTCGTCGCCGCGGAGCCCTCCGTCTATCAGCTCGAACCGCTCCAGCGTGGCGACGACGAGTGGCTCGTGCGCGTTCGGTGGACGGGTCCCCGATCGCCGGTGTTGACGGCGCTTCGTGACGCCGACGCCGTCTGCGTCGAGGCGGTTGCGACCCGCGGAACGTGGCACCTCACGCTCCGGTTCGATAGCCACGAACAACTCACCGACTGTTATCACCGTTGTCTCGACCGGGATATTCGACTCTCCGTCGAGCGCGTGCAGGAGGGGGAAGCCCTCCGACCGTCGGAATCACGGGCGCTCACGTCCGCCCAGCGCGAGGCGCTCGCGACCGCGTTCGATGCGGGCTACTTCGCGGTGCCGCGGGGAGTGACGCTCGCGGAGTTGGCCGACCGGCTCGGGATCTCCGATACGGCCGCCTCACAGCGGTTGCGACGCGCATTGCAAAACCTGCTCGCCGACACCCTCGAGGCCGACGCGCGCGATCTCGCGTGAGGATCGAATTCGCGTCGGATCGGGAGCTAGGCGTTCTGGTCGATCACGTCGAACAGCTCGTCCCAGCCGTCGTCGGCCGGAAGTTGTTCGCGGACCTGACGCATCTCGTTGGGCGAGACGATCTCGTTCACAACATCGAGGACGACCCGCGCGTGATATGCGGCGTCGGAGCGGTCGTCACGATCTTGCATTCCTTCCCGTTCCCAGACGCGCTCGATGAACTCGGTCCAGTCGAACCGCTGTCCGTGTTCCTCGACGGCGTCGGTCAGGTAGTAGTCGATCTCCATCGGCAGCGACCCCGCGAGGTCGGTCGCCTCCCCTTCCTGGATCCGCTCGCCGAGTGTCGTCAGCGTCGCCCGGATGGCGCGGACGGACTCCCCTGTTCCAGGCAGCGAAAGACGATGTTGGACCTGTCCGGTGAACTCATCGAAGTTCATACGGTGTGAGCATCGCGGGGAACACCCATGAGTGGTCACGGCGCTTCCCACGCCGCGGCGACGAGGTCCACACGGCCGAGCGCTCGACCGCGCATTCGAACCGAGGCGCGACCAAGAGGTTCACCGACGATCTCAAGTAGCAGTGAAACTACGTCGACAGTTATCATCGATGTCGACGAACCCTCCGGTATGGTGCTCGATGTCGAGACGCCCGCCCAGCCCGACCTGACCAACCGACCGGTGCCGAGCGTCATCGACGCCGACGAGGTGAGCGATCCGGACGGCGACCTCCGTCGGGCCGAACTCGAAGGGGCGCTCGCCGACGGCGCGTGGTCGGATGCGTTCCACGAATGGGCCGAGTACACGGACCTGACTGAATCGGAGATCACCGCGCTCGCGGATGCCGGTCGGTTCGAGGAGGTAGACTTCTTCTGGGACCCGACCGAGGGGCGGATCCGACACGAGGTTCCAACGGTTACCACGACGGGAGAAACCGACGCCGATCTGGCCGCCAGTGCGGAAACCGAACTCGCGGAGTTGTGCGAGCTTGTCGTCGAGACGCTCGACGACGCGTATCTCGACTGGGACGCCGACAGCGGCGTCGAGGAACCGTGGACCGAGGAGACGTTCGACGACGAGTCGCCCGAGGAGTGATCCGAACGCGGCCCGTCCCGATCCGGTATCGGCCGCAACTGGATTCCACTCGAGATCATCGGATGTCGTATCCCGATCGGTCGGATTCGGAACGGGATTTAACACCTTGTCGCGCGAACATCTATCTATGGGGACCACTGTCGAACTCAGCGACGACCTCGTGGAGCGCATCGAAGGCCACCTCGAGGAGGACGAGACCATCGAGGAGTTCCTCGAAGAATTAATCTCGATATACGAGCAGGAGGGTCGCTTCCTCCAGGAAGGCGCCTAGCCGGGGTACCGGCGGATTCGGTAGTCCGTTTCCTTCGCAGTGACGCTTCGGCTCTGTCTACGGTCGCGAAGACGCACCTACGCCCGTGAACTCGTTCTATCGGTCCCGTCGCATCCCCGTCGACATTGACCGCCTCTGAACAGGCGTCTGGACCGACCTCGAACCAACAGTCCTCTCAGGCTCGAAGAACTCACAAAGGGCAATTCGGGTTTCGAAACCCGAATTGTCGAGGTCGAAACCTACGTCGAGAACCCGGAGTATCGATAGAGTATCTGGGGCGAGAGGCGGTACCTGACCCCGTGACGAAGCTCAACACCCGAATTTATATACCTAAACTGCTAATTTCGGATACCTATTTGATTTTCTAGATAATCTGGCCGAGCGCTGTCAATCCCCACGTTCATAGCATGGGTCAGAAGGTCGCGGTACAGTCGCACGAGGTTGAACCCCTGATCACGGTGCGTTTGAAGATACCGTGATCCACCCGAACAATGAACCGTTCTGGCTGCACTTAGGAGTCACTCCCGCAACGGCCTGAACACGGCACGTCGAGCGTTCCCCGACGAGAAGCCGAGCGTTCACGGAGATGGTTCTCGCCGCTCTCCGCGAGAACTACGGTAGTCGAAACGGCGACGAACGTATTTTCGGGTTACTAAAACGCCGAACCCCCCGATCTCCAATTGCATTCAGTCTCTCCGACGCAACGCCGTACACTGGCTTCAAGCGTTTTCTTGGGAACAGGCGCTAAAACTCGCCCTTCAGGGCGGTGATACAGCGCCGTCATCGGTAGATTCACACGGGTACAGACCGTCTGTGCTACCAACCGAGGCGGTCTACCCGCCCGATGTACTAAGACAGTATCGGGAGTTCCATTCGGTCGGTCGACGGTATCCCGTCGAGTTGACCGCTGTGGATACCGTCAAAAAACAAGCAAGGTACTCCCGAATCCCCCGAGGATAGGGATACGGGGGGCGTGGCACTCCCTGTATCACGACGGGATGCAAACCCGAGGTTCCCAACTCAGCAAGGACTGTCATTGTGGGAAGCCCCGCCCTGTAGGGCGGAGAGAATGTCACCGAGGAGAAGCATTGACCTCCTCCTCCGCGTGAAGACGGAGGAATCCGACCATCGGATTCGGGCGGTCGATGCCCTTCGGTTCCAACCCGCACTCGGAGGGAACCGGCGACACCCCGGGGGAACTATCGTTTACCTCCCTCGGAGGGCTGTGGCCCGGCCAATGAGGCCCCGTCGGATTCCATGTCATCGCCGTGCGAACCACCGACGGTTCGCCACCCCGTATGGTTCGAGGACGGCATCTCACCGAATCCGTAGCATCCGTGAGAACAGGGACCACGGCTTTGAATCTACCGAACAAGCGTGGCTGTTGTCCGCTTGACCCCCGCCTGAGGGGGTATGCGCTCGCACCTATATCAGTAGTCCACGTCGTGCTCTCGCTAACCTCTCGGGAGACGGTTTCAGAGAGGCCGAATTCCTGTCCTGTTACGGCCTTCACACGGAGGAGTTCGTTTGTGTTGGAATCGATGCAGCGTACAGCCACTAGCGCCGGCCGTCGACTTGGATCACGGTATGGTCGATCGCAACGCGATGCGGGTTTTACCGTGGGTGGCCGTGGGCCAGCCTTTCATACCCAGGTTTGATCAGTCGAACGGCTTGATACATATCAATTTTAGATATAGTATATGGATCTGGTAGTTCTGTAGATGGAGTGAAGACCGAGCTTCACCACCCGGATCGGTGTCGCTTCTGACTCCACGAACTCTAACTCGAAAAACACGGCTGCACACGCGATCTTCCTGCCGAGATCAGCCCATCCGAACGACGCCGGCCTGATCAGAGGGCGACGACTCCAATCCTGAACACATCGCGGTCCCGATCACTGGACCCGAACAGCGATCGATCCGTGGACACATCGAGGACGTGCACCTATCGGAACTCGGGAACGGAGCAACCGTGTTCGACCTCTGATCAGACGTCACTGTACAGGTTTCGCAGGCTAACACGAGATTCCGCGTATGCTTTGTCGGTACAATGATATTATTGAAAGAAATGGGGCTGTTGCTTGATGTAATACTGGCTTGACTCGAGGGTCAGCGGTTACATCGTACATTCACAGCCTCCGTCTCTCAACAATTCCCCCACAGGTAGATCTGAACCGCAATCCGGACAAACAGTTCGAACATCCACGAGAACGTCGTAGTCGTCTCGGTCTAAGTCGTTTGAGGACGCTAGCGAGCCGATGGCCGATTCGGTCACCGCCGCGAGCCGGCCTTGCAGTTTCTCTATCGATTCGATCTTCCGTTCAGGCAGATCGGTATTGTCTGCTGGAAGACTCGCCTCTCTGTCTTGTTTCAGGAACGTGTGTATGGCCTGGTGGGTGACGAAGTCGGATGTAACTGCGTCGACGTCGATACCTTCCCGTTCGAGCCGTCTCCGAGCGCGAGTCGCGTCCGTGCTGGAATCACTCGTCAGCGTCTGGTACGTCCCGGAAATCTCATACTCCATGGGTGACTCCCCTGTTCGGCGAAGCGCTGCCGCTAACACTGCTTCATTGAACTCGTCCGCAAGGTCCCGGAGACTCGTTCGCTCACCATGCTGCCCGGTCCATTCTGCCTCGAGCTGATCGCCCATCTCTGTAAGCTCGTACTTGTCTATCACTCGGGCAACCTTCGTCCTACGAGAGTTTGTACCGTTGGACATACCTGACCTACGGAACTTTCCTTTACATACCTAACGGTGTAATACTCTCCGTGTCATTCAAGGGTTTCCATAGGCACCAAATTTCACAGATTGACGGGGAATATTCAATTAAGGGAAGTGAGGTAGAGTATTCGCTCAGTCGATATTCTCGATGTACGTGTACTCTTCAGAGAGGGCTGCCGCGTCCTCGGGAAGGAGAGCCGCCACGAGGAAATCCGCATGTTCACTCAGGTAATCGACAACATGAGAAATCCGGTCGGAGTCGATCGCCTCCAACGAGTCGAGGATGATAAACGGGACCTTCTCTGCCACGTCGTGTACGAGATAACCGGCAAGCGCGAACACCAATCCGGTAACTTCGCGCTCGCTCTCGGAGAGATGGTCGATCGTGTCTTCGTAGACGGTCCCGTCCGCAGTCGAACGAACGATATGGAGATCGAATCGAGACCGCATCACCTTCTTTCGACCCTCTCGGACCTCTGTCTCCCGTTGTTCGATCCAGATCCGATCGAGGTTGTCGTATTCCAGGATGTCGAGGACGGTTTCCATGTGCTCATTGAAGTTCTCGATAGCGTCTTGTTCGATACGGTTGACCCGCGTTCGTAGTTCAGTGAGCTGCTCGGTGACCGCTTCGCGTTCTGCAGTGAGTTCATCTCGTTGTTCGATAGCCGACTCTTTGTCCGCGATTTCCTCGTTGATCTCGTCAAGCTCTGACTCCAGCCGGTCGATTCGAAGCTCGATCCCGTTGATTTCGCGGTGGAGTTCGAGGACTTCGTCGTGGTCTTCTAGCTCGATGCTCTCGGCTTCCGCTTCGAGTTCGGAAACTCGTTGTTCTTGATCTTCAATACGTTGTTCAAGCTCAGCGACGCGCTCGCGTGATGATTCGATGTCCGATTCGACCGTTTCGAGCCGTCGTTCGGTCTGTTGGCGCTCGCTCTTCCGTTCCCTGATCGATTCCTTCTGTTCACTCAACTCATCGATCTCTGAGCGGATACGATTCCGCTCATCGAGTTTGTCTGACCGCAGGTCACGAAGCCGCTGTAGCGTGTCCTCGATCTGGGTGGTCTCGACTTCGGACCCGCAGGTCCAACACACCGTCTCGTCGTTCTCGAGGAGTGCGTCCGTCGGATCCGTGTCGGTCTCGAGGTCTATCCCTTCCCCATTCAGCATCTCCTGGTTGAAATTGATGACGCTCCCGAGTTCGTTGATAGTATCGTCGAGCGATCGCTTTCGTTCACGGAGTTCCGAAATACGGCCTTCGAGCCTGTCCGTAGACTCCGTCACCTCCTCCAGTTCCTCGAGACTCGCCTCCAATTCGTCGCGTTCCGCTTCGAGCTGTTCGATCGTAGATCGTTCGGTTTCCAAATCGAATTCCAGATCGTCCAACTCGGATCGCGCGTCACGAACGCGATCGAACGCGTCTTCGAGGTCCTGTTTCCGTGAGCGACTTTCCTCGACGCCGGTATCGACTGCATCGAGTTCGGCCTGCTTTGTTTCGAGCTTGTCACGGGCTGTTTCCAACTCCTCTTTCGTTTCTTTCTTCTCGGCCTCGAGTTGTGGGAGTTCCTGTTCGAGCCGGTCGAGTTCTTGGATCTTCGATTCGAGTTCGTCGCGTTCCTGCTCGCACGCCTCGATCTCGGCTTCGATCTGATCGGTGTCGATCGGGCGCATGATGATCTCTCTGAGATCGTCACCGCGGGCGACAGCGCGTCGTGCCTCGTTGTCTTCGAGCAGGAACGCGAACGAGTCGGCGATCTCGGGGTCCTCGAGATACGGATCGCCGCCGAACACAACGGTGTCACCGCTACGTTTCAGTGTCCGAGTATAGGTTTCCCCGCCGAGTTCCAGCGTAACTGATCCCTCCTCAGCGTCGCCTTTCAACGTGGTTTGCGTGCTGCCGAGCCCACCCATGAGCGCTTGGAGGAAGGATGTCCTGTTCGATGCGTTTCGGCCAGCAAGCACGGACACACCGGGAGGGAGCGTTACCGTTGTTTCATCGATCCCACCGATATTGCGTACTTTAACCCGAGTCTGTTGATGCGAAACTTGTTCTGATGACACAGTCCCATAGGAGGGCGTCTGTCAGTTAAATCTATTGAACGATTGTAACAGTCTGCAAGCAGGATACTGCTCGCTGCTGCCATCTCAAAAGCCACACACCTCACGAAGGAATGCGGATCGAGTCTCCCACCGGCAACTGAAGACATCGCCAATACTAAAGCGGATACTATTGGGGAGCTTCAACGTCGAGTCTCGGCAGTTACCGAATTGGCCATCTCATCACGTTCAAACCCGTGCGAACTGGACAACGCTACCTACGAAATTCTCATGAAGTCCGTGGTGTCCGTCCGAACTGAGGGACAGACGTCCTCACTAGTAATGCCAAAAAGGATTACGCCTGTAATGATGTAATAGTCAATGTCCTTCACTAGTGTTCGGGATGACCGAACAATCCTATGAGTATGCGAGATTGACTTCGACGACGTTTGCTACCTGTGAAACCCGATCAGCGAGTTCGGTGTTCAGTCTGTCCTCCTGCATCCTGCTTTTCGGCCCGGAGATACTAATTGACCCGAGGGCGTAATCGCTTCCATCAGTAATCGGCGCGGCGACACAGCACAACCCCGGGAGTCGCTCCTCTTGGTCGATTGCATACCCCCGTGAACGGATCGTCTCCAACCGGTTATCGAGCTCTTCACGGGTAGCAACGGTATTACTTGTTTCAGCCGGAAGACCATAATTTTTAACGACATCATCGACGAACTCTTCAGGTCGGTGGGCGAGAATTGTTTTTCCGACAGCAGTCGAGTGAAGGTACTCGCGCTTGCCTAGGTACGAGTCCAGATTCACCGCGTTGTCTCCGCGTTTGAGATCTAGGTAGACACCTAAACCGTGTTCTTCGGTCACCAAGTTCACCAATTCACCCGTCTCGTTGGCGAGGTCTCGGATCTCAGGTCTAGCCACCTGATAGAGGTCCATTTCGTCCCGTTTGCGACCGCCATGTGTGAGAAACTTCAGACTGAGCTCGTAGGTGTTCCCCCGTTTAATCACGTATTTGTTTTCGACCATGGTCTTCAGGTGGTCGTGAACGGTACTCTTGGCGATACCGGTCTCCCGCGAGATGTCCGTAATACCAGCGTCCTCCATATCTTCTATTGCTGCGACTATCTCGAACCCGGTCCCGAGCGACTTGACGAGCGAATCGTTTCGTGCCATGAGTAGACATGGCGGGACGATCTGTAATATATGTTCCGCATCACCGAACAAGTGACACATTCGAATCCATCTCCGTTTCCAACATTAGATATCGCATACGCACGTTACAAGCCATGAATCAGACGATAACTTCATAATCTGACTCAGGAATACGGCGTCACTGTGGACGGTATTACCGAATATGGATTCGACTCTCCCGGACAGGCTATGAAGGGGAAGTCATTATGCACCCGTACATACAGCACTGAATATGGAGAAAATCACATCCGGCCCGGAGAGCAGTGATCTCCCCTTTTCGGAGGGAATCATTCACAATGGAACAGTGTATGTCTCGGGGCAGGGTCCGCTTGACCCACAGTCAGGGGAGATCCTCGGTTCGACTCCTAGCGAACAAACACACCTAACCCTCGACAACATTCAGCGAATTCTCGAGGCAGGAGGGTCATCCTTAGATTCGATCGTCAAGGCGACGGTCTACCTTGATGATATCGAGTACTACGACGAGGTCAACGAGGCGTACGGCGCCAGACTCTCGGAGCCATTCCCCGCGCGGACCGCTATGGAGGTGGTGAACCTTCCAGTCGATATCGCGGTCGAGATCGACGTCATCGCTGCAGTGGAGGACTGAGAGAAGACGGATGCTGGCTGCTCGGTCAGTCCCAGTTCGGATAGGCGTCATCAGCTAGATCATCGAGCGGGAACAACGGCCGAGGAATCCGCTCATAGTCGAATCGTGCGGGGTTCACGGCACTGGTTCCTGGCGTATCGATGAGGATGACCTCGCTCGACATCGTCTCGTAGTCACCGAGGAATGCGATAAGACTCGGGATGCAGATCATATCCAATCGTTCGGGAGGCTGGCCGATGTGACGCCAGATCTCTGCGTCGAATGCGGAGGCTCGAGTCGGTGCGAGTACCACGGTCACCGAATCGTTGGTCCCACACTGGAACCGGACCGTGGTTCCGATGTCGTTCTGGACGCCCTTTCCAGAATGTGAGGTCCCCGTGTTCACATAGCGACCGTCTGTAATGGCCTTCACGTAGCCGTCGACGTTCTCGATCGTCTCGCCATGGTTATCATCGGTCTTGCCCCCGATGTCGGTTGTGACGCGGTTTCCGACTCCCGCGTTGAGACACTTCTCCACCGCTTCGGGGTCGTGCATAATGGCCCAACCGGCTTTTTCGATTCCTTGGTCCAAAATCTCTCTTAGAACTGTCGTCCCATCGGAGGCGCCGCCCCCGCCGGGATTCGAGCCGAAATCGGCCATGACAATGGGGCCGTCTTCAGGATCCATCTCCGCTTGGAGTTCTTTGGCTGTGCGGATGGCTTCGGACGGTTTCGGATACTCCTCGACGAACTCCTCACGCTTCGTCCAGACGAATTCAGCCAGCTCCCGCGAGACATCTCGAGCGGTGTCGGGATCGTCGTCGGTTACTACGGGGATCGTGTACCCCATCTCGGGGATATCCGCGTGATAAAACCCGGGCAGCACGTTCACTTTCAAAACACCGGGCCGCTGTTCGAGTTGCCGGGCCTTGGTCATCACCTCTGCCATCGGCCCATTCGGGGTGTAAGCCTTCGGCTGGAACGCGATGACCGGTGGCCGCTCCATATGCATCGACGGATCAATGTCACCTTCGATGGCCCTGAGGAGCAATCGCATCCCGCGTTCGCCGGTCTTTGCCTTATCGAGATGGGGATAGGTCTCGTAGGCCACCAACGCATCGGCGGCTTCGACCATCCTCCCGGAGACGTTTCCGTGTAGATCGAGTGTGACGACGACAGGTACCGTTTCACCGACGATGTCCCGGACGTCTTGGATGAGTCGTCCCTCGCCGTCGCTGTCGGATTCGGTGACCATCGCGCCATGGAGCGGAAGCATGACTCCGTCCAGTTCGTCCACGTTGTCTCTGACTGCGTCGAGAATGAGGTCCGTGTAGAACTCGTACGTATCGTCATCCACGACGCCACCGGGGGTGGCGAACGCCGATACTGTGTGGATGAGGTCTATCTCCTCCTCGTCGGCGACGTCGATGACGCCACCGATCGCCGTCTCGGTTCCTCGCATGTTCCTCGGCACCGCGTCGTACAGGTACTCCTCACGCGCTTGGAAATCCGCTCTGGTGACCGCGTCCGGGACGAACGTGTTCGTCTCGTGGGCGAACGCACCCACTACGACTGTGTGGCTCATACGTGATCGGCGGCGACTTTAGCCGCCTCTAAGGCCTCGTCGATGTGCTCATCGGTATGGGCGTGCATGAGATTTATACGTCCCGTTTTCGGTGGAAGGAAGATTCCCTCACCCATCATCGCGGCTGCGAACCGGCTGTAGGCATCGGGGTCGGTGTTCGGCCCGATGTCGCGGTACTCGCGCCACGCCGCCGGGTCGCCCCCGCCGTCGAGGAAATGAACAGCGAAGAATCCGGCAAATTTCGGTACAAAGACATCGTGCCCTGCGTCTGCAAGTATTTCCTTGAGACCCGCTGTCAAGCGCTCACCCCTGTCATAGAGTTTCTTGTAGCCTTGTTCGCCCACTTCATGTAGAAGCTCGAGGTTGGCATGGGCCGCTGCCACGACCAACGGGTTCCCGGAGAACGTCCCCATAAAGGTCGATTTGTCGCTCCCTGACTCCAGAAACCGCATGACCTCTTCGCGGCCACAGAGCGCAGCGCAGGGATAACCGTTCGCCATCGCTTTGCCGAAGACGGTTAGGTCGGGATCGATATCGAAGTAGCCCTGGGCACCTTGGAGGCCCATTCGAAAGCCAGTCACGACCTCATCAAGAATGAATAGCACATCGTGTTCGTTCGTCAGTCGACGGAGTTCATCTAGGTACCCGTTTTCGGGCCACAGCAACCCGCTGTTGCTCATCACGGCCTCGGTCATGACTGCCGCGATGTCGTCGCCTTCTCGCTCTAGCTTCTCTTCGAGTAGGTCGATGTCGTTCCAGGGGGCGGATTCGACTGTCTCCATCGTCTCTTGTGGAATGCCGGTTGTCTCCGGGATTTTCGTCGGGTTCCGTCTGGTACCGAGATCCTCGGCGCCGGGATGGACATTGACCAAGGCGTAGTCTGTGTGGCCGTGATACATTCCCTCGAATTTGAGCACCTTTTCTTTGCCTGTGTAGGCTCTGGCCAATCGAATGGCGCTCATGATGGCCTCAGTTCCAGTGCTGATGAATTTCGCCAGATCGCTAGACGGGACCATCTCGTTGAGAAGGTGGGCCGCCTCGTGTTCCTTTTCGTATGAAGTAGCGAAGTACGGCCCGTTGTCGATCTGTTGTTTAACAGCCTCGATCTGTCTAGAAGGACTGTGACCGTTGATTATCGCTGAGACACCAGCGTGGAAGTCGATGTAGTTGTTCCCGTCTACGTCAGTGAGTTCAGCCCCGCTGCCGCTCTCCATGAAAACCATCGGATAGGGGGCGTACGATCCACTGCCGCGGTAGTTCGACGATGTAGACTCGGGGATCTCTTGACTAGCTCGTCGTTGAAGTTCGATCGATCGCGAGAACTTCTCGAGCCTCTTGTTTCCGTACTGGGTGAACTGCTTTTCAGCTACGGAACGCTCTTCCGACTCGGGCGTACCCATAGCAAGTTGTTACCAAGACTCATAATAAACATTCCGCAGGGTTCCCTCTGATTTCACACATTTATAGATAGAGTGCAGTCGGCGCGAACTCTTATGTAATACCTCTCTGAGCAGTGTAGTATGCGACCTGACCTCATGACCACCGCCCCGGGGGACTGGAGTGCCCGCACCGCGCCGGAAATCCGCGAGTTGGCACGTACAGATGGTTCGGTGCTGATAGTTCCCATCGGCAGTATCGAACAACACGGTCGGCATCTCCCAGTCGCCACGGATTCGCTGCTCGTCTCTGCTGTCGCGCAGTTCGGCGTCGAGCGTGTCCGCGAAGAGGTCCCCGTCCTAACGTTGCCTACGTTCTGGAGTGGCTACTCTCCGCATCACCTCTCGTTTGGTGGCACGGTCTCACTGGAGTTCGAACACATGCAGCACGCCCTTGAGGATGTGGTCGATTCGGCACTGTCGAATGGCTTCGATGCGGTACTACTTCTCAACGGGCACGGCGGCAATGCCGCGCTCGTAGACGGAACCGTCAGCACGGTCGGAACTGAGCATCCCTCGGCGGAGGTGCTGGGGCTGACGTATTTCCAACTCGCTGAATCATTCATCGACGAGATCAGAGAGAGTGACCCGGGCGGGATGGGGCACGGCGGTGAGTTTGAGACTTCGTTGATGATGTACCTCCATGAGGACCTAGTCAGAACGGATGAACTGGACGGTACACCAATGGATGAACCCTACGACAAAGCGCTGGATGATATGTTCGCAGGTGGGCCTCTTGGTGTCTATCGGAGCTTCGAGGAATACTCAGAGACTGGCGCAATTGGTAATCCGGGTTTAGCAACCCCGGAGAAAGGACAGCGAATGTACGAGCGACTCGGGGATGAGTTGGAGGCAGTCTTGCGGCAGATCCACGACCAGAACACCGAGTGACCCACCGCGGAACCGAGGCCAGAGGCATTCGCTGCCTACCGGAGGCGATAAAATGAATGCCTGAATCAGGGCTACTTCGGAGTGCTGTCGATATTGACGGTCACGTTTTTGACCTGACTCATCTCATCGATCGTGTACTGACCGCCGATACGACCGACCCCGCTATCGGTCTTCGAGTGGCCGCCGACGGGTGTATGCGTTTCCCAGTGGGCGCTGCCCTCATTGATGTTGATGAGTCCGGCATGGATCTGTTCGGCGAAGCGGTACATCTTCGACACTGACTCAGTGAAGACGCCACAGGATAGACCCAAATCGATACCGTTGGCGATGTCGATGGCCTCGTCGTAGTCGGAGAACGTGATGATCGGTGCGATGGGGCCGAACGTTTCGGCCTCATTGGTCACCATGTCGGTGGTTACATCGTCCAAAACCGTCGGTTGGTAGTAGAGATTGCCCGGGAGCTGAGTCGAGCGCTCTCCGCCATGGAGGAGTGTTGCCCCTTTCGAGACGGCGTCCTCCACGTGCGCGTCCATCTTTTTGGCGACCGATTCGTTGTTGAGCGGCCCCATGTCGGTTGCCTCTGATAGGGGATGGCCGAGCGTCACTTCCTTGGTGTGTTCTAGTAACTGCTCCCGAAACGGTTCGTGGACGTCCTCGTGGACGAGGATGCGTTCACTCGCCGTACAGATCTGGCCGGCATTGGTAAAACAGCCTCCGGCAACGGTTTCGGCAGCATGTTCAATATCGGCATCATCGAGGACGATAACCGGACCGTTCCCACCGAGTTCCAACAAGGTCGGTTTGGCGCCTGCATTTCGCGCGACTAACTCGCCTGTCTCAGGGCTACCGGTGAAGCCGACGGCATCGGTGCCGCCGTGCTTCACGACAGCTTCTCCTACTACCGGCCCCTCCCCGGTAACCAGGTTTAACGCGCCGTCGGGGAGGCCAGTTTCCGCGAGCACTTCGACCAGTTTCACGGAAAAAACGGACGTTGTCGGTGCGGGAACCCAGACAATGGCGTTTCCGACCCCTAAGCCTGGGGCAAGATATTCGCTCGGAATCGTCAGCGGATAGTTCCACGGCGTGATGACTCCATAGACGCCGTGAGGTTCGCGGAGAGTGAACACGCGGGTATCTGGATCGGCCGCGGGAATGGTCTCTCCGCCCGCTCGCTTGACGTTCTCCGCGGCGTCACGATACATCTCGACAGCCAGATCGACCTCGATCTTCGCCTCGGTGAGCGGTTTCCCTTGGTCGGCCGAGAGCCACATGGCCAGGTCGTCAGCTTCGCTATTGATAGCGTCGGCAAGTTCGTGAACAAGTTCAGCTCGCTCAAACGCTGTCATTGCCGCCAGATCTTGCTGAGCCTCGGTCGCCGCCACGACAGCGTCGGACACGTCTTCTTCCGTCCCCATCGTAACCGTCCCGATTACCTCTTCAGTAGCTGGGCTGGTGGCAGGTGAGCTACGGTTTGGCTTACCCCGCCACTCGCCGTCGATGAAGAGACCGTACGCCTCCTGAGGCAAGTCGTAGACTTGGTGATCCGCTGTATCTCCCATATCCTGCCATCTTGGTCATGTGAGATAAACACTGGCACTTAATTGCTCGTCCCACGAGTTTGTATTCGACGCTCCCCGGGTCTATTCGGCGATATATTTATTACCCCCCTATGTGGATTGTCATGCCATGCCTAGCCAAAGGCGTAAATTCCTGAAGCAACTGGGAGTCGTTGGTACAGCAGCCGGCCTCGCAGGCTGTTCCGGCGAGGGTCAGAACACTCCAGCAGGTGGGAGTACCGAGACGGCTACTCCTGTTGAAACGAAGACGCTCGAGCCGGACATCGAGTACGAGGAGGTTCCGGAATTCAGTTGGCTTACCCTCGCTAGGGGAGATAATCCAGTCTACTACGAGGAGGCTCAACAGGCACAGGGCATGCTGGAAGAATTGGGATTCCGGTTTTCGGAGGACGTTTTCGAGTCGGGACAGTGGGTTGATACCCTCTTCGCGAAGGAGTACGACCTGGCGAATATCGGCTGGTCGAACACGGTCGAGCGGCTGTTCCCGTACTACAACCTCTACTTCAGTTTCCACTCCCAGTACGCGGGCGAGGGCGGTGGGAACTTCATGAACTGGACGAGCGACGAGTACGATACGGCCGTCGAAAACTTTGCGTCCGAAATGGACGACGAAGCTCGTCAAGAGCTGGCGTTCCGTTGTCAGGAGATCATCGCCCAGAACGCGCCAGTCGCAATGATGACCCACCCGTCGTCGTTGATCGCGCACAACACTCAGGAGTACTCTGGATGGGACCCGATGGTCGGCGAGTGGGCGTACTTCAACCCGACGACTCTCAAGACGGGCGTGGACGAGGCGGGCGACGGGACAGTGATCTTCGCCACGACGTCTCCCCCTGAGCAGTATCCCAACTTCATGTCCCACACGGGACCGGCAGCTGTGTTCCTCCACAAACTGAACTACGACCCACTGGTGCAGATGGACACGGAGGGTCAGCCGATCGCGGAGGGTGCGGCTCAGGATTGGGAAATCGTTGATGACACGACTATCGACGTCCAGCTACGCGAGGGCATGACCTGGCATGATGGTGAGCCAGTAACGCCGGAGGACGTCAAGTTTACGTGGGATTACGCAACGGAATGGGGTATCCCGTACCTCTCCTCGGACCTTGCACCCTACGAGAGCTCGGAGGTGATGAGTAACAACACGATCCGGTTCAACCTCAAGAATCCGTTCGCAGGGTTCGTGCAGGTCAGCCTTTACAGGGTACCCATCCTGCCCCAGCACATCTGGGACGGGGTCGCAGAGGAAAATGACCTCGACCATCCAGGACAGTGGACTGACCCAGATATGACGGGCAGTGGGCCGTTCATGATGACAGAGTACGACCCCGGCAACCGCATTGTCTTCGAGAAGCACGAAGGCCATTACCACGCTGAGGAGTACGATATGGACCAAATCGTGTACAACATTTACGGTTCGAACTCGACCGCCGTAGGTGATCTCATCAACGGTGATGCGACATTCTCTCAAGGCCTCGGAACCATCGACTGGGAACGGACGCAGGAGAGTGGAAATACGGAAGCGATCCAGAACCCAAGTATCCAGGCTAACGGGGTGTTCATGAATACGAATAACGAGCCGTTCAATGACGTGATTGTCCGTCGAGCGGTCGCACACGCGATCGACCGTTCGCTCATCGTTCAGACTGTACACCAAGGGAACGCCGAACCCGCAAAGTCTCCGATCGCACCGGCCAACGAGTTCTATCACAATCCCGACGTACCCGCGTACCAGCATAGCCTGAGCCGGGCCCAAGCCCTTCTTCAGGAGAGTGGGTTCAGATACGATGGCGATACCTTGCTTTGGCCGACAGATTGGGAGCCGAACACGGAATTCGTCAGCGTCGATAGCTAACTGATCATGACCCAAGCCCGTACATCGGACAGGCCGGACTGCGTGCTCTCAGGGCGGCTCACAGAGTCACGGCGATGGAGGGTCCATGAATAAGAAAGTCACCTTCATCCTTCAGCGACTGGCGCTGACGCTCGTCTCGCTGTTCGCAGTTGTAACGCTGCTGTTCCTGTTGTTCCGAATCATGCCCGGAGACCCGGCGAGTCAACTCGTGTCCCCGCGGTTCTCCGATGAACAGCGCCAGGCTATCCTCGCACAGCACGGGCTCACACAGCCGTTGCACATCCAGTACCTGTACTACTTGGAGAACCTCGCACAAGGGAACCTCGGTGTCTCGTTCCAGTACGGACGGCCGGTGCTACCGTTCCTTCTGAACAAGACGCTAAACACGCTCTCGATAACGGTACCTGCGCTATTCCTTGCATTCACGTTCGGGCCGTTCATCGGCGCGAACTTCGCATGGAACCGGAACGAATCCCTCGATTCGTACGGAACCGGTCTGGTGTTGATCGCGTTCGCTGCGCCGATATTCTGGACCGGAATGTTGGCGATCATGGTGTTTTCGTTCTGGCTCGGATGGCTCCCGTCCTCGGGGATGCACTCGGCGACCTACACCGAGACGTCGCTCGTCGGGCGGTTCGCCTCTCTCGAGTTCATCAGGCACGCGATCCTTCCGATCCTGATCTTCGGACTGTGGCGCTTGAGTCAGCCGACGCTGATCATGCGAAACAACATGATCGACGTTATCGGCGCAGACTTCATCAAGCTGAAACGCGCCGAGGGACTCGACGAGAGGCGAATCATGTACCGTCACGGGGCGCGAAACGCACTGCTGCCGTTGGTACACTATATGGCCTTAGCGTTCGGATTCGCCTTCGGCGGCTCCATCATCTTGGAAACGGTGTTCTCCTGGCCAGGGGTCGGACGGGCGATGTGGACCGCAGTCCTTGCCAGTGATTACCCCGTGGCCCAAGGGGCGTTCATGATCATCTCGGTTGCTATTATCCTGTTAAACTTCCTGGTCGACGTGCTCTCTGTGTACGTCGATCCGCGAGTGGCCGACACGGGGGTAGAGACGTGATCGAAGTCGTCCTCAATCGGTTGTCGACTGGCAGGCGACTCCAGTACGCACACTACATCGAGCAGATCCGTGATGGGGTGAACGTGTTCACCGAGAACCGGATGGCCACCGTCGCGATGGTGATCGTTCTGGCAACCCTCCTGATGGCGGTCTTTGCGCCGTTCATCGCACCGTATGAGCCGACCGAAACCGTCTACAATGACCAGGGACAGCCGGAGACACTCCAACCGCCGACGGTCAACAATCCGATGGGTACCAACCATCTGGCACAGGACATTTACAGTCAGTGGATATACGGGAGTCGGGTGTCGCTGCTTGTCGGCTTCCTCTCAGCCATCACAGTAATCTCGATCGGCACCACCGTCGGGCTCGTCTCCGGCTACTACAAGGGACTCATCGACCTTGTGTTGATGCGGGTAGTCGACATCCTCTATGCCATTCCGGCCACGCCGCTGGTCTTAGTCGTAGCCATGTTCTGGGGTAGTTCCGTCTGGACCGTCATAATCGCCATGATGTTGGTCCTCTGGCGGACCTCCGCACGGCTAATACGTTCGGAGACGATGTCGCTGGCAGAGCAACCATTCGTAAAGGCTGCCCGAGCTTCGGGGGCGAGCGACATGCGTATCATGTTCGTCCATATCGCACCGATCCTGGTCCCGATCATGCTCATTGAGGGGACTTTCGTTGCGGGATCAGCCATACTGCTGGAGGCTGGCATCTCTTTCCTGGGATTAGGTGCGACCGAGATGATGAGTTGGGGTGTGATGCTCCAGCTCACCTTCTCGAGTGGCGCGATCTCAGTTGCTTGGTGGTGGGTTCTCCCGCCGGGCCTCAGTATCACCGCCCTCGTGGTGTCGTTCTTCTACATCTCGCGGGGTATCGAAGACGTAACTAACCCACAAATCGAATAACCATGTCGTTACTCACTATCGAAGACCTCGGCGTCGCATATGAGGATGAGAGCACCGTCGTTCAGGCGGTTGAATCAGTGGACCTCTCGGTCGAAGCCGGTGAGACGCTCGGAGTCGTCGGAGAGAGCGGATGCGGGAAATCGACTATCATCAAGTCTCTCATCCGCATCCTCGACGAGAACGGTTCCGTCGATGAGGGTCAGATCCTGTTCAAAGGTCGGGACCTGACTCAGTATTCGATCGAGGAACTAAACGAGGAGATCCGCTGGAAGGAGATCTCCTACATCCCGCAGAATGCGATGGCCTCACTGGACCCCGTCTACCGGATCGGAGACCAGATCGTCGAGGTCATCCGCGCCCACACCGATCGGACCAAACAGGAGGCTCGAGATCGGGCAAAGGACCTGCTGACTGATGTTGGCTTGGACGAGGAACGACTCTACGACTACCCACACGAACTGTCGGGAGGTCAACGCCAGCGGGCGGTGATCGCTCTCGCGCTTGCGCTCGAACCGTCGGTCATCTTGGCGGACGAACCGACGACCGGTCTGGACGTAGTCATTCAAGACGAGATCCTCTCGCTGTTAGATGATATCCAAGCAGAGATCGATTGCGCGATTATCCTCGTCACTCACGACATGAGCGTCGTCGCGGAGGTAGCAGACACCATCGCGGTGATGTACGGTGGTCGTGTGATGGAATTCGGGCCGACAACGGAGGTGTTCGGCGAGAGCGCACATCCCTACACCATCGGCCTGAAGAACGCGTTCCCGTCACTGGAACGAGGAGAGAAGTCACGGCTAGTCAGCATTCCGGGAGCACCGCCGAATCTGAGAGACCCGCCGTCTGGGTGCCGTTTCAAAAGTCGGTGTCCCTTCGCTACTGCGGAATGCGATACCGTTGAACCGCCAACGGTCGAGGTAGGGGAACGTCATCGAGCCAAATGCCATTACACCGACCAAGCAGCCGATTTCAGAGAGGAAGGGAAGTCTGCAGAGCTCTGGCTTTCCGTTGGGGGTGAGCAGTAATATGTCGAGACAAACGACCAGCTCCGATTCAAAAACGCACCCACTATTCCGGGTGCAAGGTCTTTCGAAGTGGTTCTCGTCCACGGGCGAAGGGTCGTTCTTATCGAACCTCTTCTCCCAAGGGGACCACCTGAAGGCTGTCGACGATGTCGACTTCACCATCGGCAGAGGGGAGATTGTTGGACTGGCCGGCCAGAGCGGCTGCGGGAAGTCTACACTGGGCGAACTCTTGGTCGGACTCCAGGAGCCAACGGACGGACAGATCACGTTTGACGGTAACGACGTCAATTCCTTCGACTCCGCAGAAATGAACGCCTTCCGCAGAAAGGCACAGGTCATTTTTCAGGACCCGTATGAAGCGATGAACCCACGGTTCCCGGTCGCCCGTACTGTCTCTGAACCCCTGAAGATCCACGGCATTGGTGATCGAGAATCCCGAATTGAACGAACCAGGGAGACGCTGGAGGAGGTAGGACTCTCACCCGCCGAGAAGTATCTGGATAAGCTCCCGGGGGAACTCTCCGGAGGAGAACGCCAGCGGGTGTGTATCGCTCGGGCCATTATTCTGGACCCTGACTTCCTGATCGCCGACGAGCCGGTCTCGATGCTGGACGTCAGTGTTCGAACTGGCATCCTCCATCTGTTCGAGCGGCTTCAGGCCGAGCGAGATCTGTCCATTCTTTACATCTCTCACGATCTCTCCACAATAAACTACCTTGCCGATCGCACGATGATCATGTACCTCGGGAAGATAGTCGAGTCGGGGGTGACCGACCGGGTCATTCACGAACCGTCTCATCCGTACACTGAGGCACTGCTCGAATCAGTCCCCGACCCTGACCCGATGGCGACTCGATCTCGGGGTCAGTTAGAAGGACAGGTTCCGAGTCCAACTGATATCCCATCCGGTTGTCGATTCCATCCGCGGTGTGCCTACGCTGACGAGACGTGTTCAGCGGTCGAACCCGACCTTGAAGAGAAAGGTGAGGGTCAACGGGAAGTGGCCTGTCACTACCCCTTGGAGGCCAACTGACCATGGAAGTCGCCTCCATCGAAGCTATCCCAGTCGAGGTTGGGGTTCGACCTCTCGACGACGGGGGGATCGCACCTTACCGTGGCAAACACGGAGCGGTCGAGAACGTCGAACGAGTTCTGCTTCGGCTCGAAACCACGACCGGCATCGAAGGTTGGGGTGAGATTCGGCCGTCACCCTCGGTCGACTCGGCACTCGCAGTACTAAAGTCGGACATAATCCCAGAGGCAGTTGGTCGTCCGCTGTGGGCGATTGAGGCATTCAGGAATGCGTTCCACTACGAGTATTTGGACGTGAATGGCTACGTGGCAGGTGTTGAGATGGCAATGTGGGACGCACTCGGTCACGAGTTGGGTGTGCCGCTTCACCAACTTCTCGGGGGGCGGATCGATGAGGCGGTTCCAATTGCTGCAACGCTAGGTATTCTGAGTCCGGAGCGGTCCCGTGAATTCGCTCGTCGAGCCCTCGAGGCGGGCTACGATGTGCTGAAAGTGAAGGCTGGGCGCAACTGGAAGCAGGATGTTGACCGAGTCTTGGCGATGGATAACGAAGTCGACGGAGACTTGGAATTCCGCGTCGACCCTAATCAGGGCTGGACGTTCGAAGACGCCGTCCGCGTGGGAGCATGGCTCGAAGACGCCGGGGTGTATCTCCAGTATTTCGAACAACCCATCAGGGTCGATTCGATCGGGACCTACCGAAGTCTTCGGAGTCGCCTGCACACCCCTATCGGAATCAATGAAGACACCTATCATCGGCGAAATCTAACACAGCTTCTCCATGCAGATGCCATTGATGTGGCCGTGGTTGACCTCGTGCCTGCCGGTGGGATCCTCGCACTGAAGGCTCAGGCGGCGGTCGCGGATGAGTACGGTATCTCACTCGCCCATCATGACGGGTTCGATCTGGGTGTCAAAAAGGCCGCCGTGCTCCACTCTGTCGCCACTACACCGGCGATTAACTTGGCAGTGGACACGGTCTACCCACACTGGGAAGAGTACCTTCTGAAGGCCCCGTTGACAGTCTCGGAAGGGACGATGGTTGTCCCCGACGGGCCAGGGTTAGGGGTGTCGGTCGACCCTGCACAACTCGATCGACTTCGTATCGACTGATCGTTGATATCTATACGATCGAGTGGACCGATCGCTGCAGAGCTACCCAAACGGCTAATACCCAGCGGTCCACTTATCTGGGCGATGCGACTCGTCAGATTCTCTCACGGTGAGGAACAGCCACGGCTGGGTGCACTTGAACCGAGCACGGAAGTGGTCGTTGACCTCCAAGCGGTCGGAACCGACCTCGACGTCGGTATCCCCTCCAGTATGCGGACACTCCTAGCGAGGCCCCGGTGGCAAGAGACGGTCAAACTACTCCGAGACTACGCCATAGACGTAGAAACGGGCCTCCACGAACGGCAGGAAGTCGAGATCCTTTCCCCTCTCGTTGAACCCCAGAAGATCATCTGTGTTGGGCTCAACTACATCGAACATATCGAGGAATCCGAGGAAGAACGACCCGAGAACCCAGTATTGTTCTCGAAATATGCCTCCGCATTGGTTGGTCCCGGCCAAGCAATCAAGTGGGACCCAGAATTAACATCGGAAGTGGATTACGAAGTTGAACTTGCCGCTGTCGTCGGAAAACGAGCCCGGCGGATCGACAGATCCCGGGCGAGAGACCACATTGCCGGCTACACCGTCGCGAATGACGTCTCAGCACGTGATCTACAGTTCGCGGACGAGCAGTGGGTCCGCGGGAAAACGCTAGATACGTTTTGTCCGCTTGGTCCTGCGATCGTCACGGAAGACGAACTTGAGGATCCTGAGGACCTGCGACTGTGGGCAGAGGTAAATGGGGAACGGCTTCAGGACTCGACGACGGAGAACCTTATTTTCGGGATTGATGAACTCGTCTCATTCTGCAGTCGGGCCTTCACTCTCGAACCGGGAGACGTAATTCTCACAGGGACTCCGACGGGTGTCGGTGTGTTCAGAGATCCTCCCGTCCTGCTGGACGATGGGGATCAGGTCACGGTTGGGATCGAAGAAATCGGGGAGCTTACCAACATGTGCTGTCATCAGTAATCGCTGTCTCTGACTGGATTCGAAACCTAAGACGCTGGTAATATGTAGTTCCTTTGTTTAGGTTTCTATAATATTATGTTAATTCAGCTTATATACTAAAAGTAGGATGATTCCTACCCTCGCCACGACGCATTGCGGCCACATGTTCCGCCGTGACAGCCGGACCCGGTCCATGGCAGTGTTCAGATTGACTGGTTCCATCCGAAACTGAACGCTTGCAACCGAGATTCGACGGAGTTTGCGTCGGCGTGACTGTACCAGTTTAAAAATATAATTTCAGCATCCAATTTTTAAATAAGTATCCGACGTTGACTCGATTATTGTATGATTCGCATTAATACTCACAATTTGACAGAACAATGATGCATACAGCAAGTGCAGAATCGTTATGAAAGAGTGCATCGTCGACGGGATGTTTCTCGCGGAGTTCAGAGGGGATCAACACGGTACTTTTTGGCTTCCAGTCGGAGAGAGCTTTACAAGCAGGAAGACGTTCGTTTTGGGAGCGACAGCAGCGTCGAACCAAAATCGTTCATTGCTGAGTTGGGCCAGGATTCAGTAACTGCGACTTGAATCTGATCGGCGTCAATCAGGTAGTGTTCAGATAAGCTGGTTCCATGCGAAGGCGAACGCTTGCAGCCAATGTTCGACGGTTTCTGCGTCGGCGTGGCTGAAACAGTTTGAGAACTGGTTGGTTCGGCGTTTTATTTCTCTGAAGACACGTTCGACGCTGTTCCGAGTACCGTGTTTCTCGTATCTGTACTCAAGGCTGTGATGGTAGAGAGCTGCTTGCAGTCACGGTGTAGGATCGACGAGAAAGAGCGGATCATCGATGTGTTAGCTCTCTCCGAAATCGGTAATAATATCTCGATGATTAGATGGTTCCTCGCAGTGATGAGCTATATATCCAGCAAACATTTCATATCGAGAGCGATAGCAGCTGATAGCCAAACCAGTGAATTGTCGAGTTGATCGCGGTTCATCAACCGAGACGTGTCCGCGTCGGGAAGGTCGAGCGGCTGTCGATCTGCCTTCTGCACCCAGCTGGGAACGGTGATTCGACAGCCGTTGATGACCAATATATATGAAATTGAGGTAGTATCTGGATTTGACAATTTAGTCGGATGGAGTCGGATGCCGAACTGTTACCCCACGGTCTGATAATGGACGTGCCTTTCGCTACGAAGCGACGAATTTGCTGGGAATCGACGTCTGATAAAAGTCGAACATATCTATTCTATGCGTCTTTCTGCGATGTCCACGGTTTTGGGATCGATATCAGGCTACCACACTGTCACCGGTGTTTTCTGATCTTTGCGTCTAGACTGCTTAGCAAGTTCGACAGTTAAAATGCTCCATCCAACCGAATGACCGTTGATGAAACGACTGTTTTTCGGAAGAATGGAACACTGAATAAACGCAGGGTCCGTATCGATTTCCGGATATATATGGTTTCAACGAGAAGTCCGGAAATGAGTTGTCTGCCGTAACGGCTTTCCGCTCGAAAAGCCGTCAGTAGTTCCCCTGAAGTGTTACTGGACTCTCTATACTGCCTCCGCGTGCTACAGCCACGTATTCTAGCACTTGTGTCTCATTATTTCGTCTAGTTTACGCTCACTCGGTTACTTCGTCGGAGCATTCGCTCCAAGGGCATATTCATCGGGGTAAATCTGGTATGCAAGCGGATTAAGTTCGTACTTTTCTACGTAGTTCTTCGAAGCTCCGATCGTGTCGATATAGAACGATATCGCGTACGGGCCTTCGTCTCGAACCAGCGTCTGGGCCTCGTTCATGTACTGTTGTTTTTGCTCTCGGTCGGTCTCTGCGATCGCATTGTCGACGAGATCATCGAACTCTTGGTTCGTCCAATCGGATTCGCTGTTCCAGTTGCCTTCGGAGTGCAGCATCAGCTTCATGAAGTTCGCCCCGCTGATGCGCATTCCGTATGCACCGACGTAGAACGGGGATTTTCTCCACACGGTAGCACTCCAGGTGTCGTATCCCATCGTTTCGAGTTCGAACTCGATGCCGACTTCCTCGAGCTGCTCCTGCATCAACACAGCCGTACCCCGCATGTGCGGGATATTACTGGCTGTCTGCAGCGTCAGGTCGAACTCCTCCGTCAGGTTGATGCCATCGGGATATCCTGCTTCGGCGAGAAGTTCTCTTGCCTTCTCGAGGTCTTGCTCAGGTGGATCGATATCGGCATGAAAGTCGTACGCGGGGGAGAGAAGATTATCCTGTCCCACCACTCCGAGTCCATCTTGGACCGCGCTTAGAATTGCTTCACGGTCAATAGCGTGTTTTACGGCTTTTCTCACACGAGGGTCGGACCACGGTTCAACGCTCGTGTTCATGACGAAGTTCGCGATCTCTCCCCCTGGCGTCCTATGGGCGTTTGCGTCGCTGAGGTTCTGGAGCTGCCCCCATTGACCGTACCCAGGTTGCCAGATGATGTCGACGTCTTCTCCTCGGAGCGCGTTGACCTGATTACTTTTCTCAGGGATCGTTATTTGACTGATTCTATCGACGTACGGGAGTGGTTCCCCGTCGTCACCGGTCCTGTAATAGTCGTCGTACGCGACCCCGACAAGTTCGTCACCGGGGGCGAACTCCTCCAACGTGAAGGCACCTGACCCATGCTCCTCCGTTCCGAGTGCCTGCCGCTTTTCGGGATCAGTGACGATGTCCTCTGGAACGATCGACCCCCATCCCTTGGAAACGAGTTTGGCGAAGTCAGAGTTACTCCCGCCGAGAATGAACCTGACAGTGGTTTCATCGACGGCTTCGACCTGTTGAATGTCGCCCATCGTTCCCATTCCTGGGCTCCCAACATCCTCATCGTACACCGTTTCGAACGTCGCTTTCACATCCGAAGCGGTGACCTTGCTCCCGTCGTGGAACGTTGCATCCCGCAACGAGAACGTCCACTCATCGGACGCGTCATTCGATGACCAGTCTGCGGCCAAATCGCCGTATGGTTCGAGATCGGGGCTGACACGGGTCAGGGTGGAATAAAACAGCTTCACTCCCCAACGTTGTGGGAACTTCGAGGACATCATTACCGGGTTTATCGTCGAAGTTTCCGGCGTGATGGCTATCCTGAGATGGCCTCCACGCAGATTGTTAGAACTCGATCCGGACTCTGACCCAGAGGCAGATCCCTCTCCCGAACCTGAGTCATCGCCCGACGAGCCTCCTTGGTTGGAGTCACCCGTGCAACCGGCGAGCCCAGTCACAGCACCTACACCGATCAGTCCCAAATAGTGACGCCGTTCAAGGGTACTACCTGGACGGTTTGCTACTTCTTGGCGCATTGCAAGCCAACGACTAACACACACCATAATAAACATTTCGACTGGCGTGGTTCTGGCAATGAGAATTTAAATAGATGCTTATAGAATCATTCTTTGTTATATCTGAGTAGAGCAGGACTTTGCTGAGAACCTGGTCCGCAGCAGCGCTCCAATCCCAGTCAGTAATTTCGAGTGGTATCAACAATCGCTACCCTACCCTCCCGAAGCGTGTCTGAGGGAGTCATTGCGGTCTAAATGGGGAGTTCCAAGTACGTGTCGTATCCCAGATTCAGCAATGTGGCCCCTCATGCACAGAAACAATTGTCCCTCGTCTTACTCCACCACGAGTTTTTCTCAGTCAATTTAGGGGAGATCTCTGGCTACACCACTAAGATTTGCAATATACAAATAACGGAGTGGTGGGTGAGCATGCGAAGGTGAAATTCCGGTCATGACTCGGTGTTCAATGCGATCTCAATATCAAGCCCATATGTAGTCTAATTAATGAGTTTGGAGAATATCCCGCCCCCGATTACAAACCTATGGTTGTAATGGATAGGTAGATTCAGCTTTCAAACGGGCGTTCGTTTGGCTTGGGGTGAATAAACAGATCGAAACTTGTTTGCTATTTACAAATGTATCAGTTTACTGATTTTGAAGCGTAGTGATATTCACACTGATGATGTTGGCGGCTTCCAGAACTTTATCACTCAATTCAGCATGAAGGTTGTCGAACGTAAACCGGCTTTTCGGGCCGGAGATACTGATAGCCCCGTAGAGTCCTTTATCATTCTCAATTGGCGCACCGACAGCGCGGGTTCCTATGATCTCTTCTTGATCATTGATAGCGTACCCCTGCTCTCGAATAGTTTCGAACTCTGCAAACAGTTCTTCCGGGTCGGTAATTGTATTTTCGTTCATCGACGGTAATCCGTGTTCTTCAATGATTTCCCTTGCCTCTTCGGGGGGTAAATGCGCTAGATACGCCTTTCCAGTCGAACCCCAGTGTAGATAGTCATGCCGTTTGAGTTTCATCTCGTTGAAATCTTTCGAGATGCCCCGCTCACCCTTTGATTTGTGTAGAAACACTCCACGGCCGTGTTCACAGGTCATCAGATGTGCGAATTCCCCCGTCTCCTCGGCGAGATTCTCGGTGACCTCTTTACCAGCACGGTACACTACGTTGTTGTCTATGACGTGTCTCCCTTTGTTCAAAAACTTCATACCCAACTCATATTGTCCATCTTTTTTGACAACGTATCCCTCGTTGGCCAGCGTCGCCAAGTGATTGTAGGCACCACCCGGTGAGACACTTAATGACTCGGCGACCTCTGTGACGGTAGCACCGTTGTTCTCTTCGAGAACGTCGATGACTTTACAGGTGGTTTCTACCGTACTCAATGTTCGGGGTGCGCTGTCCTTCATGCGTTGTCCAGTAGACTATCCGGAGATACATAATATTTTGCAGTACACAAACGACTCTGGGAATTCAAACTAATCACGTACGGTGACTCAGTCTGGTGATCGGACAAAACTGGTAGTACTGACATCATCATATGAACGTTGAGTCGCAGTGTCGGGCCCTGTAGCTCAAAATCGCGGATCGTTTCGCTAAGAGGTTCTCAATCGGGGATTTCGTTTTCACTGTTGTAGCCTGTCAGCGACATCAGTTCATACCCCGTTCGTACGCTCTGTGATATCATGTTCGACTGTTACTCGATCTGAGCTGATTCCTGATGTCGAAAACCAGTAACATACTACTGTTACAGTAGATTTATGGTTCCGGTCTCGGATGACATCGCTATGCAGACCAGTAGTCAGCGATTCGATGCCATAGTCGTTGGTGTCGGAGGCATCGGTAGCGCAGCCGTCTACCATCTGGCTCAACGGGGCCTCGATGTCCTGGGGTTAGACCAGTACAATATCCCCAACTCGATAGGGTCCTCACACGGCGATTCCAGACTGATCCGCTTGACGAATCACGAAGATCCCGAGTATGTCCCTCACGTCCGCCGTTCGCTAACCCTGTGGGAATCACTGGAGAACCAGTACGGCGAACAGCTTCTCCATCGGACGGGAACAGTCGACGCTGGGCCTCCCGATAGCGACACGGTCCAAGGGGCTATCAAAGCCTGCAAGGAGTACGATCTCTCGTACGAACACCTCTCGTCACAGGAATTGTCAGAAAAATTCCCCGGCTTCGAACTCCCTGAGGACTTCGAGGCGGTTTATCAACCTGATGGGGGGTTCATCAACCCCACTAAGTGTGTTCAGGCACACGTCGAACTCGCACAGGAACACGGTGCCGTCACGCACGCCCACGAGACAGTGGAAGATTGGAATTCGACGGCAGACGGTGTCACTGTCGAGACCGACAGGGCCACCTACGAGGCCGACAACCTCGTCATCACGGCCGGTGCGTGGACCCAGTTACTCGTCGATGAGTTGGAAGAAACCTTGACTCCCTGGCGTGTCATCGTAGGCGGGTTTCAACCCGCCGACAGAGAGCAGTTCACTCCGAAGAACTTCCCCGTGTTCTCTATCAATGATGGAAGTCAGGGATATTATGGTGGCCCCGACGCGGGAACGTCCGGATTCAAGTTCGGGCTCGTGGACAACTTGGAGGAAGTAGCAAACCCAGGTGACTTCGATCCTCGTCCAACAGAAAAAGAACGAGAACGACTCCGGACCGAACTCCTCGAAAACGCACAGAGGTACTTCCCCGAGGGTGCAAGAACGATAAAACGGTTGAAGACGTGTATGGTAACCCACACACCCGACCAAGACTTCATCGTTGACCACCTCCCGTCGGATCCCAACGTCATCGTTGGTGCCGGGTTCTCCGGTAAGGGGTTCAAGTTCAGTAGCCTCATGGGAGAACTCCTAGCTGACCTTGTGACTCACCAAGAGTCCGCCGTCGACGTCGAACTGTTCGATATCAGCCGGTTTCAGCGGGTGACCCGGTGATATTCCACTGATATCGGCCTCGAGGCCTCCCGGGGCGCTCGGTCAGAGCTGCCTGTGTGATAATCGTCAGAGGGGGGTTCCCGGTCGATACGAAGTACAGCTTCGTAGGCCCCGTACTGACTGATATCGAGGACTGTTGATCGTAAGGGAATACCAGGCAGGATACCGCTGGCGATCTCAACACCAGTCGTTTCTCGAACCAATGGGAGTTCCATTTCCACCATCTGAGTGTCCATTACTGTCCATAGTAGTCTCCGTACTGTCCCCGTGAACTCATGTTTGTGAGGAATAGAATCGACAAGCGATGCAACGATTACCCACTTCCGCGGTGAATATCCCTGGAGAGGACCGATGCAGTTGGACCCGGGTGTCGAGTGACAATTTACCAAGGTTATATCTATTTCAAATGCTCAGTGAGTCTGTGATAGCACTCAACTACGCAAGGACGGCCGACTCAAGAAACCTAGTAATATTCGACGAACAATTCGTAGCGATACGGCGGAGTCACTATACGATGTCGTTTGACGGAGTCATCTCTTCGGGTTCTAAGTGGCACGAGATCTGGTGTTTGGGATTGTCGGAGTCGACAGTTTCGAGCTTTGGATGATCCCGCTCACAGACATCACCGATCTTCTGTGGACACCGAGTTTGGAAGGGACATCCCGACGGTGGATTTCGTGCGCTCGGAACATCGCCTTCGAGATAGATCTGCTCCCTCTCTATGGAGGAATCTGTCGACGGAATATTCGACAGCAGCGCCCGCGTGTATGGGTGGTACGGTGGTTCGAATATCGACTCCGTCGACCCTGTTTCCACGAAGTTCCCAAGGTACATGACCGCGGTTCTATCACTGATGTAGTTGACCACACTGAAATCGTGACTTATGAGCAGATACGAGGTCCCGTACTCCTCTTGGAGACTCGTGAGGAGATTGAGTATGCTTGCCTGAACGCTGACGTCGAGTGCTGACACCGGCTCGTCGAGTACAACGAATGAAGGATTGACCGAGAAGGCACGGGCGATCGCGACACGCTGTTTTTCACCCCCGGAGAGGTCACGTGGATAGCGATCCGCATAGCTCGGCTGTAGTCCGACCTGCGTCAGGAGTTCGGCCACGCGCTCACGTTGTTCGTCCTCGGACTGGTCGGTGAACATCTCAAGCGGCCGCTTGATAGCTTGTCCGACCGTATGTTTTGGGTTAAGACTCGAATGAGGGTTCTGGAACACGATCTGACACTCCGAGCGGAACTCTTTCCAGTCTTGGTCATCCATCGAATCGAATTGTTGGCCTCTGAAATAGATCTCCCCGTCTGTGGCTGGAAGGAGGTCCAACAGAACCGACCCGAGTGTACTTTTCCCACATCCGGATTCGCCAACCACCCCCAGGGTCTCCGATTCATTGATGTGCAGATTCACGCCGTCAACGGCTTTCACTGGTGGTTCACCGCCGAACACGCGATCCAGTAGGGATGTCTCGCCGAAGTACTTCTGTACATTCCGAGCCTCAATGAGGGTAGAGTCTTTTGACTCGGCGGTGCGTTGAATCTTCTGGCTATCTGCTTGAATTGGATTTTCCAACGCGTGTTCCCATCGTTTGCACCGAGTGAGGTGTTCTGGGTCGTCATTGACAGGCACCTTCTCCACAGGGGTATCTCTACACTCGTCTGTCGCAAACTCACACCGTTCGGCGAACACACACCCGTTTGGAATCCTTCTCAAATCGCCAATCTGCCCAGGAATCGGCTTCAAACGCCGGTCGTCTCCCTGCGGAAGTGACGCGAGCAATCCTTGCGTATATGGGTTCGCCGGCGAACTAAATACGCTCTCAGTCGTCCCCATCTCCATAATTTCACCGGCGTACATGATACCGACTCTATCCGAGATCTGATTAATGACCCCGAGGTTGTGGGTGATGAGTAAGACGCTCGTGTCCCACTCCTCGATGAGTTCGTCGATAAGGTCCAGAATCGTTGCTTGCGTAGTAACGTCCAGACCGGTCGTCGGTTCGTCTAGGATGAGAAGCCGTGGCTGGCACGCCAACGCAATAGCCAGTATGACACGCTGTTGTTGACCACCTGAGAGTTCGTGTGGATACTGGGAAGCATTCGTTTCTGGATCGGGAAGGTTGACCTCCTGAAGCACCTCGTAAGTCTGTTCCATCGCTTCTGAGCGTGTCACGTCGCGATGCGTACGAACGACTTCCGCTATCTGTTCACCTACCGTCATACTCGGGTTCAGCGCCGTGTTCGGATCCTGAGGGACGTGGGCGATTTCATTCCCGCGGAGCTCCTTGAGCTCCGCCGATGAAAGTTCGAGAATCGACTGGCCCTCGTAGTTAATTGAGCCACTCGTGATTTGGCCATTATCCCCGAGATACCGCAGGATTGCGAGCGCTAACGTACTTTTGCCGCTCCCGCTTTCCCCTGCGATACCGAGAGTCTCCCCGGGTTCGATGTGGAGAGATACATCCCGGACTGCTTTGACCGAACTGTCTCCCGTCAGATACTCAACAGACAAATCAGTTACCGATAGCACTGATTGGTCATCTTGATCGGTATGTGCTTCACTGACAGACCTCATTCCTACGCATTCTGTATTCAGCCCCATACAAGTAAGTTTCGCACAGAAGGGTCGGCTCCGACAACGATGGACGTCCAGATCCATCCTTCGATGGTACCACGACCCTGCTTGAGCCCTAGGTGTACAGCATCGGAGAGTACCACTGTGGCAAGCACTTCAATATCAGAACGCATCTCGTCATCACGTGAGATCGGAACTTAGGAGAGTTGCGCCTCAACGACAGATGTGTGTCGCCGAGATCTCGTCATGGTCGAGGGAATCACAGTAAGGGAAAAATATAAGCCTGTGTAGTAAGGTTGAGTTTCTGTAGCATGTCCGCGTTTAGCGCATATCTGGTCAAGAGAATGGGATATATCGGGGTCACACTCCTGTTGATCTCCCTGATAATATTCTCCATCACCCAACTGCTTCCAGGCAACGCAGCAGTCATGATCTTAGGAAAACAGGCGACCGAGGAGAGTATTACTGCAATCGAACAACAGCTCGGGTTGAACCGTGTTTGGTACGTCCAATACTTCGATTGGTTAGTCGGTTTCGTAACGGGTGACTGGGGAACCAGTTTCTCGAACCGTCAGGCCGTTTCGGAACTCATCTTCCCCCGACTTATCCGGTCGGCCCAGCTCGCCCTGATTACATCGGTCTTGGTGACGATAACAGCCATACCGTTGGGTGTGCTCGCAGCAATTAAACAGGACTCGATCTGGGATCTCTTGGCTAGCGCGGGTGGCTATATCGGAGTCAGTTTACCCGAATTCGTCATTGGAACGGCATTCATTGCGCTGTTCACGGGTCCGATCTTCCAGATCCTTCCGTTCGGAGGATACGAACCAATGAGTGCTGGAATGATAACGTGGGCGAAGCACCTGATACTGCCGAGTGTAACGCTGTCAATAATCCTTACCGCACACGTGATGCGGTTGACCCGATCAGAGCTTGTCGAAGTCCTGCGAAAAGACTACGTCCGGACAGCACGACTCAAGGGACTGGATGAGTCGAAAGTCATCTCCAGACATGCTCTTCGAAACGGACTTCTACCGACGATTACCTTGCTCACGTTGAACGTCGGGTATCTCTTGGGGAGCATCGTCGTTGTCGAGGAGGTGTTCACCTTCCCGGGACTCGGACGTCTCCTTGTACGGTCGATTCAAGCGAGGGACCTTCCAGTAATTCAGGTGACCGTCATGCTGTTGGCTATCGTGTACGCGTTCGCGAATCTCACAGCAGACTTGCTGTACACGTACCTGGACCCGCGGATCGAATACGGTGAGAAACAATAATGGCAACTGAAGAATCCACAACGGAGTCAGTCCGGATTTCTGAGCCCGTGAAGAGTAGAGTTTCGAGCGTCGTTCTGGGGCTCCTCTCGACGAGAAAGGGCTTCGTCAGCGTGTGTCTCCTTGCACCGGTTCTCGTGTTGAGCCTCGCTGCTCCGATCATCGCACCTTACGATCCGACGGCCACCCATGCCGCCGATGCATTTGCGGGACCGGGTGGACAGTACCTTCTCGGGACCGACAATTATGGACGTGACCTGTTGTCACGAGTGCTTTACGGGGGGCGTGCGAGTATCCTCATCGGCCTTTGCTCGACAGCGTTTGGCCTAACCTTCGGAGTTCCGATCGGCATCCTTTCAGGATACATCGGAAGCCGCTTCGACGAGATAATGATGCGCCTGATGGACACCCTGCTAAGCATCCCGTCGCTGTTACTGGCATTGCTCGTCGTGACAGTTCTCGGGTCCGGGATTGTGAACACGATCATTGCGATTGGAGTCGTGTTCACCCCCGGTATCGCCCGCATCACACGGAGTAGTACGTTGTCCGTGAAAAACGAGGAGTACATCACGGCGGCCGAAGCTCGTGGCGAACCAATCCATCGGATCGCGTTCCGCGAGATACTGCCGAATGTTAGTTCGCCGATCCTAGTTGAGGCGTCAATCCGTGTCGGCTTCGGTATCCTCATCGGGACTTCACTCTCGTTCCTTGGACTCGGTACTCAACCACCGTATCCGGATTGGGGCTATATGATTTCGATCTCACGCAGCCATCTGCACTCCTCGATCTGGTTCATGTTCTGGCCGAGCTTGGCACTTGGTATCTCGATCATGGGGTTCAATCTGATGGGGGATGCGCTCCGCGACGAGATGGATTCGCAGTATCACTCGGACGGCTGAACGCTCGGAAATTCTCTCTATCCTCTCTTTTGGGGAGGATCGGTCACAAGGTGTCGACACGCGTTTCGTGTACCGAGACACAGTACTATCGGGGAGATTCGCGGCCTTTTTCGCAACCAGACGAGAGCCGTTGAGACGGTTTATGAATTCGGTCGGCCGCGCTCGTCACCAAAATATGTAGTCAGTTGGAGCGACACGGGCACGACCCATGGTCGAACCGGTACGAATAAGTCGAACAGTCGTCGTGTTGAAGGCATGAGGTTCGGAGTCCTGAGTACGGCGAATATCGGAGTAAAGAATCTGATTCCAGCGATTAGCAGAACTGACCACGAAGTCGTCGCGATTGGCTCACGGAGCCGATCAAAAGCTCAAGAGGTGGCCAAAGAGTTCCAAATCGAGGACGTCTATGGATCGTATGAGTCGTTGCTTGTCGAAAGCGATGTTGACGCAGTATACAATCCACTGCCGAACGGCCTCCACGCGGAGTGGACGAAGCGAGCTGTGGATAACGGACGGCACGTCCTCTGTGAAAAGCCATTGACAGCGGATGCCGATGAAGCCGAGGACCTCCGTTCGTACGTTGATTCGACCGATCGCCTCGTGATGGAGGGACTCATGTACGCATACCACCCACGAACGGAACGCGCCCTTGAACTGATCGAAGAACGGTTGACCGGAGTCAGTTCCGTCACTGCTCGGTTTTCGTTTCAGCTGAAAGGAACGGACGACATCCGACTTGACGGCGACCTCGCAGGCGGGAGTATGATGGATATCGGTTACTATCCCGTTGATCTCGTGCGAACAGTGCTCGGAGTTCCGGAGGCGGTCTACGGATCGTTGGTTGATGCTCGCGACTGTGGGACTGATACGAACATGAAAGCGGTGTTTGAATACGAGTCGGACGTCACGGCGCAGATCTCATCCAGTTTCGAGTCGCCGCTTACCCAGTTTTACCGCGTCGAAGCGAGGAACGGATGGATCGAAGTCGAGAATGCCTTCGATACGCCCAAGGAACTTGAGGCGACTATCCGAGGCGAAATTGACGGCCAACCCGTCTCGGAAACATTTGACCCCACTGACCAGTACGCGAGAGAAGTCACTCACTTCGGGAACTGTGTCGACGAGAATCGAACGCCTCGAACGGACATTTCGAGAGCAATCGAGAACATGAACCTGGTCGATAGTATCAGGAGGAGTGACACGCGAGAAGAACGTGTACCTGTGAAGTGAGAGCCGATCGATCGGATTGTCGGAGCTAAACAACCTATTCTTTCGGTCGGTGTGCCGGACACGGGCGTACTCACCTTTTTCGATAGCCGAATCCGGCCTCATCTGTCTCGTGGAACGAACTCGGCCAGCGATTCAGTTGCTTGTACTGCACGTTCTCCGATTCTCCGTGGTATCCCTGCAATGTATTCTCTTGTACCTTTTGTGTATGACAAAAGGTGTATTACTTCTGTATGTTTGTAATGGTAAGGTACGACCCCCGACATCAGTGTGAATTTGGTTCACGAGATCCGATCCTCCATGGTGAGTCTAAGGAAGAGAACTATATTACTAGTATACTCGGTAGAAATTTGTTGGCTGCAAATACAATAACGAATAATTAATACCCTTATCGCATATCAGAAATTTGTACTACCCGTAGTTATAAAATGGCTGGTGGAGATCGACAACTATGTCGCGAGTAAATAGCTACGACGTTGTTGTGATCGGGGCGGGCTCAATCGGCTGTAGTACTGCGGACCACCTCGCGGACGACAATGATGTCCTAGTGCTCGAAAAAGGGCAGCTTGATGAGAGTGCTTCGGCGAACGCGAGCGCATTTATTTCCGACTGGTGGTATTTCCTTGAGGGTGAGTACATCCCGGGGGTTACGGAGAAGATCCGAGAGTACTTCCACGGGTTGGAGACAACAAGCGACTTCGAGTTCCACGACCAGCCCTTCATCAGTCTGGTCGACGAAGGCGAGAGGGACAGTCCCAAAACAGAAAAAATGCGGGAGAACGCGGAGAAGATACCCGGAATAACGTACTTCGATGCGAAAGAACTCGCCTCGATGTATCCGGATGTCTTGAATCTTGATGGATTCGCCGGCGGGATCGTCGATACGGAGGCTGGCTATGTCGAACCGGGCTCATATCTCAGAGCGATGAAACAACGCGCGGAGGTGAAGGGTGCAGTGTTCGAATTCGGAACGGAGGTTGAAGAGATCGAGACAGCCGATGGACAGATAGACCATGTAACGACGACCTCCGGTGACGAGATCCACTGTGACAGTGTTGTCGTCGCAGCCGGAACACACACCGAATCACTGGTTTCGAAGTTTACCAACCTCCCCGTTCGCCCATTCGTCATCTGTGCTGCCGAGGTGAAGGGTGACCCATCCTTCAGCGGTTCGGTACCGACGACGTCCGGGCGTGGAACGCTCATCGGTCCGAACACGGCCGGGAACTTGCTTGTCGGCGACGAATACTGGATCGAGGATCTCGACAGGATCCCACAAGAGTTCCCTGAGGAAGCGAAAGAGAAGATCGCGGGTTTACTTCCCCAATTGTTCACTGGGTTCGACGGTGAACTGGAGTACGTCGAGGATGGCGAACACCACTGCCCGGAGGGAATCACGATCACTCCTGATCAGATCCCGGTGATCGACGAAGTCGGCGGCGTCGATGAACTCGTTGTTGCCGACGGGAGTCGTGGCGCGGTCTCGTTGGCACCGGTGATCGCTGTCGCAGTGCAATCCCTGCTGACCGGTTCGAAAACCAAATTCTCCATGGAAAGGTTCGCCGTCGATAGGTTTGATCTTGAGAACCCGGAGTACGATCTCCCTATGATAACCGAGCCCCGTTCGTGAATAGACTCTACTGTTCCTGCCCAATTCGAGCGATTCAGTTGATGATCTGATTTTTATCTGAAACTCCTAATGTTATATCATCGTCTAGTCACGATAAAGGGGATTTTGAGGGCAAATTTAGAATAATACTTGTATTTTGTATCCTGTGGATTGAGCGATGTTCAGAAAAGGATACAGAGTGAGACGGAGCGATCGTTGAGTGGTCAATGTTCGAAATAGCCCGCATCAACGGAGGCAGCGACTGTTTCGAATTAGATCTCTGGATCGACAGGCGACACCCGAGCCACCGATGAAGTTCGTATCCGACTTCAGCTGGCCATACTATCATATTTATATACTATCTTAGTTTTCGATATGTTGGGTGTCGATCGCTGTCGATCCATCGTACACAACTGATACAGAAGGCAGATCGACAGCCGTTGAACGCCGCCGACCCGGACACGTTGGGTTTGATCAAACCGTGTTCCAGCTCAACAATGAACGGTTTTGGCAGGAGGCAGCTGTCGCTCCCGACACGAACCGATTGCTCATGTGAAGCTCTATCCGATGAAAAATCAATCGATTGTCGAGATATTATTAGCCGAACTCCGCAGAAATATCCCGTCGACGATGCACCCTTGTCATCGATTCTGTACCGTGGCTGCAAGCGTCATTCCACCGCCGCGGCCTCGGGTATAGATACGAAACACACGAAAATCGAATCACCGCCGGTAATATCATTTAAAATATAAAATATCGAACTGATACGTTTTCAAACTCTTTCGGCCACGCCGACGCAACTGCCGTCGAAAATCGGCTGGGAGCGTTCGCTTTCGCATTGAACCTACTTGTCTGAACCTACTACGGACCGGATCCGGCTGTTACGACGGAACTCGTGGCCACAATGCGTCGCGTCGGGAGTGCGAACTGTCCCAGTTTCGGAGGACGGACTGTCTTGACGTAGTTTTCGAGTAGTTCATGGGTCAAATGAGTTACTACTGTTAGGGGCTCATCGGTCTCATTCGGTATATTTCGCTAAGTACGCAGATTTACCGACCAACTGTTCCATACTTATCCACACAGTAATCAAGTACGCATCAAACACGTCTTCCGAGGGTGTATTCCTCCATTCTCCGGGGTTCTTGGAAAGTTAGGGTAGAGTTCAGATAAGCAGGTCACATGCGAAGGCGAACGGTTGAAGCCAATTTTCGACGGCGTCTGCGTCGGCGAGGCTGAAACAGTCTAAGAACTGGATAGTTCGACGTTTTAGTTCTCTGAAAACACGTTCGACGGCATTCCGATTACCAGTTTTTCGTATCTGGCCGTGTCGGTGCAGTGCCGCGCGAAGTGATTGGCAGTAACGACGAGAGAGACCACGTCATCGACGAGATGAGTCTTGCAGGATTCATCGGGGTGAATATCGGTAGGCGGTTGAATTCTCGTCGGAGTGAGCTTCGTATTTCGAAAGCGCTTCGTGGCGGATCAACCGCTGAGTACAGTCGGAACCGCCCGTCGTTTCGCATAACTACGATTTTGTCGAGTCCGTTCCGAACCGGGCCGGCCCCTCGAACGATGTAGAGTCGCTTTTTGCACCCGGTTTTGAACGGTGGGACGACACCGATCGACACATAATATCACATATCAAGACAGTATTTGATTGTGATGAGTGAACGAACGGGAGTCGGACACCGACCGTTATCGAGTGCTCGTGTGTCGCCACTCGCCTCGGCGGAACCAACTCGGAATTCCCGGCGAAGTGGACGATTTCTTGCATCGACCGCTCGACGTTTAATTCGGTTCACTCCACATCCGTCAGCGTCACCGGGTGTACCGCCATATCGACCGAACGACTCAGGCGCTGCTCCCAGATCGGACTGCCCGGCCCGACGGATTCACAAACACCTTATCTCGGTGGTCGCTACGATACCGAGTGATCTCGACGATGGTTCTCACCACTGGCTCTACGAGCGGACCCACATCACGGTCCGATAGGCGGGACGACACAGCCGAACTAACGGGGCAGCACGCGGACGCCGGAGATGTGGGCTCGGGCCGCATCAGGTTCACTCGATCAGACTCATCGTGTCACCTGGTGGTGCTTGGGGCGTGACGGACTCGTCGCACCGACTCGCCTTCGGCGTGCTCGGAACCGCCGGGATCGCCCGAACAGCGGTGATCCCGGGAATACGGGCGAGCGAGCACACGGTCGAGGCGGTCGCGTCCCGGGACGGCGAGCGTGCCAGCGAGTTCGCGGCGGAGGAATCGATCCCGCGGAGTTACGGTTCGTACGAGGAACTGCTGGCCGACGAGGATCTCGATGCAGTGTACGTGCCGCTTCCCAACGGACTCCACGCCGAATGGACGAAACGCGCGGCCGACGCCGGGCTCGACGTGCTCTGTGAGAAGCCGCTCGCGGTCGACGCGTCGGAGGCGCGTGCGGTCGTCGACCACTGTGCGCAGCGAGGCGTCACCCTCATGGAGGGGTTCATGTACCGGTACCACCCGCGAACCGAACGGGTGCTCGATCTCGTCGACGACGTCCTCGCGGACGTTCGCTCGGTGACCTCGACGTTCCGGTTCCCGCTGTCCGACCGTCCGAACGACGTCCGTCTGCGTCCGGATCTCGCCGGAGGTTCGCTAATGGACGTCGGTTGTTACCCGGTATCGCTCACGAGAGCGGTCCTCGGCGATCCCGACCGGGCGTACGCCCACACCGACGATACTCGGGACGCCGCCGTCGACACTGAGCTGGCCGGGGTGCTCGAATACGAGGACGGCCGCTCGGCGCGCGTCGCCTCCGGGTTCGACACCCAGCTCGTCCAGCGATATCGGATCGACGCGACGAACGGCTGGATTTCGGTCGAGCGGGCGTTCGACGCGCCCGTCGACGAGTCGGTGTCACTCGAGTACGAGATCGACGGCAGACAGGCCGTCGAGACGTTCGGCCCGACGGATCAGTACCGACTCGAGGTGAGCACTTCGCCGACTGTGTCGCCGACGACGCGACGCCGCGGACCGACGGCGAGAACGCGGTCGCGACGATGCGAGTGATCGACGCGCTGTACGAGAGCGCCGACGAGGGCTCCCCGGTCGATCTCCGCTGATCCGGCGAGATATCCGTTTACAGTCCCTTACGGCGGCGACCGCCACCGCGAGCGTGCTCGGCGGAACAAGCCAAATTTGATATAACAACATAGAGTTTATACGTCTGGTCTGGTCCAAATATTCACGGATTCAGGCCGTAAGACTGCCGAAAATGGGCAATGTGGTCCCTAGGTAATTCCACTTTTGCTTAATATACTAAGCATAAGTGGCTTTGAGCGGGTCGGAGCCCTCGGTGAAGCCGCTCGGATTCGACACTGGAGGAAACCCGTCTCTCCATAGTGGAAGCCGTCGTACAGGGTCACCTCTTGCTTGTACGTGGGCTGTGTCACGAAGAAGTACCGCGGTCCTACGAAGTAGTCGGTGTAGTTCGCGGCCACGAAGACGCCCTCCTGCACCCCCCGTTCGTAACCGGGGAAATCGAGCGTCTCCCGAGCGCGCTCAGTCCCGTATTGGATGTTGACGCAGCGGCGCGGGCGAGAAGCGGCCACCCGAGGGCGAATATCGGCACGTCGGGTCGATAGTCAAGGATCCGGCGACTGATTCGTGTGGTCAGGTGAGCGTTCTCGAGGCTCACCGTCCGCTCGACGACTCAACCGCGGTCCGTCCAGTCGAAGGCAGTGTCGAGGTCGACGGGCTCGTGGCCGCCGGTCGCACCGGCGCGATCGAGATACGCCCGAAGGTCGTCGCGGTAGTCGGGGTGTGCGCACTCGACGAGCGCGCGAGCGCGCTCCCTGGGCGAGGTGCCGCGCAGGTCGGCGACGCCGTGTTCGGTGATCACTACGTCCACATCGTGTTCGGTGTGGTCGACGTGTGAGGCCTTCGGGACGATCTTCGAGATGTCGCCGCCGGCGGCCGTCGAGCCGAGCGCGATCACCGACAGCGGGGCGTTGCGGGTGAAGTCGCCGCTGCCGCCGACGCCGCTGATCATCCGCGAGCCGCCGAGGTTCGTGGAGTTGACGTGCCCGTACAGGTCGACCTCGACGGCGCTGTTGACCGCGACGACGCCGAACCGGTCGATCAACGCCGGCCCGTTCGACACGTCGCCGGTTCGGATCACCACGTCCTCGGCGTACCGCTCGGCGTCGTCGAACAGCCGTTCCTGCCCTTCGGTCGACAGCGCCAGCGAGGTGGCGCTCGCGGAGCGAAGCTCCCCCGCATCGAGCAGGTCGAGCAGGCCGTCCTGGAGCACCTCGCCGTAGTAGATCAGGTCGCGATCGCCGAGATCAGCGTCCCCGAGCGCGCCCATCAGGGCGTTGCCGAGGCTGCCGACGCCGAACTGGATCCGCAGCGAGTCGTCGTACAGCGACGAACGCTCGACCTCCTGCTCCAGGAAGTCGCCGAGATGGCCTGCGATCTCCAGGTCCACGTCGGTCGGGTCGCGGAACTCGTAGGGGGCGTCCCGGCCGGTCGTCTCGACGACGGCCTCGAGCTTCCCCGGTTCGAACGCGATCCGCGGGCCGCCGATGCGCTCGTCGGGTGCGGTCAACGGGATCGGGTCGCGCTCGGGCGGCGTCCCGGTCCGATACACGTCGTGGAACGCCGACAGCGACAGCGGCTGATCCTCGTTTACCTCGACGATCACCGTGTCGGCGGCCTCGACGAACGCGTGGGTCAGCCCGACCGACGTTGACGGGATCAACCAGTCGGGGCCGACGGCGACGGCCTCGACCACGGCGACGCTGCCGTCGGTGTCGACCAGCCCCCCGAAGCGAACGTCGTCGCCCAGCGAGGAGATGTGGCGGTCGGCGAACGCGACGCGTCCGTCGTTGATCGCCGTGTTGATCGCCTCGCGCGCCTGAAACGGGTAGCGCCGGTCGATCGCGTCGACCTCGACCAGGGCCTCGTCGATCTCCCCACCGACGCTCCCGCCGCTGACGACCGACAGCGACAGATTTCGGCCGGCGCCGGCGTCCTCGCTCCCGTCGTCCCTGCCCCCGGCGGCCGCGTCCGCCAGCGCCAGCGGCACGGCCTTCGGGTACCCCACGCTCCCGAAGCCGCTGACGAACATCGTCGCGTCGTCGGGAACGTGTTCGGCGGCAGACGCGGCGTCGACGACCGGGATATCGCCGTGGATCCGGCCGTCGGGGATGCGCGCCTCGGGATCCGTCTCGCGGCTCACTCCTCTAGGTCCTCCGGTTGGGTGCCGATCCCCTCGGGCCAGCCGGTCGGCGCCGCGGCGGACGGCTGGGCGTACTCGCGCTTCAGCACCATCGGCGTGCGCTCCAGGGTGAGCACGAGTTCGTCGTCCTGGTTGAACGCACGCAGTTGGGTGGTGACCATCCCGACGTGGTCGCGCGACTCGCTCTCACGCTTGTGGACCACCTCGCTCTCGGCGAAGATGGTGTCGCCGTGGTAGACCGGTGCGTGATGGCGGATGTCGTCGTAGCCGAGGTTGGCGGTCGCGTTCGCGCTCACGTCGATGACGCTCATCCCGACGACGAGCGCGATGACGAACGTGCCGTCGACGAGGCGCTCGCCGAACTCCGTCTCGGCGGCGTACGCCTCGTTGAAGTGCATCGGGTTGAGGTTCATCGTGAGGTTGGTGAACCAGACGTTGTCCGTCTCGGTCACCGTCCGGCCGTACGGGTGCTTGTACACGTCGCCGACCGTGAAGTCCTCGTAGTAGCGGCCCTGCCAGCCCTCGACCAGTCGTCGCTCGATGTCGTCGCGTCCGTCGTCGGTGTCGTTGTCAGTCATGGTGTGAGTGGATTGTGGGTGTATCTGTGTGGTGAGTTCAGTGGCGCGTCCGTCCGTCAGTACGACCGCGGGAGCCCCAGCACGTTTTCCCCGAGGTAGTTCAGCGCCAGTTCCTGCGTGACGGGGACGAGCCGCGTGAGCCGCGCCTCCCTGAGGTACCGCTCCACGTCGTACGCGCGGTCGATCCCCCGGCCGCCGTGCGTCTGAACGGCGGCGTCCGCGGCCTCGAAGGCGGCCTCCGCCGCGAGGTACTTCGCGGTGTTCGCCCACGCGCCGACGGCCTTCCGGTCCTCGTCGCCGGTCCGCTTCGCGGCGGCGAAGGTGAATTGCTTGGCCGCCTGCAGGCGGGCGTGTCCCGCGGCAAGCGGGTGCTGGATCGCCTGGTTCTGGCCGATTGCACGGCCGAACACCTCGCGTTCGTTCGCGTAGTCGACGCCCTTCTCGACGGCGAGCTCGCCGAGGCCGACGGTCTCGGCCGCGATGACGAGCCGCTCCTCGTTGAGGCCGTCGAGCACCTGGTAGAACCCCTCGTCCTCGACGCCGATCAGTCGGTCCGCGGGGACGCGGAGGTCGTCGTAGGTGACCCGGAAGGAGCTGACGACGCCGCTCGCGGTCTTGTCGATCTCCTCAAGATCGAGGCTGCCCGCCTCGTGTCCCCGCTCGATGTCGACGAGGAACAGCGAGACGCCCTCGGTCTTCTTCTCGACTTCTTCGCGGGGCGTCGTCCGCGCCGCAAGCACGAGGTAGTCGCTCACGTCGATCCGGGAGGTCCACAGTTTCTCCCCGTTGATCACGTACTCGTCGCCGTCGCGGACGGCCTCGGTCCCGATCGCGGTCGACTCCGAGCCCGCCTTCGGCTCCGTCAGGCTGAAACACTGGATCCACGCGTCGCCGCTGGCGACCCGAGGAAGCAGATCGGACTTCAGCTCCTCGCTGCCGTAGTTCACGAGGGGCGCCGAATTGTAGATCGCCGCGTGGACCGTCTGGGCGCCGCTGAAACCGGCGCCGCTGCGGGCGATCGTGTACATCATCGCGACGGCCTCCTCCGTGCTGTATCCCTTCCCGCCGTACTCCTCGGGGAGGAGCACGCCGAGCCACCCCTCCTCGGCGAGGGCGTTCACGAAGTCGTGTGGGTACTCGCTCTCGGCGTCGTGTTCCCGCCAGTACGCGGCGTCGAACTCGTCACAGATGTCGCCGACGGCGTCGCGGACCGACCGTTGTCGATCGGTCAACTGTACCGTGTCGGTAGCTACCATTCTGGTGTTCAAGAGTCCCGATAGCGAGCCGATAAACCGTCCGGTTACGGCAGTCGGGACGGGGTGTCGGCGCCGGCGACCGTCGCCGCCACGTCGTCCAGTTTCGGGAGTTCACACAGCCGCTCGTACAGTCGCTCGGCGTCCTCGTCGGCCACCGCACGCCCGGCGCACTCGAGGAACTTCCCGCGGCGTCGGTCGGGCGACAGCGGGTCGGTGTGGACCCCCGGCGGGTTCGTTCGCCGGCGCTCGTGACGCTCGCCGTCGACGGTCTCGACCACGACGGTCGCTGCGTGTGAGTCGTACGGGAGCGAGTCGTCGACCGCGAAGTCGACGCGCTCGCGGACGGCGTCGACCGCGGGGTCGCCGAGCGCCTCGGGCTCGAACGCCGCCAGGTCGACGCGCTCGCGGACGGCCGCGCAGGCGACGGCGTGCTCCATCGAGAACTTCGCCTCCAGCCCGGTCTCCGGGTCGGGATACGCGAGCGCGTCGCCGGCGCCGCCGGCCGCGCGAACCTCGATCCGGTCGATGTCGTCGGGGGCGACCCCGCCGTCGACGATATCCGCCGTCGCCGCGATGCTGGTGTGGGTGAAGTAACAGCACGGGTACGCCTTCGCGTGGATCCCCTCGGACTCGATGGCCCAGTCGCCGTCGGGGTCGAACGCGAACTCGTCGTGCCCGTCGTGCTCCGAAGCGTCCGCGTCCGGCCGGGGGTCGTACAGGTCCCAGAACCCCTTGTCGCCGGAGATGGCCGTCGTCGTCGCGGTGAGGCCGTCGCGCGCGAGCGTCGCGGCGGTGACGCCCGAGCGACAGCACAGGCCCGCGTGCAGCGGCTTCGTCATCGAGCCGAAGTTGCGCTTCGTCCCCGCGGGCGTCGACGCGGTGATGGACAGCGCTCGCTCGGTCGCGTCGGCGTCGAGATCCAGCAGCGACGCCGCCGCGGCGGTCGCGCCGAAGGCGCCGAACGTCGACGTGGCGTGCCAGCCCGCCTCGTAGTGGGCGGGGCTGATCGGCCCGGCGATCGCGCACTCGACCTCGAAGCCGACGGCGAAGGCCGCGATCAAGTCGCGCCCGGACGCGCCGGTTTCCTCGGCGAGTGCAAATAGCGGCGGAACCAGCGTCACGCTCGGGTGCCCGTCGAGGGCCCACGAGAGGTCGTCGTAGTCGAGCGCGTGGGCGGCAGTACCCACGCGCAACGCGGTCGCCGCGGGATCGTCGCCGCCAGCGGTACCCAGCAGCGTCGCCGCGTCGGCCGCCTCTGGGTCGATCCCCGCCGAACGGCCGGTGGTCTCCCCCGCGCCTTCGACGGCTCCCGCGAGGGTAACGCCGACGGTGTCGACCACCGCCCGGGTGACGGTCTCGGGGACTTCCTCCGGGAGGTCGGCGTACTCCGTGTCGGCGACGAACGTCGCGAGTCGTCGCTCCGGTGTTTTGCTCATGGTCCTTACTCCCGGACGAGCCGTATTAACCGTCCGTGTGGCGGCGAAGCTGCGTTTCCCTCACCCTCGGCTGTCCCCGGCCACGAGCTGTGGTTCGCCGCCGACGTGCTCGACGCCGTCGAACGTGAACGTCGTCCCGCCGGCGTCGCTGTGGACCGAGGCCTCCCACTCGTGCCCGCTGACGACGCGTTCGACGATCAGGAGCCCGAGCCCGATCCCGGCGCCCCGGTCGAACGATGGGGTGAACAGGGTCTCCTCGATCTCCACCGGCAGTCCCGGGCCGTCGTCCGCGACTGTGAACCCGTCCTCCGTGTCGCGGACGGCGACGTTCACCGTCGGCCCACAGTGCTCGACGGCGTTTCTGAAGAGGTTCTCGAACAGCTGTTGGAGCCGCGAGCGGTTCGCGTACACGGTCGCGTCGCTGTGCACCTCCAGTGTCGCCTCGCCGTTGTCGAAGAACGACCACGCGTCGCGGGCGACGGCCGCCACCTCGACCGGGACCCGCTCGCCCACGTCGCCCCCGTCACGGGCGAGCCGCAGGAGATCGTTGACGAGTCGCTCCATTCGGTCGGCCGCACGCTCGATGCGACGCAGGTGGTCGGCTTGGGTCCCCTCCGCCGATTCCAGCGCGAGGTCCGTGTAGCCCTGCACCGTCCCGAGTGGGTTCCGGAGGTCGTGGGCGACGATGCCGACGAACTCGTCGAGCCGCTCGTTCTGCTCGCGCAGTTCGCGGTGGTGGCGGTCGCGCTCGAGTTCGTACGACACCCACTGCGCGAGCAGACGGACGAACCGTCGTTCGATGTCTGTGAACCCGGTCTCCCGCGGATCCTCGCTGGAGAAACACAACGTTCCGTACGTCTCGTTGTCGACGACGACGGCCGCGCCGATGTAACAGGAGATGCCGGTCGCCTCCACCGCCACGTCGTCGGCGTAGGCCGATTCCGCCACGTCCGCGAACGAGAGCAGTTCCCGATCCTCGATGACGTGGCGGCACCACGTCCGCTCGAGGTCGCTCCGGCCGCCGGGCGCGTACACGCCCTCGTTGATCGTCGACTTGATCACCTCGTACTCTCCGTCGGCGGTGTACGAGAGCACGCCGTTGGGGACGTCGAGCCGCTCACATCCCACCTCGATCGCGCGATCGATCTTATCCCCGAGGGGCAACCCGTCCACGCTCGCGAGTCGGTAGAGGGCGGCGAAGTGGTCGCCGGCCTCCGGAGCGTCGGTCATCGTCGGCGGTTCCTGAGCGGCTGGCTTAATGGTACGGTGTCACCCGGATGTTGGAAACGGTCGGTTGCCCTTCCCGTTCCCGTTCGAGGCGGCCGTCTGTCGCTCGATGAATTCGACGGTGACCGTCGCCTCCCTGCCGGTCTCGCGTTCGATCCGGTTGGCGATCGCCCGACTCAACTCGGGATAGGGCCGGTCCTCGGGTCGGGCGACGACGACCGTGACCCGCTGTTCGTCCCCCACCGACACGGGGGCGCGGAGCCGGAACGCCGTCGACACCGACACGAGCTCCAGATCGGCGTAGGACTCGTCCGCGAGCACGTCGCCGGCGGCGTCGTTGGCCTGGCGCTCGAAGCCGATCTGGGCGGCCACGAGTCCGCCGCTGACGAGAAGGGTCGCCGCGAGGACGAGGGCCAGTAGCGCCGCAGAGGTGTACCGGGGGGTGGCGCCGACGGCGTCGTCGCCGCCGGCGGTCGACCGCTCGGGGCGGTAGCCGAGATACCACAGCACCGCCGCCGCCGACAGGTGGATCGCGACCACGTTCAACACGAGCAGCAGGAACGCGCCCACCGCGACGCCGGGGACGCCCCACGCGATGCCGACGCCGACCGCGGCGGCCGCGGGTACCAGCGCCGCCGCAACCATCACGCCGACGAGCGCGACCGACACCCCGGTCGCGAGCCCGAACGCGCCGGCGGCGCCCGCGCACGCGCCCACGACGATCGACAGCAGGCCGGGCGAGACGCGGCCGGCGATCTGCTGGGTCGTGGTCACGTTCAAGGCCGGCGGGAGCACCGTCGCGTACCGTAGCGCGGCGCCGAACGCGGTCGCCGCCGCGATCGCGAGCACGAGTCCCAGGAGTTGCGTCTTCAACCCCTCCCACAGCATGTCGCGTTCGTCGAGGACGGTCCCCACGCTGGCGGTGAGCGCCGACCCCACCAGCGGCGCGATCACCATGGATCCGACGACGATCGCCGCGGAGTCGAGCAGGAGCCCCGCGGTCGCGACGAGCGCGCTCAGCGCCGTCATCGAGTAGTACGTCAGCGGGCTCGGCGTCAGATCGAGGGCGGTCGCGCGCACCTCCTCGGTGGCGATCGCGTCGTTCTCCTCGGTGCCGGTGACGAACCGCGCCTCCAGTTCGTCGACGTGGGGGGCGAACACCGACTCCGCGCTGGCGACGACCGTGTACGCGTCCTCGCCGTCCCCAATGTCGCGGAGCTCGTCGAGCACGGTTTCGACCGCCTGTGTCGGCACGGGGAACTCCACGAGCACCGCGTCTTCACGGTCGCTCGCCTCGCGCACGACCACGTGATCGATGTCGTAGCCGTCGAGTATCGCCTCCACCTCTTCGACGGCGTCGGCCGACACTAGCGTCCGGACCAGTCGCATGCAGCCGGCTTCACGCCCCGGGGTGGTTATCCCGGGCGGGCGTTCTCACGGCGCTGTGACGCGTGCGCCGTTCCGACTCACGGGCCCGTCGCTCAGGTCGACGACGACGATGACCTGGTCGGCAGTTTCGGGATCAGCCACGAGAGGAACGCGTCCTGACTGCGCGACTGGAGCCACACGGTCCCCGAGCCGGTGAACTCACACACGAGCCCCTCGCCGCTCGTCAGCGTCGAGCGCAGTCCCCCGACGCGCCGGACGGTGAAGTCGGCCGTCTCCTCGAAGGCGACGACGTGGCCGGTGTCGACGACGAACGAGTCGCGGTCGTCGAGGTCGATCGCCTCGATGGCGCCGTAGCTCGACACGAACAGCGGGCCGTCGCCGGCGACCCGAAGGAGGAACAGTCCCTCCCCGCCGAGGAACGTCCGGGCGCCGCCGAAGTCGGTGTCCACGTCGAGGTTCGCGTCGCCCGCGAGGTACGACCCCGACTGGACGTACACCGTCTCCCCCCGCAGTTCGAGGTGTTCGATGTCGCCCGGGAGCGGCGGCGCGAACTGCACGTCGCCGCCCTCCGTCGCGGTGAATGTGTTCTGGAAGAAGCTCTCGCCGCCGACCGCGCGTCGGAGGGACTTCAGGAACCCGCCGGTCGCGTTCGTCTCGATGTCGACGCCGGGGTCGTGGCTGACCATGGCACCCGCCTCCGCGCGGACGGCCTCTCCCCGATCGAGGGAGACGGTGAGCAGCGCGAACGACGGGCGCGAGGTGACTTCGTGGTCCATACGGTGTGGTCGTCGGCTCACGAGAAATACCTCTCCCTCGGCTCTGACAGGTCGGGAACCGTCTCGGTCGGCGCCCCGCGGCATCGCTAGCGGCGGGCGGACGACCTGCGCAGGGTTCGGCTCCGCAGTCGTTCGAATATGTTCGGCGAGTAGACTTAATTGGGTGAGTTGTCATCTTCCGGTCGATGTCCACACGAGAGGTCGAACTGCGGAGCACGATCGGGGGGTTCACTGCGGAGGGCAAACTGCACACGTTGAGCGTCTGGTTCATCCTCGCGCTCAGGCTGATGATCGGCCTCGCGTTCTTCCAGAGCGGCGTCGACAAGGTGTTGTCGGGGAGCTTCAGCGCCGCCGGCTACCTGCAGAACGCGCCGCCGGCGAACGGAAGCCCGGTTGCCGGCCTGTTCGTCGCCATGGGGAACACGCCGTGGTTCGTCGACTTCGTCAACATCGCCGTACCGTGGGGCGAGGTGCTCATCGGACTCGGCGTGATCGTCGGGGGGTTCACGCGGCTCGCGGCGTTCTTCGGCGCGTTCATGATGCTGCTGTTCTATCTCGGCAACTGGGACATCTCCCACGGCTACATCAACGGCGACTTCGCGTACATGCTCGTGTTCCTCTCGGTCGCCGCCTTCGGCGCCGGTCGGATCCTCGGACTCGACCAGTACATCGAGGCGTACGACGTTGGTGGCGAGACCCTCGTCGAGCGGTACCCGTGGCTCCGGTACGTGCTCGGGTGAGTGCCGTCCGGAAATTCCCTGTCGCTCGGAGCGATTTCTCCCGGAGTAGAACGGTGCCGACAGGATAGCGACCCGAACTACCCGGCCGACCGGATCAGAACGGCGGCGAGTAGTCCTCGTACTCGGCCATCTCCTCCATCTCCTCGGTCTTGTTGGGCATGACCGCTGCACGCGGGCCGCCCGCGCGACGGACCGTGACGGAGCTGACGCCGTCGAGCTCCTCGGGAAGCCGATGCTCGATCGCCTTCATCGTCATCGGCGCGATGCCGCAGCCCGAGCAGGCGCCGCCGATCGCGACGGTTACCGCTCCGGTCTCGTCGTCGACGTCCTCGATCTCGAAGTGGCCGCCGTGCTGCTGGATCTGCGGGACGTTGTTGCTCAGGTAGTTCGCTGTTCGCCGTTCGAGGCCGTTCGCGCTCATACACCCACCAGTTGGACCGGCGGGAGTATAGTTGTATCCAGTTTGGAGTCCCTAAAACGAACATGAATGTATTTGGAACGCCGAAAACTCCGAGAATATTCAATTATTTCTCACACCGTTACCCGATCGCTCTCCTCGGTACGGTCAGGTCGTCGAGGGGTGAGGGACCGGTACACCGACAGAATTTTTATTTTTTAGGTAGACCGAAAAAGCATGCGCAACGGATTCGGGTCGGGGCCCGCGGACGGAGGGCTCGCGACTCCGGAGGGGAGCCGCGAACTGCCGGAGGGAAGGGGCTGATGAGCAGTTCGGCGCAGTACCTACTCGCGCTGTTCATCTGTGAACACCGACAGGACCCGCCGATACGGACCGGAACGGTCGCCGAGCGGCTCGACCGGACGCCGGCGTCGGCGACGGAGATGATGAAGGACCTCGCAGAGGAGGGATACGTGGAGTACGAGCCGTACGAGGGGGCGACCCTGACCGAGGCGGGTCGCGGGCGCGCCGAGGAGCTACACGAGACGTACGCCGCGCTGTCGTGGTTCTTCCGGGGCGTCCTCGAGTTGGACGACCACGAGCGACAGGCCCTCGAGATCGCCGGAACGCTCGGTCCCGATGTGGCCGAGCGACTCGCCGACTCGTTGCTCTCCTCGGATCCGGACGAGCTGCCGGATAGATTCCCCGAACCGGCCGCCGGCGATGAGCCATCCGCCGCCGACTCGGAATCTGAATCGGAGAACGGTCACTCACGGCCTGACGGCGGATGAATCGGACCGAGGGTCGCGACCGGTTCGCTTGGTACCACTCGTCGATCTAATTGACCGATCCCTCCCCGTGTCGAAAATGGGAACGTTTAGTATGTTTTAGGCAAGCCTAAAAATATGGCTGGAGAGATCCCACGTACGCGCCGGGACGTGCTCGGCGGAGCTGTGATCGGCGCAGGACTGCTCGCGGGCTGTGCGGGTCGGTCGAGCGATGGTTCGGAAACCGCCGCGGACACCGAGACGACGACGGACGAGCCGACCGCGACGCCCGAGCCCGGCTACTCAGTGACGATGGAGCCGGCAGGGACCGTCGAGTTCGATGCCGTCCCCGAACGGTGGGTGCCGTTCACCGGCGTTTACGCCGACATGGGCGTCGCGCTGGGGCAGGCCGACGGGCTGGCCGGGATCGGGGTCCCGGGCCGGTACGGCGCGCACCTGTACGAGGAGCTGCCGGGCGTTTCCGTCGACACCGACGAGCTCACCGCCCTGTACCAGGACGGCACGGGCAAGGAGATCTTCTACGAGATCGACGCCGACGTGCACGTCATCGACCCGAACTTCATGACCAACCGGCTCGGCTGGAGCCGGAGCGACGTGGACGAGGTCGCCGAGAACGTCGCGCCGTTCGTCGGCAACACGACGTTCACACGGGTGTACGACTGGCACGACTACCCGCACTACTCGATGTACGAGGCGTTCGGGAAGCTCGCGGAGGTGTTCCACGAGCGGGAGCGCTACGAGGCGTTCCGCGACTACCACGACGAGATTCTCGCGGACGTGCGGGACCGGTTGCCCGCGGACACGCCGGACGTCGCGCTGCTGTACCCGGCCGAGATCCCGCCGGAGGGGTTCTACCCGTACCTCGAGGGGGAGGGAACGACCTCGAAGCACTGGCGCGACCTCCAGGTGGGCGACGCGCTCGCGGCCGCGGGTGTGGACGACGCGCAGGCCGGCGGCGGCGTCCTCGACTTCGAGACGCTATTGGAGATCGACCCCGACGCGCTCGCGATCCGGATCCAGGGCGAGATCACCGAGGAGTACTTCGACGAGAACGTTCGGTCGTACCTGGAGAACCACGAGGTCGCGAGCGAGCTGACGGCCGTCGAAAACGATCGAGTGATCTACGGCGGGCTCACCTACCAGGGGCCGATCATCAACCTCTTCCAACTCGAACAGGCCGCTCAGGGACTGTACCCCGACGAGTTCGGCGGCGAGGAGCTGTTCGACCGCGAGCGCGTCGCGAACATCGTCACCGGCGAGTTCGGCGATGCCTGAGCCGGACCACGAGGTCGTCGTCGTCGGGGGCGGCCCGACCGGAACCGGCGTGGGCGTGTTCACCGCCCGCTACGGCCTCGACACGGTCGTGTACGACCGCGGGAACGCGGCGCTCGCGCGGGCCGCGTTCATCGAGAACTACCCGGGCTTTCCCGGCGGGATCGACGTCGAAACGCTCACCGCGCTGTTTCGCGATCACCTCGCGGAGGCCGGAGGCGACCGCAGGGAGGACCTCGTCGAGTCGGTCGAGCGCGACGATACCGGGTTCCGAGTGACGCCCGCGGACGGGGAGCCGGTCACCGCCCGGTACGTCGTCGCGGCCGCGTGGTACGACGCGTCGTACCTCCGGGCGCTCGACGACGGCGACGAGTTCTTCGAGACGCACGAGCACCACGGCGAGGAGCGCGAACAGCTCGACCGCGACCTCCCGAACGACGACGGAAGCACGCCCGTCGACGGCCTGTACGTCGCTGCGCCGACCGACGGACGCAACGATCAGGTCGCAATCGCGGTCGGCCACGGCGCACACGTCGCCCGCACGGTGCTCGCCGATCTCCGACGGTCGGAGGGGTTCTCGGGCGGCGTCGTCCCCCACTACGACTGGCTCCGCCCGGACAGCGAGTTCACCGGCGAGTGGGCCGACCGCGACCGATGGCGCGAGTGGTTCGACAGCGAACTTCACGGGGACGACGAAGTCCCGGCCGAGCGCATCGACGACCTTCGCGAGCGGTACATCGACCGGGCGTTCGCCACGCGCCTGTCGGAGGAGGAGATCGCGGCGCGCCGCGAGCGGGGCCACCGACGCCTCGCTGAACACCTGGATTCGGACGTCGTGCTCGATGCGATCGACGACGAAGAGATCGCCGCGTACCTCGCCGACGGCGACGCGATCGGATCGAACACCTGATCGATCCTACCGATTTCGTCGCCCGAACGTCAACTCAGTCGGCAGCAGCGGACCGGGCTCCGACTGGCGGGCTGTCCCGGTCAGTGTCCTCGTGGGCCCCGATCTTCCCAGCATTCGCGAACAGGAACGCCGCGACGCCGATGCGCATCAGGAAGTCGATGTAGATGTTCAGCGACGTGAGCAGGAACTCGGTGAGCATGCCCGACAAGGCGATCAGTGCGTACACGATGAGCATCGCGAACAGGAACACCACGAGATTGCGGCACTTCCAGTGGACGAGTCGCCGTTCCGGGGACTGATCCAGCGCGGCCCGCCAGACCGGCTTCGCGAAGATAGCGACGACCACGAACCACCCTGCAACCACGATCCCGGCCGCCACGAGCATCCCCGTTCCGTCCACGATGCCACCGTTCGGGAGCGCGAACGACAGACGTTGGATCGCAACGATTCCGGTTACGGTGAGGAGCCATCGCATCGATGCGCCCGCGAGGACGACGGTGATCGCATACAGGCCGGAGTACGTGATCATGTCGTCGACCAGGTTCGGTACGTCGACGACCCCGCCGGCAACCGGGACCGTTCCGAGCCCTAGGCCCATTGCCGCGTACGCGACCGCGGAGAGTCCGACGAACCCGGCGGCGGCCGCACACAGGCGCGTTCCGGCGCCGTCGAGGCGTCGATACCACCCCGCGAGCAGGAGAAAGGCGACGGCGTACACCGCGGCCGCACCGAGATACATCGTCGTCGACGGGATCATCGGTCCCCTCCGTCGGTGGCGACGGTCGCGCTCGGGCCGGATGCGACATGCCCGTTGTCGGCGACGTGATCGGTATCGGCCGCGACCGTGAACCGCTCCAGCCGCTCCCGAAGCGTGGCGGTCGCGTCGGTCAGTTCCTCGGCGCGGTCGTGCATCGTCCCGACCGTCTCGGCGGTCTCCTCGGCGGCGGCCGCGATCTCGCGACCTCGATCGGCGAGGCGGCGGGCGTGGTCTGAGACGTCGTTGACCGTCGCCGTGACTTCCTCCGTCCGCGCGGCCGCATCCTCCGTCGCGCGGGCGACCTCGGTGACGGACCCTTCGACGTCCGTCGCCGAGGCGTCGAGCTTCTCGAAGGTGTCGCCGCTGGCCGTCGCCGTCGAAACGCCGGCGTCGATCTTCGATTCGGCCTCCCGCATCTCCTCGATCACGTCGTCGACATCGTCCTGTGTCCGCCCGATGACTGCGGCGATGTCGTCGGACTGGCGGCGAGTCTCCTCCGCGAGCGACTTCACTTCCTCGGCGACGACGGCGAAGCCGTCCCCGTCGGCGCCCGAACGGGCAGCCTCGATGTTCGCGTTGAGCGCGAGGAGGTTGGTTTGCTCCGATATTTCCTCGATCAGTGCCGTCGAGTCGGCGACATCGGTCATACTTTCCTCCAGCGCCTCCACCAGCTCGGCGAGTTCCGTGATGGTCTCATCGAGGTCCCGCATCGACGAGACGGTCTCGGCTGCTTGGGCACTCCCCTCGTCGCTCAGCCCGGCCGCTCGACCCGCTTGCTCTTCCACGCTGTCGGCCGTCGAGGCGATCTCTTCGATGGCGGCCGACAGCTGTGCGGCTTCGTCGCTGACCGACTCCAACTCGTCGGCTTGATCGACGATCGATTCGGCGTGATCGCGGAGGTCGGTCGCGAACCGGCGTTGGTCGCTCTCGACGGTCGCGGCGTCGTCGCGAACCGACGTGGCGACGTCGTCGACGCGATCCGCGAACGCGCGTATCTGGACGACCGTCTCCGAGAGGTCGTTCGTCATCTCGGTGTAGGCGCTCCCGATCGAGTCGATCGCTTCGATGCCGGTCTCCGTCGGCGCCGTGTCGTCGAGGTGACCGTCCGACACCGCCGCTATCGACTCGGCGACCGTGTCCGCGTGATCGAGTAGTTCCTCGTTGAACGCCTCGGCGTCCGCCTGTGCGTTCTCGGCCCGCGTGCGTGCCCGTTCGGAGTCGGCCATCGCCTCCCGCAACGAGTCACGCATGTCACCGAAGGCCGTCGCGAGTTCGCCGAACTCGTCCCGTCGATCCGAGCGAACGGTCACGTCGTCGAGGTTTCCGGCTCGCATATCGTTCGTGGCCGCTATCAGCCGCTTCAGTTCCAACCCGACGTTCCCGCCGACGACGATCGTCACTAACCCGAGGTTGAGCGTGAAGACGAACGCGAGCGCGACGACAGCGCCGACGCCGGACCCGGGTGTTTGTCGGACCGACGCGACACAGACGGCCGCAAACGCGAGCGTCGCGAGCGTCGCACCGATAAGCGTGGTCCCGATCCGTCTGGTATACTTTTCTGTCAGTGTGGCTGCAAGCGTCATTTGTCGACCGCGTCCACGATCGCATATATAAGTGGATCTCCCCGGAAATCAGATTCAATACGGAGGCCGTACCGAGCTCCGTTCCGGGCGTCTATTTCAGCAACTTGGATTCGAATTCTATCTCGAAGCGATCTAGTCGCTATTGATTCAATATCGAAGGAATCGGACGGAACCTGGACCAGGGATGGTCGACAGCACCGATGCCTGAGTCAAGTGGACAACTCGGGAGGGACCGACGACAGCGCCGACCGCAGTTCGGCGCTACGTCTCGGCTCCGACCAGCGCCTCAACGTCAGCGTGGGTCTCCAACAGTTCGCGCATCACTTCGACGGTTCGCGCGTCCCGAGTGCGGCCGCTGCGGATCACGTCCTCCGCGCGGTCGACGGTGGTGAGCGTGTCCGAGGGCACGGACAGCACCGGAAGGCCGGCCTCCTTCGCCTTCCCGAGCACCGAGCCGGAGGGCCGATGCCCGCCGGTAAGCACGAGACAGCGAACGCTGTTGGCCTCGACGGCCGCCGTGGCGATGTCGGAGCGGTCGCCGCCGGTGATGACCGCGGCGTCGCGTGCGCGCCTGAAGTGCCGCAGCGCCTCCTCGGCGCCCATCGCCCCGACCGTGAACCGCTGGACGAGCGCGTCGCCGTCGCCCTCGACGAGCACGTCCGCGCCGAGTTCGTCCGCCAGCGCCGACACGGTCACGCCGGCGAGCTCCGGACTGCGCGGGAGCGCCCCGAGCGTGTCGACGCCGCGGCTCGTGAGGAACGGGATCACGTCCTGGTCCACGTCGTCGTAGACGGCGTCGTCGACGCGGTTGAAGAGGACGCCCGCCAGGCGGTCGCCCACGTCGTCGACGGCCGCGAGCAGGTCGTCCACGTCGCCGGACTCCCCGTACTCGGCCACCAGCAGTACGTCGGCGTCGAGGAGCTCGGCCACCTCCGGGTCGGTGAGGTCGACGACGCCGCCGGTGCGAACGTCGCCGCCGCCCTCGACGAACATCGCGTCGGTGTCCTCGGCGAGCCCGTCGTACGCCTCCGCGATTCGCTCGCGGAGCTCGTCGGGGTCCTCGCGGCCGCGGATGGCCCCCTCGATGAACGTCGGCGAGTAGACGATCGGCTCCATTTCGTGCATCTCGGCGTCGGTGTCCAGCAGCTCTCGCGCGAGCATTGGGTCCTCGTCGAGCGTCTTGCCGACGACGCTCTGGAGGCGCGTGCCCTTCGGTTTCATGTAGCCGACCTCGCGGCCGCGCTCGGCGGCGATGCGCGCGAGCGCGAGCGTGACGGCCGTCTTGCCGGTGCTCTCGGCGGTCGATGTGACGAGTAACGGGTTCATGACTGTGACTCCAGCTCTTCGGGGTCGACGGTGAGTCGCAGGTCGACGGCCCGGACCCCGTCGGGCGTCGCGACCAGTGGGTTCACGTCCAGTTCCACGATGCTCGGGAAGTCGGCGACGAGCTGTGACACCCGCCTGACGGCGTCGACCACCGAATCGATGTCGACCGCTTCGCGCCCGCGGGCGCCGCGCAACAGGGGCGCGGCGTCGATCTCCTCGGTCATCTCGGCGGCCTCGTCGCAGCCGACCGGCGCCAGGCGGAAGGTGGTGTCCTCCATGATCTCGACGAACACGCCGCCCAGCCCGAACATGACCAGCGGGCCGAACTGCGGGTCGGTGTGGCTGCCGACGATCGTCTCGACGCCGTCGTCGAGGTCGATCAGCTCCTGGACCTGCACGCCGAGGATCGTCGCGTCGGGCTGGTAGTTGCGCGCCCGAGACACCAGGTCCTCGTATGCGTCCGCGACCTCCGCGACCGGGACGCCGACCTTCACGCCGCCGATGTCGGACTTGTGGAGGATGTCCGGCGAGACGATCTTCATCACGACCTCCTCGCCGATCCCCTCGGCGATCTGCTCGGCCTCGGCGGGGTCGTCGACGACCGCGCCCTCGGGTGTCGGGATCCCGTAGGCGTCGAATATCTCCATCGCCTCGACGCCGAGACGGTTGTCCGAGCGCTCCTCGACCGACGAGAGGATCTCGCGGACCCTGTCGCGGTCGGCGTCGATCGGCTCCGGCGCGGGGTACGAGCGCCCCCGAACCTCGCGGTACTCCGCGAGCGACTCCAGTCCCCCGACCGCGCGCGCCGGGTCGAAGTACGACGGAACCCCGCGTTCGCGCAACACGTCGCGGGCGTCGGCGAGGCGACCGCCGCCCATCAGGCAGGCGGCCATCGGGACGCCGTGCTCGTCGGCGGCGTCGGCGATCATCTCGCCCAACTCGCCGAAGTCCAGCGTTGCCGTCGGCGCGGTGATCACGACGACCGTTCCGACGTCCGGATCCCGCAGCGCGATGTCGAGCGCCTCGCGGAACCGGTCGACGCTCGCGTCGCCGATCACGTCGACCGGGTTGTACACGTTCGCCTCGTCGGGCAGCGCCTCGCCGAGGCGCTCGACCGTCCCGTCGTCGAAGCTGGCGAGCCGGAGGCGCTCGGCGTCGCCGACGGCGTCGGTCGCCATCACGCCCGGCCCGCCGGCGTTCGTCACGACGGCGACGCCGTCGGATTCGGGAACGTCGCCGCCGGCGAGCGCCCGGGCCGAATCGAACAGCTCCTGAACCGATTCCGCCCGGAGGACGCCGGCAGCATCGAGGCCGGCCTCGTACGCCCGGTCCGATCCGGCGATCGCGCCGGTGTGGCTGGAGGCCGCCTGCGCGCCGGCGTCCGTTCGCCCGGACTTGACGACCGTCACGGGCGTGTCGTCGGTCGTCTCGCGGGCGGCATCGACGAACGCGCGGCCGTCGTCGATACTCTCGAGGTAGCCGACGACCACGTCCGTGTCGGGGTCGTCGCCCCACGCGCGCACGAAGTCCGTCTCGTCGAGGACGGCCTTGTTGCCCAGCGAGACGACGTCCTTGAAGCCGACCCCCTGTTCTTTCGCCCAGTCGACGACGGCCGTGACGAACGCCCCCGACTGGCTCATGAACGAGACGGCGCCCGCCGGCGGCGCGTCGGGGCCGAACGTGGCGTTGAGCCCGCGCGGGCTCGACATCACGCCGAGGCTGTTCGGGCCGACGAGGTTCAGGTCGTACTCCTCGGCGACGGATCTGAGCTGCTGTTCGCGGTCGGCGCCCTCGGCCCCGGTCTCGCCGAAGCCGGCCGTGAGCACGACGACGTTGTCGACCCCGGACTCGCCGCACTCGCGGACCACGTCGATGACGGCGCCCGGCGGGACCGCGACGACGGCCATGTCGGCGTCGGCATCGGCGACCGATCCCACGCACGACAGGCCCAGCACCTCGTCGCGGCTCGGGTTCACCGGGACGACTTCGCCGTCGAACTCGGCGATGAGGTTCTCCGTCACCGCCCGGCCGACCGATCCCTCGCGGTCGGTCGCGCCGACGACGGCGACGCGCTCCGGGGCGAACAACCCCGTGAGCGCCGCGCCGCCGTCTGTCGTCGCGTCGTCGGCGAGTGGATCATCGCTGTCGAGCAACGCGTCGGCCGGGTCTCGGTCACCGCTCATCGCTCACCCCGCGTTGTCGTCGACCGGATCCGCCGCCGGTCCCGTTCGCGAGTCGACGGCGTCCGTGGACCGAACCTGTCGGGACTCGTCTCGTACACATCGTCACCGTCCGGGGGTTCGCGGTCGCCGCACAAGAATCTGCCCGCCGTTGTCACGCACTGACCCCCGGCGATGGACGGATAGGGCGCTCCTCGGGCCGTATTCCTCATAGACGATCACCCGTGATCCGGAGTTCGAACGTCCGTACGAGTGCGTCGTGGGATGTGGTCACGTACGGCGATGACGACGGAGATCTCAGAAATTAAATGCCAGCCCCCACGGAGCAGGTGTACGGTCGATCGCGTTACATAGGCGACCCATCCGAGCGACGCCGTCGATTTCCTCACACCCACAATGACTTCGTCCACGACCGACGAGCTCGTCGAGACGTTTCTCAGATACCAACACCTGTTCGTACTGACCGCGCCCGTGCTGTTCGTCATCGGGGTCTACACCGTGGCGCCGACGCCCGCGGACGCAGGCGCGAGCTACTGGTTCGAGTACTGGTGGCTCCTCCCGGTGTTCATGCTCGGGGCGACCATCGTGAACACGGTCGGGATCAGCGGCTCCGCGCTGTTCGTGCCGTTCCTCATCTTCCTGTTCCCGCTGGTCGCACAGCCGCTTTCTCCCTCGGAGATCGTCCTCGTGGGGCTCGTCAGCGAGTCGTTCGGCCTCTCCAGTTCCGCGTTCGCGTTCGTCCGCTACGGGCTCGTCGACCGCCGCCTCGCGGTCTCCCTCGTGGTCGGCGGGCTCCCGTTCGTCGTCGGCGGCGCGCTGGCGTCGTTCGTTATCCCGGAGACCGTGTTCTACGCCCTGCTCGGTCTCGCACTGCTCGCAGCGTCGTACCTGCTGTTCAACGCCGATCTCGGTCACGGCGACCACGCGGACGACGCCGATGCCGAGTTCGACGACGGAGCCGACGCTGAAGCGGTCGCCGACGGCGGCGGTCACGACCTCCCCGATGACGACGACAAACCCGGCCCCGCGGGCGTTGAGACGGACGCCGACGGGGTCGTTACACGCGTCGACAACGACGGCAACGAGTACACCTACGACCGGGCCGGCTATCTCGAACGGTTCGGCAACTACAGTATCGGCGGCGCGTTTCAAGGGCTGGCCGGGTTCGGCATCGGCGAATTGGGCATCATCTCGATGTTGCGCACGAACGTCCCGGTCCGGATCGCTATCGGAACGAACCACATCGTCGTCGCCGTGACCGCGGTCATCGCGTCGCTCGTTCACGTCTTCGGCGGCGCGTTCGTCGACTTCGGCCACGCCTTGGACCTCGCGAACGTCCCGTGGAACATGGTCGTGTTCACTGCCCCCGCGGCGGCGATCGGGGGACAGATCGCCCCCTACGTCTCGACCGCCGTCGACACCGAGACGATCAAGACCGGCGTCGGCGTGCTCTTCGCGGTTATCTCGGTGGCGCTGTTCGGAATGGCGACCGGGATCGCCTGACCGCCGCGGATCTCCCCGTGGCCGGGACGGTCTCCCGGTCGGGATCCCGAGTCACCGGCGCTTTTGCGCCCGGCCGAGGAACACGCGAGCGATGTACGACGACCTGCTCGTGCCGACCGACGGCAGCGACGGCACCGACGCCGCGATCGAGCACGCCAACGCCCTCGCTCGGGCGTTCGACGCGACCGTGCACGTGCTTTCGGTTGTCGACACGCGCAACCGGTTCGAGAGCCCATCGGCGGGGATCGCCGCGGAGGCGTGGGTCGACGCCGAGCGCGAACGCGCGGAGGAGGCCGTCTCACGAACCACGTCCGCGATCCCGGATGACATCGTCGTCGAGCGGTCGATCCGCGAAGGGACGCCGGTTTCGGAGATCACCGCATACGCAGCGGAGGCGGGGGTGGACGCTATCGTCATGGCGACACACGGTCGCAGCGGACTCGACAGATACCTTGTGGGAAGCGTGACCGAGAAGGTCGTCCGCTCCTCGCACGTCCCGGTGCTCACGGTGTCACGACGCCAGGAACCCGACGATCCTTCTCACTCCTGACTTACCGTGTGGCCTGACTGACGGCAGCCCTCAGCACCACTCGCAATCGCAGTACTGCTCGCACACCGGGTTGTCACAGTCGGCGTCGCGCGCCGAACAGTGGGTGCGCCCGTGTTCGGTGAGCAGCACGTGTATCGGATAGGTGAGTTCGTCCGGGATCGTCGCGTCGAGCACGTCGTGAGCACGGGCGTTCGACGCCGACTCGGGGACGAGCCCGAACCGCTTGGAGACGCGTTCGACGTGGGTGTCGACGGCCATCGTCGGCTTGCCGAAGTGGAAGTTGAGGACGACGCCCGCCGTCTTCGGGCCGACGCCCTTGATGTCGGTGAGCCACGCCTTCGCCTCCTCGGTCCCCATCGCGTCGAGGAACGCCAGCGAGTAGGCCCCGCCCGTCTCCTCGCGGATCGCCGCGAGCGCACGCTGGATCCGGGTCGCCTTCGTGTCCGCCAGGCCGGCGACGCGGATCGTTTCCGCGAGCTCGTCGGTTGGGGCTGACTCGATGGCCGCGAAGTCGTCGTACGTCGAAAAGAGGCTCTCGGCGGCGCGGTCGGTGTTCGCGTCGGCGACGTTCTGTGAGAGGATCGTCGTCAGCAACTGTCGGACGCCCTCGCCCGGTTCGGCGTCGCTGTCGGCGCCATGCGCGTCGCTGGCGCCGATGGCGCCGTGCAGTTCGACCAGATCGGCGTGCTGGTCGCGGACGGCCGCCTCGTCCCAGTCCGCCGCTCGTGTCGACATATCAGCAAGAGTTACCTACTTCGGCTCTCGACTATGAGTGGGCCGATATGTTCCGAACCGTCGGATCAAGGCCCTGTTGACACCACCGCTGGACGGGGCGATCGGCCGTCGCCCCGGTCCGGTTTACCGCGTATCGTTAACCGCACGACGCCGGCTTCACTTCCGTCGACGAGTCGCCAGTGCCGCGGCGGTCAACAGGAGACCCAGCAGCGCGGGTACCGGACCGAACCCGGGCGTCTCCACCGAGGTGCGCAGTCGCTCAAGTCGCGACTGGGGGTCCGATCCCGCCGGCGCGCCACTCCCCGAATCGGCGTCGTTCGGCGTGGTCGTGGCGTCCGCCTCACTCACTCGGATCGTGGCGCTCGCCGAAGTCTCCCGGTCCGTCCCGTCGCTCAGCGTGCCCGCCACCGTTCCCTCGCCCGCGGCGTCGGACGGCACCGCGACCACCACGGTGAACTTCAGCGTCTCGCCGGGATCGACCGCCGTCCAGAGCCACTCGTTCGTCGAGTCGCGGAACGCGGCGTCGGTTCCCGACCACGAATCGAGCGTCCAGCCGTCGGGCAGCGATCCCAACCGCAACACCGTGGCGGGCGCGACCGCGTCGCCGGCGTTCTCGACGGTCACGCCGATCTGAACCGTCTCACCCGGCTCGACGGTGTCGCGAACCGGATCGAGCGAGAGACCGATCCCGTTGTCGGACTGGGCGGCGACTCCCGCCGTCGCAGCGGCGGCGACCACCAGGACCACGGCGAGGGCGGCACAGGTGGACCGGAATCGTCGGGATGGGGCGTCCGTGTCCGTGTGTGACCGGTCACGCATCCGTCTCATCCCCGTTCGCCTCGACCCACTCGGTGACGAGCCCCTGGAGCGTCTCGGTGTCGACGGTCTCGCCGCCGGTTCCGGGCACCTGCGTGTCGTTCGTCCAGTGCGTGATCGCCGTTCTGATGTCGGTTGCGTCCAGCTCGCCGGACTCACCCGCGATGGCCTCACTGACGGACTGAGCCGTCTCGCGCACGTCGAACGAGTGTGTCACCGACTCTACGACCGAACCGTCCGCCTCCAGCCTGATCGTCACTGAGTGGGAGCCCGCCCGACGCCCCGAGACCTCGATCGTCACGTCCGTTCGGTCGCCGCCCATGAGGCGTCCCACCTCGTAGGACGATCGGGCCGGCTCGAGACCCTCGTCGGACTCGACCGTCACCGAGAGGTCGACGGATTCCGCGTCGCCGACGTTGCCGACGGTCGCGACCAACTCGACGGTGGTTCCACGCGTCAGCTCCTCGGGCGCCGAGTTTCCCAGGATACTCGGGGTCGCGGTCAGCGACGCTTCGGAGGCGACCGACGAGGCCGTATCCGACGCCTCGCCGATGTCGCGTTCCGTGTTGCGCACGCGGTTCGTCGTCTCGACCAGCTCCGACCCGTCCCGGGTTCCCTCGAAGAAGTTCACCGCCTCGACGAGAAAGCCCGTTCTGGTCAGGTCGGTCTGTGCGGCGTTCCTCGTGAACGCGAGCAGCTCCTCCCGCTCGGATTCGGTGAGAGTGCCCTCCTCGACTGCCGCCATCGCCCGCTGGGTGCGGGCCTGGAACTCCCGTCCGTTCCGTTCGTACGCGTCGGCGATCTGCCCGAGGATGGTTCGAGCGAGTACCCGACGGTCGTTGTCGACGGCCGTCGAGAAGTCGCCCAACAGCGAATCGATGCTCGACTCCGTGTCGTCGATCTGTACGGCGTATCCGACCGCCGCCGGGAGGTCTCCCTCCGCCAGCGCGCTGCGGTACTCGTCGAACAGCTCCGGTATCTGAGTAGATGTGTCCTGCATCGGTCACCCCCTGATGGCGTTGAACAGTCCGAGATGATGCGTCACGTTGATCTTCACGAGCGCACCGATCCCCCCGCCGGTCGCGAACGCGTCCACGACGCCGCCGGCGACGAACAGGACGACTGAGCCGATCGTCTTCGCGACCTCCCAGAGGCTGGGATCGTTCCAGAGGCGATGCACCGACTCCGTAAGCGAGAACGACTCGCCGAACTCCTTCGCGTCCCGGATGAGCCCCTGTGTGTCCTCGGCCTCGTTCGCGATCGAGTGTGAGGCGTCTGTCGCCGCTGACATGGCCGCGTTCGTGTCGCCCCTGAGCCCGTCTTCGGCCACGCGCTCGGGCGTGAGGAACGCATAGAGGAAGTCGATGCCGGCCGCCAACGACGCCGGCGTCGACCCGACGAACGACCCGACGAGCGGGGAAACCCCGGCCGCCATCCGGGTCTCGGCGTAGTACTGGATCGACGTCGACACAGTGTCGATGATCCGTTGGACCGCGGCCTCGACGGCGTCGTTGACGGCACCGACCGTGTTCAGCCCGCCGGCGATTATCTCGCCGACGATCGTGTTGGCCTCGTAGTTGATCTTCGACATCGCGTCGATCTTCCGGCCCAACATCCCCTTCAGTATCGTCTTTACGGCGTCCTTGGCCTTCGACTTCGCCGTCGACAGGATCGCTTTCGTTCCGAGCCCGACCCCCTGTGAAACCTTCTTCGCGATCGAGACGACGGTCAATACCAGCTCCATCGCCGTGTTGATCGTCGGAAGCGCCATCTCCTGGGCCAGGTCGACCCGATTGCTGCTCAGTTCGTCGGCGGGGCCGATGTGTTCGAGCGTGTGTTCCGTGACGCTCAGTCCCGAGTCGAGCCGGCGGATAGCGTTGATCGCGGTGGCGTGATCGATGTCCCCCCGTTCGACGGCGTCGGTGAACGCCCGGTTCGCCCGTCGCGCCTTGGCGGTCGCGTCGAGGTTCGCGACGGAGATCGCGTCGACCCGTTCGGCCGTCTTCAGGTGGGCCGACGCGAGCGAGTCGAGCGGGCTCTCCGTGACGGTCAGCGTTCCCCTGGTCGTTCCTTTCGCGCCCGCGTCGTCGACGACGGTGAGCGTGACCGTGTACTCGCCAGGCGACTCGTACGCGTACTCGACGGTCCGTCCGGTCGCGTCGCGGCTCCCGTCACCGGTCAGATCCCACCGATACTCCCGGATCTCCCCGTCCGGATCGGTGCTCGCCGACGCGTCGAACCGAACCTGCTCGCCGGCCATCGGCTCGGTCGTCGAGCTGTCGAACACCGCCGACGGAGGCTCGTTTTCCGGTTCGGCGACCGACACCGTCCGCTCGACCGCGTCGCCGGCGCCGTCGTCGTCGGTGACACGGAGCACGACCGTCGCGTCGCGGGCCTCCTCGAAGGTGTGTTCTACCGACGGACCCTCCGCATCGACGCCCCCGTCGCCGCCGAAGTCCCACTCGTAGCGCGCGATCGAGCCGTCCGGATCGGTGCTCGCCGACGCGTCGAAGGTGGCCGTCGAGCCCGCCACCGGCGGCGACGGGGAGACCTCGAACTCCGCCGTCGGGGGTCGGTTCTCGGCTTCGCCGACCGTTATCGACCTGCTCGCGCGGTCGGTCGCCCCGTCGTCGTCGGTGACTCTGAGGACGACCTCGTACGTCCCCGCGCGCTCGACCGTTCGCTCGACGGTCCGCCCGGTAGCGTCGGTGTCGCCGTCGCCGTCGAGGTCCCACTCGTACCGCCGGATCGAGCCGTCGGCATCGCTCGCGCCGCTCGCATCGAACGTGAGCGTGTCCCCGACCGTCGGCGACTGTGGCTCGATCCGAAACGCCGCCGACGGCGCGGAGTTTCCGCTGCCGACCGCGACGGTCCTCGTCGTCACCGCCGTGGCCCCGTCGTCGTCGGTCACCCGGAGCGACACCGGGTACTCACCGCTGCTGTCGTACGAGCGGACGACCGTCTCGCCCGTCGCGTCGTAGTCCCCGTCGCCGTCGATGTCCCACGCGTAGCCGACGATCGAGCCGTCGGCGTCGCTCGCGTCGCTCGCGTCGAACACGACATCGTCCTCGACCGTCGGCGACGAGGGCGCATATTGGAACGCCGCGTTCGGGACCTGGTTCCCGCCGCCGACTGTCTTCGCGACGACGGAGTCCCAGTACGCCGTAAAGTCCCCACTGTTGAGCGTGAGATACGAGATGTCCGTCTCCCAACTCGCCGCGTCGACAGTCGTCGTTCCCCTGCTCGACCCGCCGTCGATCTCGTACTCGAGCGTGATCTCGTCGGCGCCGCCGTCGTACCGGTAGGTGATGTCATAGCCCACCCACTCCCCGGGCGAGAACGAGCCGACGGCGACGTTACCGGGTGCATACAGCGTCCCATCTCGGTGCATCGTGAGGATGGAACGGCTGGACCCGTCGGACCAGCCGCCGCCGGCGTCGGTCCGGAGCTTGAGCCGCGCGTAGTACTTGTCGTGACAGCCGAAGGACCCGGCGGCGCCCGGGAGGATCGCCCCCGAGAATCGCACCGCGGTTTCGCCGGGATGCCCGCCGATCGGCGCGTTCGCGATCGCCTCCCAGCAGCCGCCGTGGCCGCCTTTGATACGGAGCGACCTGCTCCCGCCGTGTGATCGTTCGCTGACGACCGACTGATCCGTGGCTCCGTCCTTCCTCCATCCGTCGGGGTACCCGCCGACGGAGACGGACTCGAAGTCCTGGTCGAGCCCCGAAAACGTCGCCCGCCCTACCGTCGTTCCGCCGACGGCTATCGACGCGGCGGCGCCGAGCCCGAGGAAGGTCCGTCTCCCGAACTGCCGATTCATACCGATTTAGATACATATTTGTGATTTATATCTATCTCATTATACGATCATGGTGTCTCCGGAATGATTCATTCGACGACGAACGTGGACGACGGCGACGATCGAACGACTCGGTGGGGGTGACGGCTTCGCCGCGGGATCGTGACTACGCGTGATTTTTCCGTCTTCGAACCCTCGAGACGGTAGTCTAGCAATGGAGCCCGACATCCCGGCCGCCCCCGACAACTTCTACCGCGCCCTCGTAGAGAACACCGCGGAGGGGATGTTGACCATCGACGAGGAGAGCACGATCCGGTACGCGAACCCGGCGATCGAGGACCTCCTCGGCTACTCGCCCGAGGAACTCGTCGGCGAGTCGAAGATGGTAATCATCCCCGAGCGGCTCCGTCCGATCCACGAGGAGGCGCTCGCTCGGTACGTGGAGTCGGGCGAGCGGAGCATCGACTGGGACGGCATGGAACTCCCCGCGCTCCACAAGGACGGGACGGAAGTGCCGACGCTGATCAGCCTCCGCGAGCACACCCACGACGGTGAGCGATACTTCACCGGCATCGTCAGGGACATCTCCCGACAGCGCGAGCGTGAGGCGGAGCTTCACGACCAGAAGGAGCGCCTCGACGACTTCGCGGACATCCTTGCACACGACATTCGCAACCCGCTGTCGGTCGCGCAGGGGTATACGGACCTCGCGCGCCGGGAACACGACGCGCCCGAGCTCGACACCGTGGCGGAGTCGCTCGATCGCATCGAGAAGCTCGTCGATGACATCCTCGCGTTGTCGAAGGAGGGGCGCTACGTCGGGGAAACCGAGTCGGTTCCGATCGCCGCGTGTGTCCGCGACGCGTGGGGAACCGTCCACGCCGACACGGCGACGCTCGTGGTGGAGCTGGGGGAGGGGGCGGTCGACGCCGACAGGAGTCGGCTCCAACAGCTCTTCGAGAACCTGTTTCGGAACGCGGTCGACCACGTCGGCGAGACCGTCACCGTGCGTGTCGGACGGCTCGCCGACGGCGACGGGATCTACGTCGCCGACGACGGCCCCGGCGTTCCCGCCGACGTTCGCGAGGAGGTCTTCGATCACGGGTTTTCGACGCGCGACCGCGGGACCGGATACGGGCTGCCGATCGTCCGGCAGATCGCGACGGGACACGGCTGGACCGTCGACGTGACCGATGCCGAGACCGGCGGTGCCCGCTTCGAGCTTCGCGGGCTCGACCTCCGGTCTTGAGTTCGGGAACGGCCGCGATCGGCTCCGACCCGTAGTCGACATCGTCGACCGAGGTCCTAGCTATCGACGGTGTCGACGCCGGTCACCTCGAACCGCGCCCCGCCGTCCGCGCCCTCGGCGACGGCGACCTCCCAGCCGTGTGCGTTCGCGATCTCCTGAACGATATACAGTCCGTACCCCGTGCTCCCGTCGTCGGTGGTGTACCCGGCCTCGAAGGCGGTATCGCGTTCGTCGGCGGGGATCCCCGGGCCGTCGTCGGCGACGTAGAACCCGCGGGGAATGTCGCCGACGGTGATGCGGCAGTCCTCGCCGGCGTGTTTCACCGCGTTCCCGATCAGGTTCTCGAAGAGTTGTTTGAGTCGGCTCGGGTCCGCACGGACGGTCCGCTCCGTCTCGACGATCAGCTCCGCTTCAGCCGTGTCGGTGTGCATCCAGCACTCGGAGATCGCAGATGCGAGCTCGACGGGTTCGAGATCCCCCTCGTCGTGCCCCCGTCGCGCGACCGCGAGCGACTCTTCGAGCAGCGAGAGGGCTCGGTCGACCGCGCTCGCCGCCGGATCGAGGTGGTCCGTCTCCGTCTCCTCGCGGGCCAACGAGATCCGTCCCTGCGCGACGTTGAGCGGGTTCCGGAGGTCGTGTGAGATCAGTCCGGCGAACTCGTCGAGCTGCTCGTTGCGCCGTCGCAACTCCCGCTCGTGTTCGACACGATTGAGCGCGGCGGTCGCCGCCGTCGCGAGGATCTCGATGAACGTTTTGTCCGGCTCGTCGAACGCGTTCGGCTCCGTCGACGAGACGATGAACACCCCGTGGTCGTCGAGCGGGTGAACGATCACGCTCCGGCTCGGCGTCTCCGCGGCGAGGCTCTCGTGCGTGCGGATGTCGTCGATGTGTCGCGGCTCGCCGCTGTCGAACGCGCCCCAGACGACCGCACTGGCCGGATCGTCCTCGGCTCCCCGTTCGTACATCGGGGGCTCGTCGAAGGACGACTCGACGGACTCGGCGTGGGCCGCCAGTTCGAGTCGGCAGCCACTGTCGTCGACGAGGTGGACCCCGCTCAGTTGCCCTCCGAGGATCCCGCCGGCCGTGTCCACGGCGATCTCGGCGATCTCCTCGGTTGTGGACGCCCGCATCAACTGCTGGGTGCGGTCCTGAAGCTCCTCGAGCACGCGCTCGCGCTCGATGCGGTGTAACACCGCAGTCGCGTGCTCGGCCAGTGTCCGCGCCATCGACACGTCGAGGTCGTCGAACGCGTCGCGTTCGCGCGAGGCGACGAGCATCACCCCGTGATCCGACAGCGGGAGCGCCATCTCGCTGCGTATCGGCGTGTCCGGATTGAACAGCTCCGGAGCCTCGGTGATGTCCTGGTAGACGCGTGGTTCCCTACGCTGGTAGGCCCGGCCGGCGATCCCCTCCCCGGGGGTGAACGTCGGCGGCGCCCCGACGATCTCCTCGGCCTCGCTCGTCCACGCGACCGGGACGAGTCCGTCCTCGCTCTCGTCGTAGAAATGGACGCCGTTGAACGGGAGATCGAGCACGTCGCGGAGGGCGTCGGCGGCGATCTGTGCCACTTCCTCGGCCGTCGCCGCCTCGACGAGCGCCCCCGTCGCGGTGTGGAGCTCCTCGATCGCGTTCGCCCGGCGTTTTCGCTCGGTGATGTCGGTGTGCCACACGTACCAGCCGTCCGCGTGGTCCCCGTCGGTGCCCCACGGGATTCCGCTCACCAGGAACTCCCGTTCGCCGTCGGCCGTCTCGCAGACGGCCTCGCCGAGTATCGGCTCCCCATCGGCGATCCGGGACCTGACGGTCCGGTGCTCGGCCATACGATCGGCGGGAACGATCACGTCGGCGATGTCCGATCCGACGACCTCCGACGACTCGTACCCGAACGTATCCTCGAAGGCGCCGTTGACCGCCCGGATGCGATGGGTGTCGCCGCCGTCCACGATCTCCCCCTCGATGACCGAGTTGGGAGCGTTTTCGAACAGCGCCCGGAGTCGATCGTCCGCGGCAGTTCGCTCCACCGAACAGGTTCGGTCAACCGCCGTCCGGATCCGTTCGACGAGCCGGTCGTGTCGGTCCGTCCCCGCGTCCTTCGGGAGGTAGTCGGTCGCGCCCGCCGCGAACGCGTCGCTGGCTATCGCCTCGCTCCCCTCGCCGGTGTAGATGACGAACGGAATACGTGGACGGTCCTCGCGCACTCGTTCGACCATCTCGATCCCGGTTCGTTCCGGCAGCGCGTACTCGGACACCACACAGTCGAACGTCGCCGACGCGATCCGGTCGAGTCCCTCCTCGGCGTCGGAGACGACTTCGACGACGATGTCGTCCGCGCGCTCGAACCGCCCCGCGATCGGTGCCGCCGACTCCGGCTCGGGGTCGATGTGGAGCACGCGGATCCGATCGACCATGCTAACGGATCATCATTCAGTTGCCACGATATATACGTTCGGTTACAATATCGATCATGATATAGATGCGAGCGCATACCCCGTCTTCAGGCGGGGGTCAAGCGGACAACAGGCACGCTTGTTCGGTAGATTCAAATCCGTGGTCTCTGTTCACAGGATGCTACGGATTCGGTGAGATGCCGTCCTCGAACCATACGGGGTGGCGAACTGTCGGTGGTTCGCACGGCGATGACATGGAATCCGACGGGGCCTCATTGGCCGGGCCACAGCCCTCCGAGGGAGGTAAACGATAGTTCCCCCGGTGTGTCGCCGGTTCCCTCCGAGTGCGGGTTGGAACCGAAGGGCATCGACCGCCCGAATCCGATGGTCGGATTCCTCCGTCTTCACGCGGAGGAGGAGGTCAATTTCAACACGTCCCCACGCGTGATGCTGCACCACGACGGATCCGGCTCGGTCAACAGTCGTGCGTCCGGCGATCGGCGGATCCCTCGCCGGTAAGCAGTGACAACGTCGCGATGAACGTGACCGTCCCGTCGGCAACCGCCCGGGCGACCGGCGTGTCCGGGACCGCGACGGCGTAGGGGTCCACGGCGTGGCCGGCAGCATCCGTCAGATCCTCATAGAGGGCGCCGTGTGCCTCCGAGAGGGTGATGAACGCTGTCGGCGTATCGCCATCGCGGACCAGCGACGGGGTGTCGTCGTCTGCGCCGGGGACGACCACCGGGCCCGGGAGGCGGTCGGCGTCATAGCGCAGGCGCACCTCGATGTGTTCGTCCCGGACGACGAACGCGACGCGGCAGCCGGAGAGGGCGGGCCACTCGTCGGTTTCGAGGCCGTCGGACCCGTACGCGACCGCGCGGTCGACCGTCCGGGTGATGTCCCGCTTTTCGGCGTCTGATAGGGGCGACCGATTGCGAGCCGTGATCGACGACCCGTCCTCCGCTGGCGACTCCATGCTCGGGGGTTCCGACCACGACAGAAAACGGTTCGTCTCCGAGTATCACCCGCGAAATCGGCGTGCCGGGCTCGGATAGACGTTCGTATTGGTCCGATGTCGAACCGAACGGATGTCAATGAGTGGCGAACTCCACGCCGGTGATTTCGAATCGAGCACCGCCGGCCGAGCTTTCTGTGACCGAAACCTCCCACCCGTGCGCCTCAGCGATCTGTGAAACACTCTTGAGGCCGATTCCCGAGCCACCGTCCTTTGTGCTGAACTTCTAATCGAACACCTTTTCCCGTTGATCAGGAGGGATTCCCGGCCCGTCGTCCGAAACGAAAAAGCCGTTCTCCACCGGGCTGACGGCGACGTTGACAGCCGTATCCCCGTGTTCAACGGTATTGCGGAACAAGTTCATCAGCAAGCGTTCGAGGAGGCTGGAATCGGCCATGACTGGGTCGATCTCCCCGACATCGATATCCGCGTTGGTCGCTCCTTTCTCCATTTTACCCCAGACCCGTCGGGCGACCACTCCGATCTCCGTGGCAGCCAATTCGGTTTCGGTCGACCCGGTTCGGGTGATATGGAGCACGTCCTCGATGATGCCCTCGATTCGATTCAGCGGTCGGTCGATCGCCTCGCTTGCGATCTCCTCGCTGCCCTTGCCGGTAAACAGAATGAATGGAATGTCGGGGTCAATATCCCGGACAGTCTCCAGAAAATCCAAGCCGTCCGTGCCCGGCATCTCGTAATCGCTCACGACACAGTCGCAGTCGTTCTCTCGCAGATGATCGATCCCTTCGCTTGCCGTTGGTTTCGTCACGACTTCGAATGCGGCGCTTTCCCGTTCGAGAAACGTCCGAACGAGGTCGCTAGCATCCGGGTCGTCATCGACGTGAAGAACCGCTATCGGGTACTCGACCGCCCCGGTGTGGGACGCGACGCCAGAATCAGTGGTCATCAGTCGCGGTCACTGAGTGGACTGTGACCCTGTCTTGGCTATCTATCACGACCGTATTCTCTTTGACGCGAAAGTGGAGTCGCCATTCGATGTCGTCCCTGGCGGCCAAGGTTTCGATGGCATCGATGTCGATATACTCGTACAACGTACAGGTCGGATCCGATGTATCGATGCCCTCACACTCACTGATCGCTTCGACGATCGACGTGGTGATATCGCGGTTGAGACTCATAGGTTCCACTTACCGTCCAAACTGGACATAGTTTTCATGGCACTGGCCGAACCTAATGATGGGCGCTGACTAGTCAGTCCGGGAACTCAAGTTGTTCTTCGAACAGTTCCTGAAAGAGTTCCAGCTGTGCCTTTCGGAGATGAGTGTTGAACGTCTGTCTCGTGATATTCAGCCGGGAGGCGAGTTCCTCACCCGTCACGTTCCGCGGCTGTTCGAAGTAACCTGCGTGATAGGCCATCCCGAGGACGGTTTGCTGGCGTTCCGTGAGCTGTTCCTCGATGATAGTTCGAAGATACGTCGGAGAGGCGATTCGGTTCTGTGACGCGAGTTCGACGTCGGGGAACGTCTCACGGACGGTTTCGACGACGGTCACAGGGTCGACTGTCTCCGGGAACTCCCCGACGAGCCTGCACGTTCCACCCTCGACGATGATCGAACGGAGGTTCCCGTCGAACTGACGGAAGCGTGCAGCAACCGAGTTCGGCCCGACGACGACCTCGTATCGAGACTGCTCGTCCCGTGTGCTCAACAGACGAGCGTCCTCGGCGGTCGGTATTGTATCGAGTGTCGCTCGGACCTCAGTCGGCGTGATACCCTCCACTGTGACGTAGAGCAGCCACGACTGGTCGGGGCCGGGGACGATGCCATCGAACGAGAGATACATGCCGCCACTGAATTCCTCTCGTAGCAGATCGGCGATCTCCTCCGAGTGTAGTTCCAGTTCGATCGACGGGTCGATGATCTCCCGCCGGGCGAGTGCCAGTTCGTTCTCCTTGCGATCGGTGATATCCGTGGTCGTTCCGATCAACCGCCGAGGGCCGTCCCGGGTATACAGTTCACCGCGACCGAGGACCCATATCGTGTCTCCGTCGGTTCGAACCATTCGGAACTCGACCTCGAACGGTCCACTCCCCTCTATGACCTCCGTTATCGCTCGCTCGACCTTCTGGATATCCTCGGGATGAAGGTACTCGGTAAACGCGTCGTAGGTCCCCTCGAAGGTGCCGGGCTCGATGCCCACCAACCGCTCCAGCGCGTCGTTCCATAACACTTCGTCCGTCTCCACGTTCCATTCCCAGACACCTGTATTGGTTGCCTCGAGAGCGACATGGAGCTGTTCCCTCGCCCTTCGGAGTGCTTCGATTCGTTCCTTCTGTCCCGTGATATCCCGTGCGATCCCGATGATCTGTATGACATCTCCGTCCCTGATCACCGGGGTAAGCTTCGTTCGCCAGGTACGCTTCCCCGAAGGCAACTCGAGAACCTCCTCGTAGGAAATCGTCTCCTCGCGGTCGGCGCATCGACATAGGTTTGCCGTCACCTCACTCCCCTGTGGCTCGTCCAAGATCTCACGGGGAGTGGCACCACGGCATTCGTCCGCCGAAAGTCCGGTTTTCGCTTCGTGCGCCGGATTCAACTGACGAAGCTTGAACTCGTAGTCTGAGTCTGTCTCGATAACGTTATACAGGAAGATTGCATCTTTCGCAGAATTGAATATTTCTTCATATATTTGCCTACCACCTTCCATATTTTTCTTTTTAAGACTGCATCCTATAATATATCTGTTTTTTTACTTCCTTCAAAAACGGTCGCTTACGCCGGCATCGGGTTCTCCCTGTGACGGAATCACCGTCCGTATCGTCCAAGTAGCCGACAGTAACCATCTCCGCGTCTGCCATGTGCAACTCTTCGAGCCGGTCCCGGCATTCGGCTGAAGTGGCATCCAGAGGAGGTAGTCCTCGTGGTGCTTGATCAAGAGATCCCATTCGATACCCTTCGAGTTCCAACGATTACTGACCCACGTTCGGATGCATCACGCCTCGTCGGACGGATTCGTTCAAATTTGTCGCCACTGACAACACGCTGATGGAGATCACCAGTACCAATGTCCCACCCGGCGCACACCCGGCCAACGGATGTCCCCCGACCTCGTTCTCATGGCCGGCGTTCTCGCCAGTGGAGCGTTCACCCTCGTACTGGGCATCGTTCACTTCGCGATGCCGTGGCTGCTGGATTTCGACGGCGCGATACCGACCGACGGGGACCCGCTGCGTCCCCTTGAGCTGCTCGTCATCACATACCAGACGAAGCGATCGGATCTCCGTGGAATCGCCCAGATCATGAACCATGCCGTCAGCTACACGTTGGTATCGATCGGACTGGTGGAGTTGCTCGCGTCGCGATGGCTCTCGACGTGGTTCGCGCCGTACCTGTTGGCGTGGATCGCCGGATGGTGGTTTCTCCGCGCGACGACCCAGCGTCACATGGGGTCTCGCACGGGCGATCGACTGGTCGCGGCGGGGTTCGCGCTCATCGGAGTATTCCACTTCGCCGTCGCTGTGATGTAGCGAACTGGGCGGGAACAACTTCGTCGGAGATCGACAGTCGGTGCGTGGCTGTCCGCCGTGACCCCGGAGTCTTTGTCCGGCGCCGCCGAGTAAGAGGTGTGAACGTTCAGGTGTACGGCCCGCTCCGCTCGGCGACGGGATCGAAAGTCGTCGAGATCGATTCCGGGGAGCTACCGGGTCGGCCGACCGTCCGCGACGTGCTCGACGCGCTGTGTGCGGCCCACCCACGTTCGGAGTCTCACCTCAGAGACGAGGACGGAGCGTTGCGCCCGAGCGTCCGGGTGACCGTCGGCGACGACCGGGCAGACCTCGATGACCACTGCCCACCCGACGCCGACGTTCGGGTGTTCCCCGCGATGCGCGGGGGGTAGTTCACAGTCCGTACTGTGCGCGAACGGTCTCCGCGAGCCCGACCTCCTCCAGCGTCTCCATCGGGACGAGCATGGAGAGTTGGACGACGCCCGGCAGGCGGGCGATCTCGACGCCGCCGGTGAAGGTGCAGCGGCCGCGCACCTCGCCCTCGCTCATGTCGAGGAGGTCGCCGGCGCGGTCGAAGGCGTTCTCGGTCGCGTCGTTGATCGTCGCACCCGAGCCGACCACCTGGATCGGCGCGGCGTCGTGAAGTTCGTCCACGTCGTACTCGTTGGCGACGGCCTGCCCCGACTCCCGTTCGGCCTCCGTGTACGGCTTCGCGATGTGTGGCAGGTCCTCCTCGTTGGGAAGCAGGATCGGTCCGCCGAGATCCAGGTCCTTGATCACCTCGACCTCCAACTCGGTCCGGCCGCTCACGTCGGTCGTGTGCAGGGAGAGCTCGCCGTCGCCTTGGTTCGCGTGGAGGTCGCCGACGTAGAGGCCGGCACCGTCGACACGGACGGGGCAGATCAGCGTCGCGCCCGGACGAACGTCGTTGGAGTCGAGATGGCCGTCGGTGCGCGCCTCCAGTTCCGACTCGTCGTCGAGCCCCCAGTCGTGGCTCGCGCCGATGAGGAACTGCCCGAAGTCGCCGGCGTTGTGCGAGTCGGGGAACTCGCGGGCCGGCGTCGTCCCGATGTTCCCGATGAACGGCTGAAGCCGGCCGAGCGCGCCCGGCATCTCGTCGGGCCCGTACAACAGGATCGGGTGCTGACGGGAGTTCTCTGGGAGCGCCATCGCCTCGTCGGCGTTCTCCGCGAGCCGCCGGGCGCCGTCCTCGTCGACGGTGACGCCGACGGTTTTCTCGTCGTCGAAGGCGACGGTGTAGCCGTACTCGAAGCCGAACGAGGACGCGTTCGCGCCGCACTCGGCACAGCGGATCGACTCCTCGCCGGTTCCCTCGACGACGCTCTCGGGCCAGGGGGTGCCGCACTCGGGACACTTGTGGTCGACGAACGGATCGTCGCCGAAGGCGCCCTCGCGTTCGGCCATGCTCCCCGTGCTCGTGGCCGCGCTCGTCACCTCGACGTCCGTGATACGCACGACGAGCGCGTCGCCGGGTTCGGCGTTCTCGACGCGGATCGGCCGCGTCACCTCGTGGCCGCCCCTGAACTTGGGGGTGATCATCGGACCCCAGCACGCCGGCGGCGTGTGCGTGTGAACGGTTCCACCGTCGGCGACGGTCCCCGCCCACTCCTGGTCGGGACCGACGAGGCCGAGGGTGAACGCGTCCACCTCCAGCTCCTCCTGTATCTGTTGGGACATGCGATCGTGACTATGTGTCCCAGTCGCATAATTATCGGCGCCGAGGAACCGATCGCCGGTGTCAGCGCCGTTTCCGGAGGTCCTCCGACCGGAGTTCGCCCTTCGCGTGCCAGGTTCGAGGCCGGCACGCGATCCCGATCGCGGCGACGTAGAAGGCGCCAACGGTGAGGAGAACGACTGTCCCCGGGACCATTCCGATCGCCGCGGCGGCCGGCCATGGGTCCGATGAGAAGGCCGTCGTTCGGATCAACCAGGCAGCCAGGAGGATGGCGAACAGCGGAAGATACACCCGGCGGAGCCGGTGAGCGATCGCCTCCTCGGCCGTTATCTTCAGCGTCGGCGACCGGTAGTCGTCGCCGAGGCGTTCGCGCCACTCCTCGTCGGCGAGGCCGCCCTCCGGGTCGAGCCCGTAGGCCCAGACGTTCTCCTGAATGGTGCGAACGCGCGTGCGCCAGATGTCGTACCCGCGGTAGCGACGCGACTCGATCACCAGGAAGACCGACAGCGTCGCGACGCCGACGAGGATGATGTAGTGGGGGTTGTTCGGGCTGGTGAACGCCCACGTGAGCAGCGCGGCGATAACGACGACCCCCCAGTTCGTCGTCCGATCGAGGCGTTCGCGCCACAGCTTCATCCGGTGAAGCTCCCCCCGGTAGAGGTGCGCCATCGCCGAGCTCGGTCCCATGTCCTCGTCGAGGAGTCCCGCACCGACGTGTGGAGGCGACGCTTCGAGTGGGGTTTCCCCCGACTGTGATTCGTCGGGCTGCGATTCGGACCTTCTCCCGTCACGACCGGAGCCGACCGCGTTTCCGCCGAGGTCGCCCTCCGGAGAGCACTCGGTCTCGTCGCTGTCGGGATCGCCGTCGGGTTCTGCCGTCATCCTCGATCGTTCCGCCAGGAAATCGTCGGTGCCGCCGTCGTCATCGACCGACATCGCCCCGGGAACTCACCCGATCCGAAGCCGCCGACATCGGCAATAGTATGTACCATACTGCCCAATACTGCTTCGAGCGGTTTATCGGTTTTGTCCGGCCCCGACGGGTTCGACGGTCCCGTTCATTCCTGACCGCGTTGGGATGCATCGGACGCAATTTTGTCCAGATACCGCCAGGGGCGAACCGCAACCTTGTGCGTGTTTCGGGGGTCATCTCCGCCGACTACTGGCGGAACGAGATTGTAAATGGCACACACAACCCTTATATCGCCGGAGATCGTTCGTATTACCAGACAAATGCCCGATTCGATGTCCGAACAACTCCGACGGGACATGGAGTGCGAGGGGCTGCTCGAGTGCTTTCACGGCCTGAAGGAACTCGACAAGGACTGCTTCCAGGCGCTGGTTTCGGCCGACTCGCAGCTCACGATCGACGAGATCGCCGAGCGCGTCGACAGGGAGCGGTCGACCGCCTACCGCTCGGTTCAGCGACTCCTGAACGCGGGTTTCATCCAGAAGGATCAGATCAACTACGATCAGGGCGGGTACTACCACGTGTACAGCCCGAGGGACCCGTCGCAGATCGCCGACGACATGCAGCGCATGCTCAACGACTGGTACGCCAAGATGGGCCAGCTCATCGGCGAGTTCGAGACGAAATACGAGCAGTCCGAGCAGGTCCCCGCCGAGAACTGACGGGTCACACGTCCGACTAGCACTCCAGCCAGCCTCGTTGCGCTGGTCGAATCATCGCTCTCGTAGTTCTGTTTAGTATCCCCATGACAATACATTACTGCAAGGAGAGTAACTGAATGGAGTCCGAGTTAGGATATTCCGTGGGTTCCCGGCCGTGGGCGGATTGGCATCGATCGGACACAGCGACCGTTGACTATTGTACTTGGTCGCCGACTGCGAGGTCATGGACGAAGTCGATTTCCTCGTCATCGGATCCGGTTCCGGGCTCGACGTCGCGAACGCGGCCGCGAACCGGGGACAGTCCGTCGCGATCGTGGAGAAGGGTCCGCTCGGTGGTACCTGTCTCAACCGCGGCTGTATCCCGTCGAAGATGCTGCTGTACCACGCGGAGATCCTTGAGACGATCGAGCGGGCCGACGAGTTCCACATCGACGCGACCGTCGAGGGCGTGGACTTCTCGACGATCGTCCGGGAGGTCAACGAGGAGGTCGAGGGCGACTCGGCGTCGATCCGGGAGGGACTTCGGTCGTCGCCGAGACACGATCTGTACGAAGGAGAGGGTCGATTCGTCGACGACAACACCGTCGAGATCGTCGGCGGCGACGACGACGGAACGCGGATCGCTGCCGATACGATCCTCATCGCGGCGGGGACGCGACCGGCGATCCCGCCGATCGACGGGATCGACGACGTGGACTATCTGACCAGCACCGAGGCCCTGCAACTGGAGACGCCGCCCGACCACCTCGTCATCGTCGGCGGCGGCTACATCGCCGCCGAGCTCGGCCACTTCTTCGAGACGTTCGGGAGCGAGGTGACGATCGTTGGTCGCCGGCCGAACCTCCTCCCGGAGGCGGACCCGGAGGTCGCCGAGGCGTTCACCGACCGCTACGGGGAGCGGATGACCGTCCACACGGGCCACGCCGCGACGGCGGTCTCGCAGTCAGACGGGGAGGTCACCGTCGAGGCGAAGCCGTACGAGTACGGGGATGACGGCGATGACGGCGACGATGGCGGGATCGTGGACGACGATCCGGTGTCGGTGACGGGGGACGAACTCCTCGTCGCCGCCGGTCGGACGCCGAACACGGACACGTTGAACCTCGGGGAGACCGGCATCGAGACCGACGAACGGGGGTTCGTCGAGACCGACGAGTACCTCCGGACGACCGTCGACGGCGTGTGGGCCCTCGGCGACATCGTCGGGGAATATCTGCTGAAACACAGCGCCAACCACGAGGCACAGGCGGTGGTACGGAACCTCTTCGGCGACGAGCTCGAAGCGGTCGACTACTCCGCGATGCCGTTCGCCGTGTTCGCGTCGCCCGAAGTCGCGGGCGTCGGCGCGACCGAGGACGAACTCCGGGCGGCCGGCCGCGAGTACGCGACTCGAACGTACGCCTACGACCAGACTGCACGGGGAAGCGCGATGAAGGCGGACGGGTTCCTGAAGGCGATCATAACACTCGAGGGCGAGATCCTCGGGTGTCACATCGTCGGCCCGGAGGCGTCGAATCTCATCGAGGAGGTCGTCGTCGCGATGAAGTCGGGATCGGGGACCGTCCGGGACATCCGTGAGTCGGTGCACGTTCACCCCGCGCTCTCGGAGGTCGTCCAGCGAGGGTTCTCCGGCCAGTTCACACGAGGCGGCGACGGTCACTCACACTGAAGCGAGGTCGGCGTATCGCTGCGACCGACTGTTCGAACGGGTGTCTCGGAGGCTGCCCGGATCACGGCGGTGAGGCCGGTCGCTTGCTCCGATGACAAACTATTATTTGCTGATTCGATATCGAGGTTCGATAGAGCGAAGACTTCCTTACCCCAGAAGACAATATTAACATACGAGGGCGGCAACGATCGAGTGATGACGAGGTCCAACAAGGACTGGTGGCCAGACCAGCTGAACCTAGAGATCCTCGACCACAACGCCCAGAACGCGGGGCCGGTGGACGAGGAATTCGACTACGCGGAGGCCTTCCAGTCGCTCGACTACGAGCAGGTGAAGGCGGACATCGAGGACGTGATGACGACGTCCCAGGAGTGGTGGCCGGCCGACTACGGCCACTACGGCCCGCTGTTCATCCGGATGGCGTGGCACAGCGCCGGGACGTACCGGACGTACGACGGGCGCGGCGGCGCCTCCGGCGGCCGACAGCGGCTCCCCCCGCTCGACAGCTGGCCGGACAACGCGAACCTCGACAAGGCGCGCCGGCTGCTGTGGCCGGTCAAACAGAAGTACGGGCGCAAGCTCTCGTGGGGCGACCTGATCGTCCTCGCCGGCAACGTCGCGCTCGAATCGATGGGGTTCGAGACGTTCGGCTTCGCCGGGGGACGTGAGGACGACTACAAGCCCGACGAGGCCGTCGACTGGGGCCCGGAGGAGGAGTTCGAGCTGTCCTCCGAGGACCGGTTCGATGAGGACGGGAGCCTCAAGTGGCCGCTCGGCAACACGGTCATGGGGCTCATCTACGTGAATCCCGAGGGACCGAACGGCGAGCCCGACCTCGACGGCTCCGCACAGAACATCCGCGAGTCGTTCAGCCAGATGGCGATGAACGACGAGGAGACGGTCGCGCTCATCGCCGGCGGACACACGTTCGGGAAGGTCCACGGCGCCGACGACCCCGACGAACACGTCGGCCCCGAGCCCGCGGCCGCACCCATGGAGGACCAGGGCTTCGGCTGGGAGAGCGACTTCGGCGAGGGCAAGGGCCCCGACGCGATCACGAGCGGGATCGAGGGCCCGTGGAACACCACGCCGACCCAGTGGGACACGAGCTACGTCGACAACCTGCTGAACCACGAGTGGGAGCCCGAGAAGGGTCCCGGCGGTGCCTGGCAGTGGACGACCAAAGACGGCGAGCTCGACGACGCCGCACCCGGCGTGCAGGACCCCTCGGACACGGAGGACGTGATGATGCTCACGACCGACGTGGCCCTGAAGCACGACCCGGACTTCCGTGCGGTCCTCGAACGGTTCCAGGAGAACCCGATGGAGTTCGGGATCAGCTTCGCGAAGGCGTGGTACAAGCTCATCCACCGCGACATGGGCCCGCCCGAGCGGTTCCTCGGCCCTGAGGTTCCTGACGAGGAGATGCTGTGGCAGGATCCCCTCCCCGACGCCGACTACGACCTGATCGACGACGAGGACGCCGCCGAGCTGAAGTCGGAGATCCTCGCCACCGACCTGTCGGTCTCGCAGCTGGTCAAGACCGCCTGGGCGTCGGCCTCGACGTACCGCGACAGCGACAAGCGCGGCGGCGCCAACGGCGCCCGCATCCGGCTGGAACCCCAGCGCAGCTGGGAGGTGAACGAGCCGGCCGAACTCGAGACCGTTCTCGAAACGCTCGAGGACGTCCAGGCGGAGTTCAACGCCGCGCAGTCCGACGACACGAAGGTCTCGCTCGCGGACGTGATCGTGCTCGGCGGCAACGCGGCCGTCGAGCAGGCCGCCGCGGACGCCGGCTACGACGTGGAGATCGCCTTCGACCCCGGTCGGACGGACGCTTCGCAGGAGCAGACCGACGAGGAGTCGTTCGAGGCGCTCAAGCCGCACGCCGACGGCTTCCGCAACTACATTAGCGACGACGCCCCGCGCCGCGCCGAGGACCTGCTGGTCGACAACTCGGACCTGCTGAACCTGTCGGTCAGCGAGATGACGGCGCTGCTGGGCGGCATGCGCGCGCTCGGCGCGACGTATCAGGACACCGATCGCGGCGTCCTCACCGACGAGCCCGAGACGCTGACCAACGACTTCTTCGTGAACATGCTGACCATGGACACGGAGTGGGAACCGGTCTCGGAGTCGCGGCAGGTCTTCGAGGGCATCGACCGCGAGACTGGCGAGGTCGAGTGGGAGGCCACCCGCTTCGATCTCGTGTTCGGCTCGAACTCCCGCCTTCGTACCATCTCTGAGGTGTACGCCGCCGAGGACGGCGAGGAGCAGTTCGTCGAGGACTTCGTCGACACCTGGGAGAAGGTCATGCGGCTCGACCGCTTCGACCTCGAGTAGCGACGCACGCGACCGACGCGCCGACTCCGTTTTCTTTCCGTTTGCTTCCTGAGCGACTAGGTAGCTCTGCGAATTCAGAAACCCCGGTTCGCCGCCGGACCCACTGTCGGTCCCGTCCGACCGGCTACGTCGCCGTCGCGACGTACACGCCCGCGATGTCCGTCTCCTCGACGCGGAGGGTCACCTCCGCCCCCTCGCTGGCGGGCTCGTCGGTCACAACGGTCACCGCCTCAACCGGTTCGCGTGCGAGAAACGCCCGGATCCGATCGAGCCACGACTGTCGGCCGCCCCGGCGACCGACGAGGACGTGGTGAGCGTCGGCGATCTCACGGAGCGCGGGCTGCAGATCGGCCTCGTCGAGTTCCTCGGGCCCGACGGCGTGTACCACCTCGATCGTGATCGTCTCGGTCACGGTCGTGTGTTCGGCCGCTGGCGCATCCCCTTGTTGGTCCTCGATGGAGATTCGCGCCTAGTCGTGTCGACGCCGACGATGAGTCAAAGGGGGGTTTGACCGTACGGCGGGCTTATCGTCGCCCTCGATAACTACCGATCGTGCAACACAGACGAGCCCTCCTCCGTGCGGCCGGCGTCATCGGCCTCGCGGGACTCGCCGGCTGTACCGGCCTCGCGAACGGAACGACCGAACGACCGCTCACCGACGGCGGAACCGGGACCGACGACGCCGACGGCGGACCCGATGACGGCGGCGACGGGGACGGAACCCGTCCCTCCGACCGCGAGTACCCGCCGGGCGCGACCCACGAGGCGGCGATCGCCTCGCAGGACGCCGCGCCGGAGCTTCCGATCAGCCCGCGCGTCTCGCTCGCGAACCCGTACGTGACGGACGGCTCCCCCGTGGTACTCCGCGTCGACGTCGAGAACGACACCGACGAGCCGGTCATGATCGGCGAGTACCGCCCCGTCGTCTTCCACTACGTCCGAGACGCCGACGGAACGTTCGTCTGGTACCCCCACTCCGACCGATCGACGAGCGGCGAACCGGACCGGGCGCTCCCGGATCTCGACCTCGCGGACGAGGGGTGCTGGCGGCTCGCCTCCGGGATCGCACAGACGATGGAGTACGGGACCGTCGAGATCCCCGGCAGCGGGACACTCACGACGTTCGTCGGGTTGTACGTAACACACGATGCCTCGGGCATCGATGGCTGTTTCCCGACCGGAACAGCCCGGTTCGAGACGACCTACACGGACCACACCGGCGGGATCGCGGGCGACGAGGAATCGCCGAGCGCGAAGTGGGGCTTCGATCTGTCGATCGAGGCGATCGACTCGGCCTGAGCGGGATCGCCGTCACGACCGACGTTTAATCGCGCGCGTCGAGGATCGATCCGGTCAACGTCCCGGGATCGACGCTCGCGTACTGCGCCAGCGCGTCGAAGTGCTCGTCGCAGATCGTCGACCCCGACGTGATAGCCCGGGACGGGTCGGCTCGGAGGTGCTCGTCGACGAACGCCTCGGCGACGAGCGCGAGCCGCGCGTCGGGATCGCTCCCGTCGTCGGCGGCGAGTGCGTCGTCGGCGCGCGAGAGCAGCAGCGCGGCCGTCGTCACGTCGTAGATCAGGTTCGCCAGCTCCTTGGCGTGGTACTGGGCGTACTCGGCGTCCTCGGTCGCGAGCGTTCCCAGCGACGCCTGGAGCGCCTCGAACGACTCCCGGATCTCCGCCGAGAGGGCCGTGAGTCGGTCGTCGTCGACGGCGAGCAGTTCCGAGACGAACGGGACCAACGCCTCGTGGGCGCGCTCGCGTTCGAGCACGCGAAGCACGTCAAGCGAGATGACGTTCGAGGCGCCCTCCCAGATCGGGAGCACCTGCGTGTCACGGAGCAGTCGCGGCGTCGTGTGCTCGCGGACGTACCCGTTACCGCCGAGCACCTCCATGCAGTAGGAGGCGACACCGACGGAGTCGCGAGCGGTCCGGTACTTCGCCACCGGAACCAGGAGGCGCATGAGCTTGAACGCCCGATCCTCGTCCGACTCGGTGTCGTTCCCTGACTCCGTCCTCCGCTTGTACTCGTTGTACCACCGCGCGGCCTCGAACGAGAACGTCGCGGCCCCCTCGTACTCGACGGTCAACTCCGCGAGGTCGCGTCGCATGAGCGGGTGTTCCTCGAGGCGCTTGCCGAACGTCTCCCGGTCGGCCGCGTGCACCTTCGCCTCCAACAACGCGCGGCCAATCACCCCGACGGCGCCGGTCGCGTTCGTCAGCCGCTCGTAGTTCATCATCTCCGCCATCAGCCGGAAGCCGTCGCCCTCCTCGCCGATCAGATACCCCGTGGCGCCCCGGAACTCGATCTCCCCCGTCGGCACCGACAGCGTTCCAAGCTTGTCCTTCAGGCGGCGAAACAGCGAGTCGTTCACCTCGCCGTCGATCTCACGGGGGACGAGAAACAGCGACAGGCCCGCGGTTCCGTCGGGGGCGTCGGGCGTCCGAGCGAGCGCGAGCGCCCCCTGCGCGTCGATGTTCGAACAGAACCACTTCTCGCCGAACAGGCGGTAGGTGCCGTCGTCGGCCGGCTCGGCGCGGACCTCGTTGGCGCCTACGTCGCTGCCGCCCTGCTTCTCGGTGAGGAACATCGCCCCCTCGATGTGCTCGTCGATATCGGCGCTGGTCAGTCGGTCGAGGTACTCCTCACAGTCGTGGTCGGCCGCGTCGAGCACGATCGCCGCGCCGGTCGTCATCGACGCCGGGCAGGTGAACCCGATGTCGCAGTACGACAACAGCGCCTGCATCGCGAGCGCGTGCGTGAAGCTCGCCGGTTCGTCGCGTCCCGGCGGCGCGTGAAACGGGTCGTGCGTGAGCCGGAACTCGTCGTAGACGACCCGCTCGTTCTCCCGCTGGTCTGGGTGGTACTCGACCTCGTTGGCGACCTCGCCGTCGGCGTCGTAGGTGTGCAGCTCCGGCGGGTGTCGGTCGATCCGGTCGGACCGGTCGGCGATGCCGTGGCCGCACGCGTGTCCGAACCGCTCCAGGATCTGGTTCGCCCACTCGAACTCCCCGTTGGGGTACGCACGTTCGGCGGCGGCCCGCAACGTCGGGTCCATCCGCCAGTAGTTGCACTCGCGGCCCGCCGAGAGGGTGCCGTAGTCGATGGGGCCAGTTGACATGCACCACGCTCTCGGTTCCTGTCGTATCAACGTTGCCGTCGGATACCCGAACCGGATTTCCGCGGGAGGAGTCGGCCCGCTCCCTACTCGTTCGTTCTGACCGTTATCACCGGGACCGGGGCCGACCGAACGGTCTTCTCGGCGACGCTTCCCAACGTGATCCGGTCGGTTCCGGTGCGGCCGACCGTCCCCATGACGACGGCGTCGATGTCGTCCTCGTCGATGGTGTCGAGGATGCCTTCCACCGGGCTCCCCCGTTCGCGGTGGCGAACCACCTCGTCGATGTCGTACGCGTCGGCCCTGGAGACGACGTCGTCGAGGGCCTCGTCGGCCGCTTCGGTCCCTGATTCGGCCGCCTCGGCCGACCGCACGTCGAGTCCGAGCGATCGGTCGTCGACGACCGACAGCGCGTGGACGGTCGCACCCAGCGCGGACGCGAGCCCCAGGCCGTGCTCGACGGCGGCGGTCGCCCCCGGGCTCCCGTCGGTCGGAAGCAGGACGTTCTCGTAGGGGAACGCGAGCCGCTCGTCCGGGTGCATGCGCGCCGTCAATACCGGCACCGACGACAGCCGGACGACTTTCTCGGTCACGCTGCCGAGAAGGAACCGGGAGATCCCCTGGCGGCCGTGCGTGGACATCACGATCAGGTCGTGTCCGTAGCGCTCGGCGTACTCGGGGATCTCCGACGGCGGGTTCCCCTGTATCACGTCCGTCTCGTAGTCGACGTCGTTCGAGACGAGCACCCGCTCGGCCTCCTCGACGACGGTTTCTCCCTGCTCGACGAGCGCGTCCACCGTTTCGCCCCCGACAACGGTCACCGAATCGCGCGTCGTATCGGCGACGAAGAGGACGTGAACCGTGGCGTCCGCCGTGTTCGCGATCTCGGAGACGTGGTCGAGAACGGCCGTCGCGCCGTCGCTCCCGTCGAACGGAACGAGGATGTCATCGTACATGGTCGATCGGCGTACCGTACTCTCCGCAGTCCGTAATGGTTTGTCCCCGCCGCGCTCGGAACAGTCCGTCGCGATCGAACCTCCGCCGGCAGATATATCATTGTCGTTCGTGATATATCAACCACGGAGCGTGATGGTTGTGAACACACCACCTGCAGGCGGGACAGATCGGGCGCCCCGAAAGCGGTCCCCCGGCAGTTCCCCTTCAAATCCGCGAGCGGCTGTCGGACACGCCCTCTGTGCGGCGATCGGGTTCGTCGCGACGGTCGCGTTCGCCGTCCTCTTCTACTCGGAGTTGGTGGCCGCGATCGAGGGACTCCAGCCGGAACTATTGACGACGACCGCGTTGGTGTTCGTCCTCGTTTGGGTGTGGGCGGGGATCTGGACGGCGGCCGAGGCGGCGTGGGAGTGGCGATCCAGGCGGACCCGACTCGAACGGTAGCGATCGAGTCGGATTCCTCCCACGGCTAAAGCCGTGGGCTTCCTCCTTGCATCTCTGTGACCGTAGTGGGGACGCCAGCCGTCGATAGTCCCGAGTTCGAACGCATGGTCGCCCCCGAGCCACCGGGACACGCCGGTGCAATTAAATCCCGAACGCGGACAGGTCGGGTATGGCGAACGACGAGCGGCCGACGATCTCGGTCGGCAGCGGCTCCACTGACTCGACTCCGAGCGACGCCGAGGGGGTCGCGATCGCGTGTCTCCGCGCCGGCATCGAGGCCGCCCTTCCCGAGACGGTCGTCGCCGATGCCGTCTCGCTGGACGGTGACGCACTCCGCGTCGGCGACGCTACCTACGACCTCGGTGCGTACGACCGGGTCGTCGTGGTCGGGGGCGGCAAGGCGGCCGACGGCGCGGCGGCCGCGCTGGAGTCGCTCCTGGGCGATCGGATCGACGCGGGCACGGTCGTCGTCGACGACACGGGGAGCTCCGCCCCCGGGGGCAATGTGGACAGCGCACGGAGCGAACAGGTAGAACAGGTCGAACGGATCGAACGAGTCGTCGGCGGACATCCTGTCCCGACGAGCGACGGCGTCGAGGGGACCGAACGGGCGGTCGAGTTGGCTCGGTCGGCAGGCGAGGAAACGCTCGTGCTCGCGGTGATCACCGGCGGCGCGAGCGCCCTGTTCGCGTCGCCGGTCGACTCGGTCGGCCTGTCCGCGTTGTGCGAGACCACGGACGCGATGTTGAGCGCCGGCGCCGACATCGACGAGATCAACGCCGTCCGCAAGCATCTTTCCCGGGTGAAAGGTGGCCGGTTCGCGGCGGCGGCCGCCCCCGCGATGGTCGTCGGGGTCGTCCTCAGCGACGTGGTCGGCGACGACCTCGGCGTGATCGGGAGCGGTCCGATCGCGCCCGACGACTCGACGTACGCCGAGGCGCTCGACGTGCTCGACCGCTACGGGATCGACGCGCCGACCGTCGTCCGCGACCACTTGGAGCGCGGCGCACGCGGCGCCGAGCCCGAGACGCCGACCGCCGACGCGACGGCGTTCGACCGGGTCGACACGCACGTGATCGCCTCCGCGGCGACCGCGCTGGATGCGGCCGCGACGGCTGCGAAAAAGCGCGGGTACGACCCGTTGATCCTGTCGAGTCGCATCCGGGGGGAGGCCCGCGAGGCGGGCGTGACGCACGCCGCGATCGCCGAGGAGATCGTCGACTCGGGGAACCCGCTCGACCCGCCGGCGCTCGTCCTCTCGGGGGGCGAGACGACGGTGACCGTCGAGGGCGACGGGACCGGCGGGCCGAACCTCGAATGTGTCCTCGCCGCCGGCATCGAGTTCGCGAGCCCCGACTCGCCGGTTCAGGGTCGGTCCGTCGCGTTCCTCGCGGCCGACACGGACGGTCGCGACGGCAGCACGGACGCCGCAGGGGCAGTAGTGACGCCGCAAACGATCGCGGACGCCGCCGACGCTGCGGACGCACGCGCCGCCCTCGACGATAACGACGCGCTCCCGGCGCTTTCCGAGCGCAACGCGGTCGTCACGACCGGCGCGACGGGGACGAACGTCAACGACCTCCGAGTGATCGTGGTCGGAGAATGAGCGGGGACGGACCGCGGCTGCCGTGCGTCGGAATTACTCCTCGAGCGCGCCGTTCAACACCTTCGCCGCGACCAACACCGGGTCCCAGACGGGACTGAACGGCGGGGCGTACGCGAGATCCAGCCGTTCCACCTCGTCGACGGTGAGCCCGCCCTCCAGAGCGGTCGCGACCGTGTCGATGCGGACCGCTGCCCGATCCTTGCCGACGATGGAGCCGCCGATGAGTCGACCGCTGGCGCGGTCGGCGACGAGCGTCACCGTCGTCTCCTCGTTGCCGGGATAGTAGCCGGAGCGCGAGCCCGCGGTGATCGTCCGAGAGACGGGGTCGAACCCGGCGTCTCGGGCCTCGTCGGCGTCGATAATTCCGGTTCGCCCGCACTCCTGTTCGAACGCCTTCACGACGGCGGTGCCCGCGATCCCGCCGGTTTCGGTCGGCGTTCCGGCGAGGGTTCGGCCGATCGCCCGCCCGGCGCGATTCGCCGTCAGCCCCAGCGGGACCCACGCCGTCTCGCCGGTAACGACGTGGTGGTCTTCGGCGCAGTCGCCGGCGGCGTACACGTCCTCGACGGCGGTCTCGCCGTACTCGTCGACCGCGATCGCGCCTCCCTCGCCCAACTCGACTGGCGTGTTTTCGACGATCTCGACGTTCGGCGTGACGCCGACGCCGACGACCGCCAGTTCCGCATCCAGCGTCGAACCGTCCTCGCACCGAACGCCCGTAACACGGCCGTCCTCGCCGAGCACTCGGTCGACCTCGGCACCGAGGTGGAGGTCGACGCCACGTTCGCGGAGGTGGTCGGCGACCGTCTCCCCCACCGCCTCGCCGAACATCGGGACCGGCAGCGCCGAGCGTTGGAACAGGTGTACGTCCACGTCCCAGGCGTCGAGCGCCTCGGCCATCTCGACGCCGACGTACCCGCCGCCGACGATCGCGGCGGTCTCGGGCGGCGCCATCGCGCCGTAGCGGGCGACCAGCTCGTGATCGAGGGAGTCCCCGCCCCCGAGGTCGTCGACGTCGAACTCGTCGGGCGGCGTGAGCATCGCGCGCACGGCCGCCGCCGAGTCGAGCCCGTGGATCGTGAACGCGCCGGTCAGCTCGCTGCCGGCGATCGGGTCGGTCCGAGCTGTCGCGCCCGTCGCGACGACGAGGTCGCCGTACGGCTGCTCGAAGGAGTCCTCGGGTCCCGCGACCGAGACCGTCCGGGCGTCGGTGTCGATGGCGACGACCTCGTGTTCGCGCCGGAGGTCGATCCCCCGTTCGTCGATCTCCGCGGGCGACAACGACAGCAGGTCGTCGAGTTCGTCGACCTCGCCCTTGACGAAGTACGGCTCGCCGCAGTGGGCGTACGACACCCACCGGCCGCGCTCGAACACGATCACCTCGCGGTCGGGGTCCTCGCGGGAGAGCTTGCTCGCCGCGCTCAACCCCGCCGCGTCGCCGCCGACGATAACGACCGGATCTGTCACACGGGAAGTCCGCCGGGAATCGACTTACAGCTATCGCCGACGGTTCGAACGGGCGCACATCCGTCGATCCGCCCGGGTCGGTGATCGACTCGACCGGTCGCCGGCGTCAGGACAGCCGCTCGCTCGCGATCGCGGCCCCTTCGTCGAGCGCTTCCAGCTTCGCCCACGCGATCTCGGGGTCGACCATTCCGAGGCCCGCTTGCGTGCCGAACCCACAGTCGGGCGCGGCGACCAGCGGCGTCGAGTCGTCGACCGCGTCGGCGACACGCTCGATCCGGTCGGCGATCGTCTCCGGATGGTCGATGACGTTCGTCTTCACGTCGACGACGCCGGGGATCAGCGTCCAGCCGTCAGGCACCGGCTGCTCGGCGAACGCGCGGTATTCGTGTTGGTGACGGGGGTTCGCCTGTTCGACGCTGAGTCCGGTGATGTCGGCCTCGTAGATCTCCGGGAGCATGTCGGCCAGATCCGTGTCGAGGTGGTGGGGCCCCTCGTAGCTCCCCCAGCAGGTGTGGAGGCGGACCTGGTCTGCGGGGACGTTCGACAGCGCCTCGTTGAGCGCCTGCACGTGCAGGCCGGTCGCCTCCCTGATCTCTTCAAGCGGGGCGTCGGCGTAGGCGGCGGTGTGTCCGATCGTGAGCAGTTCGGGCGCATCGATCTGGAGGGTCAACCCGGCGTCGGCGACGAGTTCGTACTCCTCGGCCATTGCGTCCGCGACGGCGAAGAGGTACTCGTCGTAGGAGTCGTAGTGCTCGTTGACGTGCGTGGCCGTGACGACGCTCGGCGACGCCGCGGTCATGAACGTGTCCGCGAAGTCCGCGTCGGCGGCCTCGACCGTCTCCTGAAACTGCGCGATCTCCGCTTCGGCCTCCGCTCGTCCGGTGTACTCGACCGGGCCCGTGACGACCGGATGCTTCGAGAGGTCGATCACGTCGGTCTTGAACGTTTCCTCGGCGTAGTCGGGGAACTCCTGGAGGTCCGCCCACAGTTCCTGCTCTCGCTTGCCCTCGATCCCGCTAAGACGGTCCGCGACGTACCAGTTGAACGAGACCCGGGACTGCTCGCCGTTGTTGGCGATGTCGATGCCGGCATCCGCCTGCCGTTGGACCACGTCGCGGGTGGCGTCGGCGACGGTCGAGTCCCACTCTTCGGCGTCGACGTTTTCGCCGTCCTGTCGGTCGGTGAGGAGATCGAGCAGCTCCGGCGGTCGCGGGAGGCTTCCGATGTGCGTCGTCCGGATCCGGTCGTCGTTGTCCGTCATGAGAACGTAGGATAGTAATATATTCGAAGTATTTTATAACTCATGGTAGTCGCAATCGGGACCCGCTATGTCGCCCTTTTCGATTCGAGGCTCGACGGGTCACTCTCGAACGCTCCTGTCCGTGTACGAATATCGGAGACCTCGAAATAGCGAACGGCAGTATCCGGGAGGAATCGGGGCACTCACTGCGACGTGACCTACTCGTCGTCCGAGTTCGAGCGGACGAGGACACCGCCACCGCCGCGAACGGTTACCCGTCGACCGGCGACGGTGAACGTCACGACCACCTCGGTCGCGCTCTCGGTGACAGATTCCGACTGGAAGAACGCGTCCAACGCGTCGGGGTCGACGGCGTCGAACAGTGGTTCGAGGGTGGCAGCCTCCCGACCGAAAGCCAGCGCGAGCGTCTCGACGACCGCTATCGACGGAGCCGTCGAAGACCAGTCGTACTGCGCGTGAGCGATCTCGTCGTCTCCACAGGATCCGTCCTCGTCGGACCCATCAGCCATATGCGATTCCTCCGGACTTCGGTGGTGAATTGGTGTTGGTTGTGGTGATCATCTACTTACTCGGCTTCGTCAGCGCCCTCCAACCGCCACGTGAAGATCGCTTTCAACACGACGACGAGACTGTTCTTCTCTCCGGATCCCCAGATCGCCGTCTCGGAACGCGGATCCGTCGGGGCCGCATCCGCGCCGTTGACGAGCACGCTCACGAGCGTCCGCGAGCCATCGACCATCAGGAGCCGCCCCGCCGGCGTGTCCGACCAGATCCACAGCGATTCGAACAACTCAGCGTCGGGGATCTCCTCGTGGATCCGGGTTTGGACGTCCGCCGAGACGCCGCCGAGTCTGATCGTTACCCCCCGCGATGCGGCCGCACCCAGTTCGTCGACGATGTCATCGGTGAGCAGGTCCTCGACGGTCATGTAGACGATCTCGTCGTCGGCCCCACGTATGAACTCGAACACGCGATCTTCGACCGCCTCCTCTCCATCGACCGTCCAGACGCCGCGCTGTTCCTCGCTCCGTTCAACAGGTTCGAGTTCGTCCAATGCCGTGCGCAGGATCGAAAGACGGTGATCCGTCTTCAGTTCGAATTTCCGGCTGGTGGTGTCGGCCGAAATCGCCCGGAACTCCTTGGGCGAGGACTGTTTCACGTCGACCAGCCCGAGATCGTGGAGTTCGTCGATCGCGTCGTACACCCGGGTTCGAGGCACGTCCGAGACGCCGCTCACGTCCTTCGCCGTTCCCGTCCCTAAGTTCACGAGGGCGACGAACGTCCGCGCGGCGTACGCGCTGAGTCCGAACTGTTCGAGCTGTTCGATCGCGACCGAACGGGGGTCATCGGACGGATCAGTACTCATTGTAGTGCCGCTGTTATGTGGAAACCCAGCCACGGAAGATGGCCGGGTCCGGCACGGATCGGGTTGTGGTTGGGACACAAATCCGGGTAGCGTGCCGGTTAATGGGAAAGGGCGATAGCCACATATGTCTTTTGTGATTAACTGAGTAAAATCGTAGGGAAGCAAGTATCCCGAATCGTTTCCGTCGAATTCGCGCGCCACTATTTGTAATCCTCCGAGTGACAACAGAGAATGGATGGAGAGGATACAGTACCAGCGAGGACAATATCGTCGGGTTCGCTCGGTGCCGCATCCGGATCTGCCACGCGGAGAGTGACAACGCCTATCGGTCCAGCGACGCAACTTTTCGAGAACTCCGGGCATTCCCGGGTTACGAGTTGGGACACATGAGCGCGAACGAAACAGTAGAAGAAGCAGTCGAAGTACTCCAGGAACTCGGCTTGAAAGAGTACGAGGCACAGTGTTTCGTCGGGTTGTCACGCCTCTCGACGGGCACGGCGAAACAGCTCAGTGAGATAACTGACGTTCCCCGAACACGAGTCTATGACGCCGTTCGATTGTTGGAAGCGCAGGGGCTCGTCGAAGTCCAGCATTCCAGTCCACAGCGGTTTCGTGCCGTTCCGCTCGAAGAGGCGACGAACACACTCCGGGACCAGTACGAGGCCCGCGTTGAGCGCCTCGAGAAGGCAATCGAACAAACAGACCCCGTAGAACCGACGGACGAAGACCCGGTCCAGCAGGTCTGGACGATGTCCGGGACGGACGCGATCGCGAATCGGTCGAACAAGCTCATCGGAAACGCGACCGAGGAGATCGTGTTGGTTCTCGGTGACGAGTCGCTGTTGACTGAAGATATGGTCGAGAGCCTGAACGAACTCGAACCCGGAGTTGACTTGCTGATCGGGGCGGTAACCGAGTCGCTCGAGGCGCAGGTTCACGACGCCGTCCCGAACGCCACGACGTTCCTCTCGGGGCTGGATTGGCTCCGTAGCGAGGAGGGATCCGACGAGACCTGTCGATCGGGCGGCTCCTGCTGGTCGATCGGTCGACGATCCTCGTCAGTACGATCGTACCCAGCACAAGCGAGGAACAGGCGATCTTCGGCGGCGGGTTCCGCAACGGGCTCGTCGTGATCTCGCGGCGATTGCTGGCGCAGGGGTTGCTTCCCCAACACGATCCGCACCCAGAATAGTCGCGAGCATAGTTCCGGGAATGGATCAGCGGCTCGGTCGCCACCCGTTCGAGCCACGGTCGGGTGGCCTGCGCAACCACGATGACCGATGTCCCGCCGTCGCAACTGTCACAGCCAATCGTCGGGCAACCGGTCCCGATTCTCATCGAGGAGTTCGAGGAGCGGTTCGATCTCGTCGAATCGAGGACCGATGGTCACGGAACCACGGTCCGGGTTCGCCTCGACGAAGCCGTGCTCGTCGAGCTTCGGGAGGTGAACGTGGTTCATCGACAGTTGGAGGGTGTTGCCAGCCGTGTCGTGCTCCAGTAGGTCGACCTCAAGGGGCAGGGCGTCGTCCTCCGTTTCCGCATGAAAGAGCGCAAGGAGCAGTCGTCGCCGATCAATGTGACTCAGTGCGGAAAGCTGAGTGTCGAACGAAGCCGAAGAAATTCCCTTGCTCATGTGAATCTATACGAAGGCTCAGTCGGTTAACCTCTCACATTTTCATTAACAAGGTGTTTTTGACTATCCGAGTGAATCTTCCCGGGCCCGGGCGCTAACTTCGTCTACCTAGCAGCTTGACCTTGAGGTGGATTTCTCACGGAATGTGTTGACAACGGCGCTCGTTCCGACGTGTGCGCAACTCGCACGATACGCTCAAACCCGTGGGGGCCGTGCGCTCGGTCACATGATGCTCCCCACCCATGCGCTCGCCGGCGCCGCCCTCGCGGTTCCGCTGGCGGTGCTGGTGCCCGAAGCGGCCCCCGTGGTGCTCGCTGCGGGGCTGTTGGGCGGGATCGTGCCGGATCTCGACCTGTATGTCGGCCACCGGCGGACCCTCCATTTCCCCGTGTACTACTCGCTTGGCGCTATCATCGCGGTCCCGTCGGCGCTCGTACTCGGCACCGTCGCGAGCGTCGCGCTCGCGGCCGCGATCGTCGGTGCGGCCGCCCACAGCGTCGCCGACGTGTTCGGCGGCGGGCTCGAACTCCGGCCGTGGCAAGCGACCGCCGACCGGGCGGTGTACGACCACTTCAACGGTCGCTGGATCGCGCCGCGTCGCTGGATCCGATACGACGGCGCCCCCGAGGACCTCCTGTTGTCGGCGACGCTCGCGGCCGGACTGTGGAGCTTCGTCGCCGCCGATATTCGGCTCGTCGTCGCCGGAACGCTCGCGGTGGCGGCCGTGTACACGGTTGTGAGACGCGTTCTCCCGAACATCGTCGAGGTGGTCGTCCCCGCGCTCCCGGCAGGGGTCGTCTCCTCGCTCCCCGCGCGCTATCGTGAGCCGGCACCGACCGGTTCGGCGACCGGCGCGGATGTGGCTCGCCGCGAGCGCGACGCGAGCCAGTCCGCCCGCGCAGCGCGGGACGGACGGTAACCGTGCACGACGCGGCCCACGTCGCTGCGACGCTTCTGCAGGCCGGGATCGTCGCCATGGGGGTCGTCGCGATACGGCGGGCGGACGCGGCCGCCGTGATCAACGCCGCGTTCGCGCTCACGGTCGCGTTGGTACCCGCTGGAGTGGCCGCAGTCGCACCGACGGCGGTCGCGGAGGCGATGTCCGCCACTCCCGAACTGTCGCTGTGGCTCGCGCTGGCGGGGTTCCTCCACGTCGTCGGGATGCTCGGCTGGTACGACACCGTCAGGTGGTGGGACCACCTCACGCACACGCTCTCGGCCGGGTTGCTCGCCTCGTTGGTCTACGGCAGTCTGGTCGCCGTCTCACGCTCGTCTGGTCCCGTCTTCTGGCCCGGTGGTCTCGCCGGCGCGACGATCGGCTTCGTGTTCGCGCTCGGCGTGTTCTGGGAGATCGGCGAGCTCCTCGCGCGGGACATCGCCGACTGGCTCGACATCGAACCGGTGCTGGTTCACTACGGGTGGCGCGATACGGCGCTCGATCTGGTGTTCGACGTCGTCGGCGCGCTGCTCGTCGTCGGTGTGGATCTCAGACTGTTCGTCGAAGTCGCCGCCGTGTCGCCGACGGCGACCCGAACAGCGCTGGTGTGGACCGGACAGGTAGTCGGCGCGGGATCGGTACTGACCGTGGCGGGAATGCTCCTCACGCGTTACGCGAGGGACGCGAGATAGGACGGTGCTACGAGCTATTCGTTGAGGTTCCTGAGTCCGGCGGGTTCGACGACCGCTTGGCGCCATCGAGTTAACACTGCACGGGTCACGACCTGTGGTTGCCTTACACCGTGGAGAAACGAGGGTTCGGCGGTGCCGGCGTCGGGCGGAGGATGAAAGTGTGTGTCCGGAGCGGCGGTCTTCGGGTGGTTGTCGAACCGGAAGTCGACCCCCTCGGGTTCGGTGTAGTGATACCTGTATGCACCTCGAACCCACCACGTGATCTCCATCCGACCTGGAGATTCGACTCCCCGAGAGAACGTGAGAACGAGCTCCGTCGGATCGATCGGGTCGTCGAAGCACGTCGCCTCCACGAGCGGTTCCTCGTTCAAACAGAGATCGCGGATCTGCGTGAGTATCGAGTAGGAGACCGGGCCGATGGGCCCGTCGATGGAGTCGCCCATCCCGTTATTGGGTTGCGGCACCGAGGTCTCGTGCTCGGCCGTAGTTGATCGCCGCCTGGGTGATGTGCAGGTTCCGCTCCGTCGTTTGCCACTCGGAGACCGCTTCCCACGCGCACTCGGTCGCACCAGGTTCGAGTGACGTTGCGAGATCCTCCGGCGAGGCCGCATCGTACGTCTCCTCGAACTCGCCGATACGGCGCTTCATGTCGTGAACGCTCTCGATGAGTTCCTGACGAGAACGCTCCGTCGCCAGCTCTCGAATCCGCCGATACAGAACCGTATCCTCGTTGCGACGATACCGTGTCGCACCCTCCTCCTCGGTCGCGGATGCGGTCCCGATCTCGACGAGCGACTTCAGATGTTTCCGGGCGGTCGGCTCGCTCACCAGCGCCTCGGCGGCGACTTCCGCCGCGGTTTTCGGCTCCGATGGCTGTTCGATCACCTGCTGAACGCGTTCCAGCGCCGTCGTCGAACGCTTCCAGTCCTCGCGGGCTCGCGAAACCGGATTCCCTCCATCGCCGGGCTCCGAGTCGTCGCTCATACACGATCTTCACGAGCGAGAGACAATATATGTTTCTCCGAAAAATATTGTTTTCATCGTGGGCGGACCACCGGTAGGTCCGAGTCGTCCGCCGTCCCCGACGGTGTGGCGTTCCGAGACTATACTTACGAACGACGACCGAAGGACGACGCGCCGACCTTAGCCGCCGCATCGAGGGTGTCGTAGGTGTCCGCTCCGCCCTCAGCCTCGTAGATCACCCAGTCGATGCCATGGCCGCTGGCCGCGTCGGCGACGGCCGACAGGTCGATGTCGCCGTCGCCGACCGGGACCGTCGTTCCCGCCTCTGCGTCGTAGTCCTTGAGGTGAAGAAGGTCGATCCGGTCGGCGTACCGCGAGAGCAGCGTCAGCGGCTCGGCGCCGGCGGCGCCGGCCCATCCGAGATCCGGTTCCAGACCGACGCCGTCGGCGAGCGCCAGCAGGCGATGTAACGCGTACTCGCCGTCGACCCGGACGAACTCCTGATCGTGGTTGTGGTAGTGGAGGTCCAGCCCGTGGTCCGACAGCTCGTCGGCGGCCGCGGAGAGCCGTTCGGCGGCCCGCCGAACCGACGCCGCCGACCGGAAGTGTTCGGGATCGAGCCACGGAACGACGACGCGGTCGCAGCCGAGGGTAGTACACGTCGCGGCGACAGCCGCAGGCTCCGACTCGATCGCTGCCAGGTCCACGTGAGCGCCGGCGGCCGACACGCTCGTCGCGTCCAGCGCCCCCCGGAGGTCGTCGGGGTCCTCGCCGGCGACGCCGGCGGCGTCGACGCCCGCGAACTCCACGCCCTCGACGCCGGCGTCGCCGACGTGCCGGATGACGGTGTCGAGTGGATCGTCGATGTCCCGGAGACTGTACAGCTGGAACCCGAATCGGGGGCCGCGTGGGGAGTCGCTCACGCGTTCCCCTCCGTGTCCTCGCCGGCGGCCGAACCCGACCGCGAACCACCGCCATCGGGCCCCGAGAGCACCGACTCGGGGAGGTACGCCGAAACCGTCCAGTTCGGTGCGTCGACGACCTGGTTGATCTTCAGGTCGACCGCCGCCGAACAGAGCACGTACGCGTCCGGACGGGAGAACCCTCGCCGGTCGTGGAGGTGGGTGATCATGTCGCTGACCGCCGCTTTCGCCGCGTCCATCAGGTCCGGCTCGATGCCGGTCGTCGCGTACATCCGCTCGTCGTGACCGGCGGAGGTGAACGGGCCGTCGGTCTCGAACTGCGGGCCGTCGACGCGGTGATCGTCGACGAGATCGAGGCGGAGGGTGACGGCCATCGGCGCCTCGATACCGGTGAGACACACCTCGCCGTCGCCCTGTGCGGCGTGACAGTCGCCGATAGAGAACAGCGCCCCCGCCGCCTCGACCGGGAGGTACAGGCGGGAGCCCGCGGTCAGGTGTTTCACGTCCACGTTTCCGCCGACGCGACGCGGCGGCATCGTCGAGTGTGGCCCCTCGTCGCCGGGAGCGACGCCGAGGTTCCCCGGGAACGGCGCCAGCGGCACCGCCACGTCGGGCGCGTCGGAGTCGACGAACGTCGCGACGGGCGTTCCCTCGCGGGAGGCGTCGAGATCCCACTCCCGGACGTGCAGGTCCCGGAACTCCTCGGGGAGCAGCCCGCCCTCACGCTCGCCGGGCGGGACGGCTGTGACACCCCAACCTCGGTGTTCGAACGCGAGCAGGTCGACCGCGAGCGTGTCGCCGGGCTCGGCACCCTCGACGGCGACGGGGCCGGTGAGCGGGTGGCCGTCGGCGTCGACGGCGAGCAGTTTCTCGACGGTCGCCGGCGGTTCGACCTGGCCGTCGTAGGCGTCGCGACAGTCGAAGCGGATCACGCTCCCCGGATCGACGGTGAGGGCGGGATCGATCGCCGCGTCCCATTCGTAGTGGACGGCCTCGTCGGCGGACAGTTCGTACTCCGGATCCGGCGCGTCGGGGACGGCGAAGCGGCGCTGAGACACGGGTGACAGTGCCGCGCCGAGGGGTATAAGTCATCCCGGCACCGGGCGACGACCGGATGGCGGCGACACCCTCGAACCACGGACGTCCGGAAGCGCGATTCGTAACGTTCAGACCCACCGGCGACCGACACCGACCGTGACACGGTATCGAAGCCTCGGGCTGTTTCTCGTGTTGGCGGCCGTCTGGGGATCGGCGTTCATGGCGATCAAGGCGGGGTTGGCGTACTTCCCGCCGGTGCTGTTCGCGGCGATCCGCTACGATATCGCCGGCGTCGTGATGCTGGCGTACGCCCTGTACGCGACGGACGTGCCGTTGCCCCGCGACCGTGCGGAGTGGACCGAGGTCGCCATCGGGGCGGTGCTGCTCATCGCGTTGTACCACGCGCTGTTGTTCATCGGGCAGACCGATCCGACGGTGACGAGCGCGGCCGCCGCGGTCGTCGTGAGCCTCAGCCCGGTGCTCACGACCGGCTTCGCCAGAGCGTTCCTCCCCAGCGAACGCCTGACTGCGGTCGGTATCATCGGCATGGTCCTGGGCCTCGTCGGCGTCGCGGTCCTCTCGGAACTCGACCCCTCGAACCTGCTGGCAGGCGGCACGGTTCCGAAGCTACTCATTCTCGGCGCCGCCGCCGCGTTCGCGCTCGGCAGCGTCCTCACGCGCCGTGTCGACTCGGATCTCCCGATCGCGACCATGGAGGCGTGGGCGATGATCGGCGGCGCGCTGATCATGCACGTCGTCTCGCTCGCGCTCGGGGAGACGGCCGGACGTATCGTTCTCAACGGGGAGTCGATCGCCGCGCTCGCGTATCTCTCGATCGCTGCGAGCGCGATCGGCTTTCTCATCTATTTCGAGCTGCTCGAACGCCTCGGAGCCATCGAGATCAACCTCGTGAGCTACGTCGCGCCGATATTCGCGGCCCTAGCGGGATGGGCGTTCCTCCAAGAGGTGCCGTCGGTCGCGACGGCGGGCGGGTTCCTCCTCATCTTCGCGGGGTTCGTCCTGCTGAAGCGAGGCGCGATCCGCGCCGAGATCACGGCGTGGACCGGCACCGACGCGAGGACCGCGGACTGACCGCCCTGCTCCGGTCGCCGCCTCCGGCGGACTTATCGGCGCCCCCGGCGACCTCCCGACACCATGGACACGCGACTCGGCGAGTACGTCGACGAGTTCACCCGACGCGACTGGCAGACGCTCGACCCCGACGCCGTCGACGAGCCGGTCCGCATTGCGCTGGTCGGGCTCGGCTGGTTCTCGCGCGAGTGGGCGCTCCCGGGGATCGAGCGCTCGGCGTTCACCGAGGCGACCGTCGTCACCGACATCGACGCCGACGCCGTCGACGAGGTCGCGTCCGAGACCGACCTGACCGGCGTCACGCCCGAGGCGTTCCGCGCGGGCGAGGTCGCCGGCGAGTACGACGCGGTGTACGTCGCGACGCCGAACGCGACGCACCTCGAGTACGTGGAGGCCGCGGCCGAGCAGGGGAAGGCGGTGTTGTGTGAGAAACCGATGGAGGCGTCCGCAGACCGCGCCGAGAGCCTCGTCGAGGTGTGTGCGGACGCCGGCGTCCCCCTGATGGTCGGCTACCGGATGCAGACCGACCCCGTCGTCAGACGACTGCGGGACCTCCTCGATGCGGGGTTCGTCGGCGACCCCGTCCACGTACACGCGACGATGTCGCAGACGATGCTCGGCGAGCTCACCGGCGATCCCGACCAGTGGCGCCTCGACCCCGACCTCTCGGGCGGCTGTGCGCTCATGGACATCGGGATCTACCCGCTCAACACGACGCGGTTCGTGCTCGATGCCGACCCGGTCGCCGTCTCGGGTACCACCCGCACGGAGCACGAGGCGTTCGCCGGCGTAGACGAACACGCGGACTTCCGGCTGGAGTTCCCCGACGGCGTCGCGGCGATGTGCACCGTCAGCCAGAACGCCGCCCACGCGAGCCGGCTGGAGATCACCGGGACCGAGGGGCGGCTGATCCTCGATCCGGCGTTCTACGAGCGCGAGGAGCGCGAGCTGGCGGTCGAACGCGGCGGCGTCCGGATGGACGTGGAGGTCGACCCGGTCCACCAGGTCGAGGAGGAGTTCGCCTACTTCGGCCACCACCTGCTGACCGACACGCCGATTTATCCCGACGGTCGCCACGCGTTGATCGACTCGCGTGTGTTGGAAGCGATCTACGAGTCGGCCGAGACGGGGGAGGTCGTTCAACTGACCGAGTAGCCGGGGGCGTCCTCGATGACGGCCACGTCGCGAAGCTGGCTTCAGTGCGAACGGGGCGCTCGACACGAACGCGTTGTCGCGTCCGACCACGACGACGGGGACCGACCGAACGCTTTTCTCGGCTTTTCTCGTGTTCTTTCGTATGAGTACGGGACGCAAGATCAGCCTCATCGAGGAGGAGGACGGCGGGTGGTCGGCGATCGACGAGGAGGTCGGCGTCGCCAGCCAAGGGGAGACGCGCGAGGAAGCGCTCGCGAACCTCGACGATGCGGTCGAACTCACGATCGAAGCACGCGAGGACGACACGGAGGCTCCCGATGCGGACGCTCCGTGGTTCGACGCGTGACAGGCCCCCCGCGGAGACCGAGTGAAGATCGGGACACTCCAGAGCATCGCCGACGACTTCGAGGAATGATGTTACTGGATCGACGAAAACAGCTGATCCGGCCGTAGCGACCGAACCGGTGACTCCAGATCGACGCGATCCGGACTCCGCTCTTACATACGATCATAAAGGGAGAAGGTCAGCCGCCGGATATGGGGACCGAACGAACGACCCTGCGGCTGTCGGACGAACGGAAACGACTACTGGACCAAGCGGCCGGGATCGTCGCGGCCGGCGATGTCGACGATCCGCCCCGGTCCGACGTGATCGACGCGGCGCTTACCCACCTCGTCCAGTCGGCGCGGAACGTCGAGGACGCGAGGGAGGACTACGACCCGCGGACGATTCAAGATATCGCGAACACCGACGTTCTTGGGTTGTATTATCGGACAAGTATTGAAAGCCGCTAGAGGTAATAACTATTTTACCATCTACCCACACACAGCCGGAATATGTCATTGTCTCCGGAGACAGTCGAATGGCTTCTTTCAAATCTGGAGTTTCTATTTAATATCACTATCCGTGGATTGACACTCGCCGCCCCAATCGCGATTTTATACAGATTCTGGTATGGTGGCAAATCAAGGCTCAAATTCAAACAGATCAAGGATCCCAGAGAACGGAACTGGAGCCGCCATAAGAACAATTCACCGATACTTTGGTCAAACTATGTTCACTATATCGCAGTTAACCGAGGTTGGTGGCCGGGTATCATTTGGGATGTATCGCTTCAGTGTGTTGAGTTCAATACAGGCGAACGGATTGCTGACGGTGAAGAAACACTACACGATGTCTATCTTGATATCTACAAAGGGGGAGAGTCCGAACGAATAGATACTGAGAATCCCCACACGCGAGAAGAGCGAACTCTTGAGGGGCGGGATATCACTCATATCAAACTTGGTCCAAAAGTCAACGAGAATGGGGATTTCGCTGAATTAGCCACAAACGCAGAAACAGCTACATTCTATTTTGAGGCTGAAGTCGAGGATAATAAGGGACGATCCAAGGTTCCGTTCTCCGCTAAAATGGATGTCTCAGATGTGGACACTGAGAGGAATTAGTCCGTGATCAATCCGCCCGCGAGACACCGCCCGCGGCGCCGTCGTTCTCAAGGAAAATCTGTCCGGCGACCCGCCAGATCGGCGCACACTCGTGCAACGCCGGAACTTGGTCGTTCTCGGGGACACGGACCAGGTACGTCCGTTCCCTCAGCCGCTCGGTGAACGCGGTAGTGTTCTCGGTGAGTTCTCCGTCCTCGTCGAGGAACCCGTCGGGCTCCAGAAAACCAGACCGCTCCAGCACGATCCCGACGAAGTCGGTCCCGATCGTCCGTAGCCGTCTGTGGGGCATATCCGGGCGCGACCGAAACCACCCTCAGCCTCGATCCGACTCCCACTCGCTCGCGCTCGCGTCGAGTTGCTGGGCCTCCCGGACGAAGTCGCTGTAGTGGGCGACGATGTCACCGTGGGTCACGATCCCCACGAGTTCGGCGTCCTCGACCACGGGGAGCTTCTTGACCCCGCGGTCGTTCATCCGCGTGACCGCCGCCCTGACAGTCGCGTCAGGGGCGACCGTTCGCAACGGGTGGCTCGCGGCTTTGTCGACGGGGATGTCGTCGAACCCTCGCCCGGTGACCGCGCCGGCATGGACGATATCCGTCTCCGTGAGGATCGCCATCGGCGTTCCGCCCTTGGTGATCAGTACGCTCCCGATATCGGCGTCGAGCATCACCTCCGCGGCGTCCTGAACGGTCACGCCGGCGTCGCAGGTGACGACCTCCCGCGTCATGAGATCGCGGACGAGCATGGTCGGCCGTCGCAGCGGGGGTACTCAGTTGTGTCGCTCGGTCTCGCAAAACTCCCCTGTGAGCCGTCTTCAGGCCATGTACCCACCGTCGATGACGAGCGGGTGCCCTGTCACGAACGACGACTCGTCCGAACAGAGCCAGACGACCGCGCTGGCGACCTCCTCAGGTTCGCCCATCCGACGCAGAGGCTTCGCCTGCACGATCTGGTCGATGGTCTCCTCGCCCATCTCGTCGCTCGCGCGGTCGATCATCTCCGTGTCGATGACGCCCGGACAGACCGCGTTCACGCGGACGCCGGCGGGGCCGTACTGGGCCGCCGCGGCACGGGTGAGCCCGACGACCCCGTGCTTGCTCGCGACGTACGGGGCGCCGCCTGCGGCGCTGAGCCCGGCGATGGAGGACATATTGACGACCGCGCCGCCGCCGTTGTCGGCCATCACGGCGAGCTCCTCGGTCAGACAGTTCCACACGCCGGTCTGATTCACGTCGATCACCCGCTTCCAGTCCTCGAGCGACTGGTCGGCAATCGGCGCGCTGCTCCCCTCGATCCCGGCGTTGTTGAGTGCGAAGTCCGGGACGCCGTAGGTGTCGATCGTCTTCTCGACAAGCGACGCCACGTCGTCGGCGTCGCTCACGTCCGTCTCGACCGCGGTCGCCTCGCCGCCGTCCGCTTCGATCAGGTCGACCGTCTCCGCGAGGTCGTCCGCGTCGATGTCCGCGACGACCACGCTCGCACCCTCCGCGGCGAACCGCTCGGCCGTTGCTCGTCCGATGCCCGCTGCTCCCCCGGTGACGATCGCGACACCGCCCTCGATTCCGTTCATGAGATATCAGAACGTGTCAACGTATTCAGACGACAAATAGTCACCGGCGAGGAATCTCCCGGGAGACGGCTTCACGCCTGTCTGAACCGTTACAGTCGTGTACCAATGGCGACCGTGCTGTGGCGAGCTGTCGGTCGCGCGCTTCCCGAGGGCGTCAGTTCCGTCAGCTGTCAAAGAAGAGCCAGGCCGGAAAACGGCGGCTGCCGAGCGACCCTACTCGCGCTCGGGCTGCTCGGTCCCCGGAACGCCGCCACCGCTGGATAGGCCGAGGGTACGCGTGAGGACGCCGACCGGGTCGGGACGACCGGCGAACGACTGCAGCACGTACATCGCGATCACCAACAGCACCGCGGCGGTCTGGACGACCCGCGAGGGGTACACCATCGCGAGCACGCCGGCGACGAAGAACGAGATGCGCGAGGTGATCGTCACCACGTCGCCGAAGACGAACCGGTAGTTGATCCCGTGGATCATCGCGATCGCGCCGAACAGCGCGAACCCGCCGGAGGTCAGCGACAGCTGGTTGAACTCCGCCGAGACGACCTCGGGGTGGTAGACGAACGTGAACGGGAGGATGAACAGCGGCGCCGAGAGCTTGATCGCCTCCCAGCAGCTCCGCCAGAAGTTCGCGCCCGCGATCCCGCAGGCGACCGCCACGCACGTCGCGATGGGCGGCGTCAGCCCCGCGAGGATGGCCGCGTAGAACACGAAGAAGTGTCCCGCGAACTCGGGGAGGAAGAACTGGCTGATGAGCGTCGGGGCCACCAGCAGCGCGACGATGGTGTACGACGCCGTCGTCGGCATCCCCAGCCCGAGGATGATGCAGATGATCATCGAGAGGATGGCCGCGATCAGCAGGACGCCGCCAGACAGGTCGAGCAGCGTCAGCGAGATGGCCGTCGGCACACCCGTCGCGGTGAGGATGTCGACGACGCCGTTGATGGCCGCGAGGATGATCGTCACCGGGGCGAGCACGACAACCCCCTCGCGGGCGCCGTCGAGCGTCTCCCAGCTCGTCCGCTTGAGCGACTCGACCACCGTCTCGTCGGCGTCGCCGACGGCCGAGTGGATCACCGGGAACAGCATGCCGGTGAGCAGCATCGCGCCGGTCGTCCACAGCGCCGCGGTGCCGACGGTCACCTGCTCGACGCCGAGCTTGTAGATGAGCACCGCCAGCGGGATGCCGTACTTCAGGCTCTCGGAGGCGAACTCCGAGCGCGGCATCTTGTCGTTCAGGAGCGTCGATGGGTCGGTGTCGTCGAGCTGTGGGGCCGCGACGTAGTGGACCGCCACGAAGATTGTCAGCGACAGGATAACCGCGGGGATGATCCCCGCGATGATCACGTCGACGTAGGTGACGCCGGTGATGAGCGACGCCATGATGAACGCACCCGCGCCCATGACCGGCGGGAGCACCTGCCCCGCCGTGGAGGCGACCGCCTCGATGGCGCCCGCGGTCTCGGGCTTGACGCCGTTGCGCTTCATCAGCGGAATGGTGAACGAGCCGGTCATGCCCGCGTTCGCGGTCTGACTCCCGTTCACCGAGCCGATCACCGCACTGGAGAGCACCGCCGTCTGGGCGATGCCCGAGTCGATGTACTTCGCCGAGCGAAACGCCAGCCGCATGATCAGGTCGAAGGCGCCGTACGCCTTCAGGAAGCCAGCATACAGTAGGAACAGCGCGATCCACGCGGCGACCAGCTGCGTCAGGAAGCCGAAGAAGCCGTCGATGCTGACGACGACCGTCCGGAGGATGCGCTCGACGCCGAGCCCGCCGTGCTGGAGCGGTCCCGGCGCGTACATCCCGAAGTAGCCGTAGCCGAACCCGAGCAGTACGACGGCGACGAACGTGCCGCCGAAGGACCGCCACGTCAGGTACACCATCACGACCGAGAAGACGGCCGCCATCACGTACTCGTGCGGCAGCGCGCGTCCGGCGCGTTCGACGTACAACGCCTGGAAGTTCACGGACATGTAGACCGTGGTCGCGATCACGTCGATCGCCGACAGCGACAGTAACGCCGCGTCGACCCTGTTACCGGGACCGTAGGCGCTCTTGAGGTCGGCGAGGAGGTGTCCGTTGCCGTCCCCGTCGGACAACGCCATCAGCTCGGTGACGATGTACAGGATCAGGATGCCGCCGAGGAAGGCGACGCCGAACTGCGCGCGTGGCATCGGGTAGAACCGGGTGTACAGCATCACACCCGCCCAGAACACCACGGACAGGGCGATGAGCACGTTCCGCAGCGAGACCAGCTCGGCGTCCCACGGCTGTGCACGGTCGAAGCTCACGTCGCCTGTTCCCGCCCTCGCGCCCGCTTCCGCGTCACTCATGAGTTATCACGCTCGATACCCGGAGTCCATCTGCCACCCGCTGTTGGATAGTTGCACACATTGAATCGTATGATCGTGATGATCGTACCTATAAATTGTCGCCCGATCGGGGGCGATAGTTGGTTCTATTCGTTCTCGCCGTCGGTCCAGCTGTCGTCCCAGACGTCGTTCGCCTGGAAGAAGTCAGCGACACCGGCGTGAACCGGGAGGTCCTCGAGGACGGCGGTCGTCATCGTCTCGGGGTCGGAGTGGTCGAGCGTGGTCGGGTCGGCCTCGCGGATGGCCTCCCAGTGTTCGCTGGCGAGACGCGCGACCTCCTCGGTCGCGCCCGCGGGCACGTCCGGACCGAACGCCCACTGGCCTGCGAGGACCCACGCCGTGGTGGTGTCGGCGATGCCGGTAACGTCCTGCTCCCACCCGTACGGCTCGAGGCCCTCCTTCTTGATCGCGCCGCCGACGTTGTCGATCGCCGACGTGAAGTTGTCGTCGACCTCGATGACGTTCAGCCCGCCGCCCGAGCGCACGTCGACCTCCTGCACCCAGCTGGAGAGGGCGACGCCGTTGGCGCCGTAGATACACATCGCGTCAACGCGACCCTCCTCGACGGCGCCGGCGATGTCGCTGGTGCCGACGTTGAGGATGTCGTTCGGCTCCCACAAGCCGGCCTCGCGGATGACTTCCTCGGTCAGCAGCCGCGTCCCGAAGCCGGGCTGGATCGGATAGATCGTGTACCCGCCCTCCGCGAGGTCGGCCGTCGAGGTGATCCCCGACTCCTCGGTCGCGACCCAGTAGATCTCCAGGTTCGTGAACACGTATCCCTGGTGCGGGAGGCTGTCGACGGGCGCGTCCGCGAACGGCCCCTCCTCGTTCAGCGCCTTCGAGAGGGAGTTGTTGTCGACACCCATCGAGTTGATGTTGTCGCTGTCGTACTCGTAGAGGTTCGCCGTCCAGCCGTCGGTCACCTGAACGGAGATGTCCAGGATGTCGCTGTGCTGGCTCGCCGCGCGTGCCAGCGCCTGTCCGGCCTGCTGGGTCGAACTCCCGGTGGAGGTCCCCGCGATCGTCAGCTGGTAGCTCTCGGACCCGCCGTCGCCGCCGGACCCACCGTCACCGCCGCCATCGCCGCCGCCGTTTCCGCCGTCGCCACCATCGCCGCCGTCACCGCCGTTTCCGCCGCCGGTACACCCGGCGAGCGTGATTACGCCCATTGTTCCTGCGCCTGCCAGCACGTCACGCCTGTTTATGTCGTCACCAGACATGGCTATCTCTTAACGTACAGCATTGTTAACCATGGTGGTTAGGGCAGGGTTGTCAAATATAGGCATACGATGATGATAGATATTGAAACACATGATCGGAACGGTACATACTAATCGATCATGTCTTTTTTCAGTTGGCGACCTCTCACCCCTACAGTCTTGCAGTGTTCAATAAATACAGGGAGAGGATCCGAGGAATCGAACCGGGCTTCGTTAGCGGTCGCCTGCGACGATCACCGGACGCTCGCCGTCGATGATGATACGCTGTGTGACGCTCCCGAACAGTGCCTTCCCCGCAGGACTCCGCTTGCGGGCGGCCAGGAGGATGGCGTCGGCGTCCCGTTCCTCGGCCTCCGCGAGGACCTCCTCGGCGGCATCGCCGGTCCGTTCGGTCACCTCGACGGGAACGCCGAGGTCGTCGACCGCGTCCCGTACCGTCGTGACGGTCTCGGGAAGCCCCTGCAGCTCGCCGATCTCGTCGTTGATCGACTCGATCACCGACCGGCCGGCCTCGTCGGCAGGCGCGTCGACGGTCTCGTGGACGTGGACGACCGTCACTCGAAGGTCATCGCGTCCCGGGAGCGACCGGAGCGTCTCGATCTGGTCGGCCGTTCGGTCCTCGTCGTCGTCGACCGCGAGCAGAACGTGGTACATGCGAGCGGCAGTTGCGCGGCGTCCGGTATATAATTTCGTCGCCGGCGACGGTGGTTCGTCGGCGACGGCGTCCCGACGCCACCCGACCAGTCGTGGCTTCGAGTCGAAGACAGCGTCAGTCGGCCGCCGCGGCCACGGTGTCGGCCGGCGGCTCCGCGACGATCACCCTGACGACGAACACTGCACCAACCGTGACGACGGCCGCAAGCATGAGCCACCCCGCGCGGTAGCCGTACGTGTCCGCGAGGTAGCCGAACGCCGGCGGGGCGAACAACGCCCCGCTGGTGAGCGCGAGCTGGCCTCCGCCGGTGGCGCCGCCCATCTCCTCGGCTGAGACGACCGTCGCCATACAGGAGTAGTACACGCCGGTGAACCCCAGCAGGAAGAACCCGAGCGCGACGAACGCGACCGTGGTGGGTGTCCGGCCGGCGACGACCGCAACCGCCACGAGCGAGACCGCGCTCGCGATCGCCTGTGCGAGGAGGATCCCGCCGATCCGGCGCGTCGGGTCGCCGGGCAGGGCGTCACTGAGCCACCCGGTGAGGACGCGTCCGACGCTCCCCGAGACCTGGACCGCCGCCAGCACGACCCCGCCGAACGCGATGGACGCCCCGACGGAGTCGGTGACGTGGATCACGGTGTATCCGGTCGTCGTGAACAGCGCCGCGCCGAGACAGAACCCGGCGGCGGTCAACGCCCGGTACGGAGGGTTCGCGCCGAGCTTTCGGAAGTCCGGGTAGCTCGCCTCGCCGCCGGGCTCGGTGCCGCGGTAGACGAGCCAGAACAGGACCGCGACGACCGCACCCGTCCCGGCGGCGACGTAGAAGCCCGCTTCCCAGTAGAGGACGCCCGCGATGCCGGTCACGAGCAGCGCGCTCGCGCCGCTGCCGGCGGTGACGCCGACCTGTTTCACGCCCATGACGACGTTCTGTCGTCCGGGCGGCGTGTTGTCGAAGACGGCCTTGTTCGTCCCCGGCATCGCGGTCCCGTACAGCGATCCGAGGAGGAACGCGCTCGCGAGCAACGCCGGGAACGACCACGCCTGCGTGACGAGGAACGCGCCCGTCGAGACGCCGATCAGGCCGACGGTGAGCATGCGTCGTTCCCCAAAGCGGTCGGTGAGCGCCCCGAGCGGAAGCAGGAACACCGCGTACCCGAGCGTCAGCGACGTGACCACGAGCCCGACCGCGGCGCCTGAGAGGTCGAACTCCGCGCGGAAGAACGGCGTGGCGGCGAAGATCGCGTAGTAACAGACGCTCGCGGCGACCTGCCAGGAGAGAATCAGCGAGACGATCCGATAGAGTCCCATTCGCCAGACGGTGCTCGGTCGGCCGGCTAAAGCCCTCGGGTAGCGGCCGGTTCGGCGATCGCCCAGTTCACTGATCGACCGGTTCGCCGATCGCTCGATCCGTCGCCGCGGCGTCGGAGTGTCGGAGCGAAAGAGACTCGGGTGACCCATCGAGTCGTGACCCATGGGACTGGACGACGACGCGCGCGAGTACCACCGTCGCGATCCCCCGGGGAAACTCGAGGTGTCGACGACGAAGCCGACGAACACGCAACGCGACCTCTCGCTGGCGTACTCTCCCGGCGTGGCGGCGCCGTGTCTCGACATCGCCGACGAGACTGACCGGGGATACGAGTACACCGCGAAGGGGAACCTGGTCGGCGTCGTCTCCGACGGCTCGGCCGTGCTCGGCCTCGGCGACATCGGCCCGCTCGCCTCCAAGCCCGTGATGGAGGGAAAGGGCGTCCTGTTCAAGCGCTTCGCCGACATCGACGTGTTCGACTTAGAACTCGACACCGACTCGCTCGACTCGTTCGTCGACCGCGTCGCCGCGATGGAGCCGACCTTCGGCGGCGTCAACCTCGAGGACATCGCCGCGCCGGCGTGCTTCGAGGCCGAATCGCGCCTGCGCGATCGGATGGACGTCCCGGTGTTTCACGACGACCAGCACGGCACCGCGATCATCACCGGCGCGGCGCTGCTCAACGCTGCTGACATCGTCGAGAAGGACCTCGCCGATCTGGAGGTCGTCTTCTCCGGCGCGGGGGCGGCCGCCACCGCGACCGCGAAGTTCTACACGTCGCTGGGGGTTCCGGCCGAACAGATCACGATGTGCGACATCGACGGCGTGATCACCCCCGAACGCGCCGCCGAGGGCGACCCACACGACCACGTCACACAGTTCGCGACCGACGCCGACGCGGTCGGCGGCACCGACCTCGCGGACGCGATCGACGGCGCCGACGTGTTCGTCGGGCTGTCGGTCGGCGGGATCGTCAGTCCGGAGATGGTCCGCTCGATGGCCGACGACCCGGCCATCTTCGCGATGGCGAACCCCGACCCCGAGATCGCCTACGACGACGCGAAGGCGGCTCGCGACGACACCGTCATCGTCGCGACCGGCCGGTCGGACTATCCGAACCAGGTGAACAACGTGCTGTGTTTCCCGTTCGTGTTCCGCGGGGCACTCGACGCTCGCGCGCGCAACATCACCGAGGGGATGAAGGTCGCCGCCGCGGAGGCGCTCGCGGAGCTGGCTCGCGAGGACGTTCCAGACGGCGTCAGGCGGGCCTACGGCGACCAGCCGCTGGAGTTCGGCCCCGAGTACGTTATCCCGAAGCCGCTCGACGAGCGCGTGCTGTTCGAGGTCGCCCCCGCGGTCGCGGAGGCCGCCGTCGACGAGGGCGTCGCCCGACGCGACCTCGACCGCGAGGCGTATGTCCGCGAGCTTGAGGACCGCCTCGGCGGCAGCCGGGAGGCGATGCGCGCCGTGTTGACGGAGGCGAAGCGCGACCCCAAACGGTTGGTGCTGGCGGAGGGAAGCGACCAGACGGTCGTCCGCGCCGCCTACCAGCTCGTCGACCGCGGCATCGCCGAACCGCTGCTTGTCGGCGATCGCAACACTGTCGAGGGGACGCTCGACGAACTCGGATTCGACTTCAGCCCGGAGATCGTCGACCCGGCGGAAGTCGATCTCGACCCATATGCGGAGTTGGTGTACGAGCGCCGCAAGCGCAAGGGCCTCACCCGCAGCGAGGCGCGGGACCTGCTGTACGAGAACGACGCGCTCGCGAGCGTGCTCGTCGCCGCCGGCGACGCCGACGCGATGCTTACCGGCCGTACCCACCACTACCCGAGCGCGCTGCGGCGGCCGCTACAGATCGTCGGCACCGCTGACGACGCCGACTACGCCGCCGGCGTCTACATGCTCGCGTTCGACGACCGCGTCGTCTTCTGTGCGGACGCGACGGTGAACCAGGACCCGGACGCCGACGTGCTCGCGGAGGTGACGAGACACACCGCCGAGCTGGCTCGCAGGTTCAACGTCGACCCCCGCGCGGCGCTGCTGTCGTACTCGGACTTCGGCTCCGTCGACAACGAGGGGACCCGAAAGCCACGTGCGGCCGCCCGACGCCTACGCGAGGACCCCGCGGTCGACTTTCCCGTCGACGGCGAGATGCAGGCCGACACCGCCGTCGTCGACGACCTGCTCTCGGAGGACTACGAGTTCGCCGAGCTCGACGCGCCCGCGAACGTGCTCGTGTTCCCGAACCTGGAGGCGGGCAACGTCGCCTACAAACTGCTCCACCGCCTCGGCGGCGCCGCCGTCGTCGGCCCGATGCTCGTCGGGATGGCCGAGCCCGTGCACGTCCTCCAACGGGGCGACGATGTCGCAGATATCGTCAACCTCGCCGGCCTCGCGGTCGCGACCGCCGGCGACGACTGACGAGCGACCGACTGGTGACGGGCCTTCAGCGACCGTTCGCCCGTCGCGACTGACGCCCGGTGTCGATTCGGACGGGTCGACCCTGACGGACACGCCGGACGGTCCTGCCCGACCGATATCGACGTTCATGCACCCTCAGTTCAAATATGGCGTCGTTCTTTCCGGAATCGAGTGCGTGTTCGGATGAACGCCCGAGGTCGTCGTCGCAAACGGGACGAACCAAACGTATTTGAACGACGGCGGTGAGAGTGAGATAGACGCAGATGGACCTGACCAGCAGCCAGCGGGAGATCCTGAACACCCTCGTCAACGGGTACGAGGAGACGGAGTCCCCGATGCCGGCCACCGAGATCGCCGAGGTGTGCGACCGGCACGTGGGGACGATCCGGAACCTGATGCAGATGATGAAGTCGCTCGGGTTGGTCGAGGGCGTCCCGGGATCGGAGGGCGGGTACGTGCCGACCGACGCCGCCTTCGAGGCGCTGGACCGCGATCCGGTCGACGGCGGCGAGGGCGAGACCCTGGGCCTTGCCCACGACTACGACCGGGTCGACGTGGCCGTCGAGTCGATCGACTTCACCAACGTCCACCACCCGGAGAAGTGCCGCGCGACCGTGACGTTCCGGGAGTCCGTCACGCGGTTCAGCGTCGGCGACCCGGTGATCGTCGGGCCGACGCCGAACTCGGGGCTCGTGATCACGGGACAGGTCGAGGCGACCGACGAGGGACGCAACGTTCTCCATCTGGACGTGAAGCGGATGGAAGCGCCGCTGGAGCCATAAGGGCGGCCGCGCGCTGAGGAGCGCGTCCGCGCCGCGAGTCGGACCCCCCGATTCTACAGGCGGGGCAGGCCGAGTGCCTCGGGGCTTGACCCCGAGGCGGTTCACGGGTCCGCAGTCGACGAGTCGAACGCCAACTCGAGTTCGTGAAAGTAGCATCGAACGTCGCGGGGGTCAGTTCGACCGCCCGTCGTCGGCGGTCGCGACCGCGTCCGCTCGGACGCGACGTGCGTGGCGGCACACCGCCGGACGAGTTCCCGGTCAGCGTCGACCGCGTCGGCGGTCCGCTCGATCCCGAGGTCGCGGTCGACGAGGCGGACGAGGATCGCATCGACCAGTTCGGGGGACGCACCGCCGATAGTCTCTCGAGTGTCGTCCGGACGGACCGCGTCCGACCGACAGCGGTCACGCCGGTCCGCGTACGCGAACGAGCACCCGAGCTGGCGCCCGACCGCGTCCAGCTCGCTCGCGTACGTGGCGCCCACCGGCCGGAGGTCCGCGGCCGCGTCGCCGTACCGCGTCGTCCGCCCGAGGAGGGTGTCGGTCCGGTTGGTCGTACCCACGACGAGCCGGTCGTCCACGTTGGCGACGTAGTACCGGCAGGCCGTCCGGACCCGTGAGACGAACTCGCCGAGGTCGGTCGCACCCGCGTGCTCGGTGACTCGCGACGGAAGCGCCGACTCGAGTTCCGTGACGAGCGGCCTGATCGTCACCCGGTCGTCGGAGATCCCGAGGTCGTCGGCGATCGACTCGGGGGACGGGGCATCGCGTCCGGCCGCCTTGTGACACGGGAGGTGGAGCCCGCGGACCCGGTCGGCCCCGAGCGCCTCGACGGCGATCGCGGCGGCGACGCTCGATTCCCGGCCTGTCCCCAGATCGACGACGACGCCCTCGGCGTCGGCGGCCTCGACGCGGGACCGAACGAGTTCGCTGGCACGCTCGACGATCGAGGCCGCCAGACGGGAGCCGCCGTGGACCGCGCGATCCGCGTCCGAGTCGGCGTCCGGTTCGGTCGCCGCGTCCGGGACGGTCCGGGACGGCGCCGGCGGCCGCGACCGCTTGTGGGCGTTTCGTTCGACCCGGTCGACGATCCGGTTGACGGTATCGCCGTCGACGCCCGTCGACTCGTCGATCGCCGTCGCGGGGTCGTGCGGCGACGTGTCGACGAGCGCTCCCAGGACGGTATCGAGCGTCGCATAGGAGGCGCCGAGCTCTGACTCGTCGGTCTGTCCTCGCCAGAAGCCTGCCGTCGGCGGCCGGGAGACGATCTCCGGCGGCACGTCGAGGTGTGTCGCGAGCGCCCGCACCGCCGTCTTGTCGTACTCGCCGAGGGGGTGCAGGTCTGCGGCGCCGTCTCCGTACTTGGTGAAATAGCCGAGCAGCCGCTCGGTCCGGTTGCTCGTCCCGACGACGACGCCGTCGGACGCGTCGGCGACGAGGTGGGCACACGCCATCCGGAGGCGTGCCGAGAGGTTCCCGGCGGCGACGGCGTCGCCATCAGCCGCGATCCGGGGGGCGACGTATCGCTTGAACACGTCGAGGGCGGGCTCGAGCGGCACGGTCGCGTGATCCACGCCGAGCGAGTCGGCGTACGACCTGGCGTCGCGAACGTGTCGCTCGTCCGTTGTGTCCGTCGGCATGATCAGCGCCGTCACCGCGTCGGCGCCGAGCGCATCGACCGCGAGCGCGGCCGTGGTGGCCGAGTCGACGCCGCCGGAGAGACAGACGACGCCGTGCGACGCGTCGACCGCTTCGGCCGTCTCCCGGATCAGCTTCGTCGACCGGGAGCGAAGCAGCGCGGGGTCGCCGGTCCTTGGGCTTCCGTCGGTCGGTCCGGCCGTCTCGGAGCATCCGGCCGCCACGGTCAGTCACCTCCCGGCCCGTCTTCGCCCCCGAGGTCGAGGGCTGTCGCGTCCGTCGCCGGCGCTGGCGCTGGGAGGTCGTACGCGACGCTCGACTGGATCCACGCGTTCACCCGGTCGCGATCGTACACGATCACGCCGCCGTCGCCGAGCGAGAGGCGTCCGTATCTGTGTGTCACGGACGGATCCGTCGGCGCGTCGCCCTCGGCGCGCGGGTCCGTGGTCATGACGATCCTCCCACGGTCGCCGTCACAGTGCGGACCGGACGAACGTGGCTGTCGGAACCGTTCTGCGGCGCTGTCACATTAGATCTGTACACTCCACGGAGATTTTCCGATACAGCTAATTGGTTGTTGCAGGATTTGGGATTTAGTCTGGAGGTGCGTCCACTCATCGTAGTGAGAACACCGATATCGATCGTAAAAGTATTTTCGGACAGTAGAATAATATCCCACGATTTCAGCTAGTGTACTAGAACACGAAGTCGACAGTGTGTGGACAGTCACTAGATTTGTCAGTGTATATGTTCCGATCCAAAGAGAAAGCGACGCACGTGTACATCCGGTCCGGACCGGTCGCCGCAGTTCTCGCGTGGGACTCGTCCCGGCGAGAGGATCGTACGTCGCCGGTGCCGTTTGCGGTCCGCTCGGGGTAGCCGGATCGTACCCCCTTACGTACGGCGGATTCGTCCAGTTCGGGAGGGCCCGTTCCGGCGCATGATACTAGCAGGATAACACTTAGTACCCATGAGTCTGGTATATCTGTCAATGCCGCTTCGTCCCGTCGATCGCGACGTTCTGGAAGATATCTCACAGGACATCTCACAGTCCAACTATGGATTCCTGTACGTCGACCGCGTCCGCGACGACCTGAAGGACCAGTACCAGAGTCGGGAGAAAGGCCGATTGAAGGCGCCGAAGCTGTCGACGTCAGACGTGAAGGAGTCCCTTCGCGATCTGGCGGAGGACGAGAACTACAGCCTCGAACGGATCCGGTCGGGGGTGTTCTACTGGGACCCGTTCGGCAGCGGCACCCGGACGGGGATCACCGAGCGCCTCAAGGGCGTTTTCCGTGACCAGATGGTCGTCACGACGGAGGACCTCCGGAAGGCGTTCGACCTGGCCCACGAGGACGCGGACTTCTTCGCCAAGCAACTACGGCGACAGAACCTCGTGATGCGTATCGCCGCGGGGAGCCGGGACTACTACTCCGTCGGTTCACGCCTGAAGGAGGAGACGGGCGAAGACGACCTCAAGGGGAAGCTCAAGCGGCGGGCGACCCACGGCAAACTCTCGCACGGCCAGTTGGAGGAAGCCATCTCGGTGGCCGCAACCTCGGACGTGATCGGCTATCTCCAGGGTGAGGGGCTCATCATCGACATGGACGGCGAGTACCTCGTCCGGAGCGCGCTGGACGAGTTCGCCGAGAAACTCGCCGACGACCTCGGCGACGACGTGAGCCGGGCGTTCGAGGACGCCGGCAACGTGATGCCGACCGGCGAGTACGACTCGCTGATAGAATCGGAGATCGAGGTCCGGTCGAACGTGCTCGCGCATGTCAGATCCAGCGGCGCAGACATCGGCAAACGGGACGTCATCGAGGCCGTCCGGGAGCAGTACGACGACGAGGACGGGGATCCGCACGTCGAGGTGCTCGATGCGCGCAGCCTCGCCGTGGCCGTCGAACCGTTCGACCGGATGGTCGAGGGGCGAGCCGAGGACCTCACCCGACCCCTGCTGCAGGACCTGACGGCGACGACCGCCGACAACCTCAAGCAGGAACTCCGTGAGGAGATCGAGGACCTTCACCTCACGACGAGCGACGCCGGCAACGCGTACGCACGAACGAAGGTCCGCGAACGCGGCGAAGCGCTGATCGACGAGCGATTCTGATCCCCCCATACCCCCACCAATTACAATGCGATACACGAGCTTCGAGGAAGACAAGGAGTCCGGAACGGTCGTCGCACGACCGAAGAGCCAGACCGATTCGGCGGTGCGGTTCGAGCACGGCTTCGCCGAGTGGTCCGACGAGGACAGCGGGAACTGGGAGGAACTGCTCGCACACCTCATGGAGGAAGTCCTCGGCGGCGAGGAGCTCTCCATCGACCAGGACGGCAACGCGGTGATCGACGTCGAGGACGCCGCACAAACGCTCGCGGAGAGCGAACACGCCCGCAGCGAGGACTCCGCGCGCGCCATCATCGACTACCTCGGCCACAACGACATCGTCACGATCGAGCAGTCGACAGTGACCGTGCTGCGGCCGCCTCACACCTACGACGAGGACGAGATGGACCGCGCGGTGAAGATGTACAGCAACTGGGCGGCGGCGTTCGACACGCTCACCGAGCGAATCGAGACGGCGGTCAGCCGGGTCGAAGAGGCCCAAGAGCGGCTCACCTCGCGCGCCGAAGAGACGACCGACGTGACCGAGCACCTCCAGAACCTCCGCGAGAAGCGCGAGGAGTACAAACAGGAGATGCTCTCGATCGCCGGCGACCGCGATATCGACGACCTCGACGAGGAGGAACGCCGGAAGTTCGATCACGCCCGCGAGCAGTACTACCACTACGACAACCTCGTCGAGCAGGAGGAGAAGCAAGGAGAGACGATCCCGAACCCGAACCCCGATCAGATGGACCTCGGGGAGATCATCAACCAGCTCGAATCGACCAAAGACCAGTTCTCGATCGAGCAAGAGCGCCTGCGCGACCGCATCCGGACCCAACAGCTGTGGCCGACGGAGGCGGTCGCCGCCTCCGAGCAGTTCACGAACGTGCTGTCGGCGATGGGCAACGTCGTCCCCAAGCAACAGCGGATGGAGGAGGAGGACGCACAGAGCGTCCTCGACGGCCTCCGCGGCAACTCCGAGGAGATGGCCGAGCTAAACGAATCCTCCCAGGCGATCGCCCAAGAAGAAACCGAGACGGGACCGATCACGGAATCGTGAGGATGTGGTTCGGGACCAGTTCGAGCGTCGACGACGGCGTCGAGTCGCGACCGCCGTCCGGAGAGATTTCGGGGGGTCGGAGGTAACCGCGTGTCCCGCCCGTCCACCGTCGACCCGTGGGTCGACCGCGTCGCCGCCGTCGAGCACACGTGCGACCGGATCCTCTCGTGGACGGAGCCGCCCGAGCCACGGCGGGTCTGGGCGGCGATCGCGTCGTTCGACGCGTCGCTGCGCGGGATCGGGACGGTGCTGGCCGATGCATACCCCCTCCCGGTCCCGGCGACGACTGACGACGGGCGGATCGCGGAGGCGGTCGAGCGAGTGATCACGGCGGCCATCGACGGCGAGGAACCGCCGACGGACGCCGTCGAGACGGCCCGCGACGCGGATCGGATCACGGTCGTCGAGTCCGGGTCGCCGACGGTCCCGCTCGCGACTGCCGGCGCGCCGGTCGCGAACTGGTTCGTGCTGGTTCCGGTCGTTGCCGACCGACTCGACCGCGCCGCCGGCATGGTCGAGCGCGGCGCCGGCCGGATGGAACTGTACGACCGCGACGACTCCGCGGCCGCGCTGTACGACGTCGCGGGCGCGCTTCGTGACACCGGGACGACGGTTCGAAACGTTGCCACGCGGACGCTGTGGGTCAACCCGCCGGACGGGTTGGTCGACGCCGAGGACAGGCGGGTTCGCGAATACGTGACCCGAACGATGAACGCCTACAACCCAGTCACATGACGAGTGTCAATCTCACGCCGATCACGAAGGAGGAGCAGCCGACGTCCCACGTCACCGTGGGAGAGAGCAAAGTGGGGCCGAGCGCCGAGATCGCCCGCGTCCGGCACGCGGGCCGGGAGGCGTTCTTTCGCGTCGACACCGAGGACGACGGCTTCGCGAGCACGATCAAGAACAAGGTCTACCTGAACAGCAACGTCGCGACGCTGTTCGGCGGCATCAACCGAACGAACGACTTCTACGTCGACACCGACGTGTCGCTCGGGTCGGTCCGGACCTGCAAGCGCGCGAGCATCTACGCCGAAGGGGTCAACGAGGAGGCGCTGGCCTCGGCGCTCGCCGAGCGTCAGTTCCTATTGCATCCCATCCACGAGGTGGCCGACATCGGCGGCGAGCGTGTCGAGTTCGTCGTCGACGAACTGGAGCCGCGGGGGACGACCCTCCGGGTCGACGACGACACCGAATTCGAGTTCCTCGACGAACCGCCCGCGAGCACGGGCCCGCCGGCCGGAGCAGACGTCGGCGCGAGCGGAGGGGGCGACGGGTCGGCCGGCGGCGGTAGAGGCGGTGCCGGCGGGCAGGCCGACGAGGAGGAGGCCAACATCGACATCACCCCGAAGAACCCGACGACGAGCTTCGAGGAGGACGTCGCGGGACTGGAGGAGGTGAAGCAGACGGCGGAGATGATGCTGTCGCTGTTCGAGCCGGACGTGCGCGACGAGGTCGTCGAGCGTTACGGCGAGGAGTTCGCCGACCGCGGCGGCGGCATGATGCTGTACGGGCCGCCCGGCTGCGGGAAGACGCTCGTCTCGGAGGCGATCGCCTACGAGGCGAAGCACAACACCGACATCGAGGACAGCTACGGCGAGGTCGTCTTCCTCGAGGTTCGCGGCAGCGACGTGGTCTCGAAGTACTCCGGCGAGTCCGAGAAGAACGTCCGCGCGGCCTTCGAGCAGGCCCACGAAGCCGCCGGCGACGGGTTCGCCGTCCTCTTCTTCGACGAGGTGGAGACGCTCATCCCCGACCGGTCGGACGACAACCTCCAGCGCCACGAGCGCGCGCTGACGAACGCGTTCCTCCAGGAGATGAACGACGTGGAGGACAACCTGCTGGTGATCGGCGCGACGAACATGCCCTTCAGCATCGACCCGGCGGCGACCCGACGGTTCCCGATCCAGCAGTTCATCCCGCAACCCGACGCCGACGTGATGTCGGAGGTGTGGCGCACGTCGCTGGGACGCATCGGCGAGGACCTCGACGAGGAGGCGCTCGAGGAGCTGGGGGAGGCGTCGGTCGGGTACACTCCCGCCGAAATCGCCGACCGCGTGCTCGGCTCGGAGCTGCAGCGCGAACTCATCGAGAGCGTCATCGACGGCGACGCGATCACACCCGACAAGCAGTACCTCCTGGAGAAGCTGGAGGAGTCGGAGCCCAAGACGGTTCGCCAGTACGTCTCATCGACGATGAAGCAGGCCTCGGAACTTGAGGGGTACCCGGAAATGAAGCGCTACCTCGAGGAGCAGGCCAAGCAAATCCGTGAGGAGAACGCCGCGAGCGCGGACGCGAACGCGGCCGCGACGCCCGACGGCGGAGCCCCCGCGGACGACGGCCCGGACGAGCCGGGTGAGGACACGGGGGCCGAGTAGCCGTGGACGACGCCGGCTCGAACCCGGAGGAGTGGGACGACGCCTCGGCGGACCCTGACTCCGACGAGTGGGGCGACCGACCGGACGACGGCCGGGACGAGCCGACGAACGAGGCAGCCGTCGACGAGTCGGAAGCGGCGGCAACGGCGGAAACAGCGAGCGAAGCGACGACGGCGGAACCGGCCGACCCGGCGGAAGCGACGGAAACGACGACACCGCCTGACTCCGATGACGCGTCGGACGACGCCGACGACGAGTTCGGCCCGGATGCCGACGAGGCTGAGGTCCCCGAACGGTACGTGCAGGTGGACGCCTTCGACATGCCGGAGGTCGCGGCCGCCGACGCCGGCTCCGGCGCCATCGCGGTCGCGACCGCCGACGGCCGGATCTCGCTCATCACGTCGGGCGACCGTCGCCGGGTCGCCCGCAGGGACGACGTGGTCGACGTCGCCGTCGCGGACAGGGTGTACGCACTCGGCGACACGGAACTCGAGGCGTTCTCGCACGCGGGGAGCCGAGTGTGGGGCGTCGACATCGCGGACGGCCGGTCGGTCGACGCCGACCCCGATGCCGATCGGGTGTACGTCAGAACCGGCGACGGCGAGTTCGTCGTCATCGAAGGCCGGACCGGCATCGAGGCGGGCCGGTTCGACCAACCACATGCCGAGGTCGCCGAGTCGCCGGCGGTCGCGGCCGCGGACGGCAGGCTCGCGGTCGCCTCGTGGTCGTTCCTGACGGTGCTCGATTCCTCGGGCGATCAGCTCGACGAGCAGACGCTGTCGGGCGCAGTCACGGACGTCGGGCTGCTTCCCG